>JAQWLS010000040.1 GCA_029247135.1 Dehalococcoidia bacterium | reverse complement strand
CACTCGTTTCAGAGATGAACAGCCTTGGGGGCAGGGCTGTCGGTTTAAGTGGAATCGATGACCAGCTTATTACGGCACGTCAGACTAAATCAAAACTAGGACTAGTTGGAGAAATCACTCAGGTTCGTCCAAATATTCTGATGCATCTATTAAGCGAAAGGTATATTCCAGTCATCGCACCTATCGGCGTTGAGCCTCCTATCCAAGCGTTAAATATAAATGCCGATGCGGCAGCCGGTGAAATTGCTCGCGAGATTGGCGCAGACGAACTGATATTTCTAACTGATGTAGATGGTCTACAAAATGAAGATGGCGAGACGCTAAAGGTGGCAGATAAAGGCTTAATTCAAGGACTCGTTCGTGACGGAACTCTCACCGGTGGAATGATTCCTAAAACCGACGCATGCCTCAGAGCAGCTGAAGTGGGCATCAAAGCACGAATTATCAACGGAACAAAGCAGAGTGCTCTATTATCAATAGAGTCAGAAAGTAACGGAACCAGTGTTAGATAGAACAAACTCCCTCAGAAATATAAAGAGGCGAGTCAATTGCACGAGCTAGAAATCCAGTAAGCCTAGAAGTTTGAGGGAGCGGTATGACATTTTTTGATGATAAAAAAGACAGCGATCTAGGACCACCACCAGACATGTTCAGGTTTGGCAACAATTCTGACTCGGGTGGCGTCCCAGTTAAATGGTTTGTAATAGCTGGTGCGATAATTCTCTTATTTATCGGTTTAAGTACTGGTAAAACAATCTATGCGAATATCCTTTGGTTTGACTCAGTCGGTTTCCGTGGTGTTTACAGTACTGTAATTGCAACCAAGTTGATCTTATTTGCGATCGGATTCATTACAGCTGGGATAGTAATTGCTTTCAATGCCAAGCTAGCTGAACGTCTAGCTCCTCCTGTAAACATTGATTTACTCGAAGGTGAGCTAAACCCTGCTGCATTAAAGAAAATATTGACGGTGCTGATTGCCGGTATAACTATATTTCTTGCCATTCTCTTTGGCGTGGCGCTCTCTTCATCATGGGAAATAATACTGTTGTGGTACAACGGTATGCCATTCAACATTGAAGATGCTCAATTCGGACGCGATCTCTCGTTCTATATGTTTGACCTACCTTTCATACGATTTATTCAAGGCTGGATTACCTGGCTTGTAATAATTAGTGGACTGGTGGCTGGCGGAATATATGGACTGACCTTATTCGGTCGATCGCTTGAACAGATGACTTCATCATTACCACGAGGACTCCGAATTCATGCGTCTACAATCGTAGGTCTGTTAATTATATTAATTGCTTCAAGAACCTTCTTTGATATTTACGATTTGGTGAACAAAGCCGGTGGAATTGTATACGGTGCTACATATACTGACATTAGTGCTCGCCTTCCTGCGATGTACGTGATTATGATTCTCGGTGTCTTTGCTGGAGCTGCCACAATTGCAAATTCACTTCTCACAGATAAGGGATTCAAGGCTCCTTTCTTTGCTATTGGACTTTGGATCGCGGCAAGCTTTGTGGGAGGCGCACTTTATCCAGCCAGCGTCCAAAACCTTCAAGTAAATCCAAACGAACGCGAAAAAGAAGAAGCCTACATCGAGCGTAATATTGAAGCAACACGGTTTGCATATGGTCTGGATAATATTGATGAGCGGCAGTATCCCGCTAACGAAACTGTCACTCCCGCTGAATTTGCGGCCAATCCAAAGACTCTAAAAAATGTCAGGGTTCTTGATCCAATACCTGTACGTGACACCTTCAATCAGATTCAGGGAATCCGACAACTCTATCTCTTTAAGGACGTCGACGTCGATCGATACCAAATTGATGGCGAGGTAAGACAGGTGATGATCAGTGCGCGCGAGCTCGATATCATGCGTGCACCTGACAGCAACTGGACGCGAGAACGTCTTCAGTATACTCACGGATACGGCGCTGTTATTTCCCCCGTTAATGAGATAGAAGTCGACGAGGGACTCCCTGTTTTATGGACAAGCGACATTCCACCGGTGTCAGATGTTTTGCCGTTAAGTGAAACAGGCGCTCGTATTTATTTCGGAGAGCTCACTAACCATCCGATAGTTGGAAATAGTAATGAACCTGAGTTCGATTATCCCGAGGGAGAAGGAAACGTAACTACAAAATACGCGGAAGATCGCGGAATTAGTCTTAATTCTTTAGCAAAACGAGTAGCACTCTCATGGGAACTATCTGACTGGAATTTAATGATTTCAAGCCAGATCACGTCGGAGTCAAGACTCTTGATGAAACGTAATATTAAAGAACGTATTACATCGATCGCGCCGTTCATCTCGCTAGATAGTGACCCATACTTGGTTAATATCGACAATGAGTTACTGTGGATAGTTCCTGGATTTACCACCTCGAACAATTTGCCTTACAGTCAGCCACGAGGAAATATTAACTATATTCGGAATTCAGTCGTTGTCACAGTTGACGCACAAACTGGCGATGTCATTCTTTATCTAATAGACGAGATTGATCCGGTCGTAAATACGTGGGCAAAGATTTTCCCTGATCTCTTCACCCCTAAGGATCAGATGCCTGCGAACGTAGTAGAACATTTACGCTACCCACCAGATTTATTTCGCCTGCAACGAGATCTTTACTTGAGATATCACATAACAGATCCCACCGTGTTTTTCCTTTCGGAAGATTTATGGAACATCCCCACTGAGAGATTTCACCGAACTGAACAACCAGTCGAGCCATATTTTGTTGTAATGACCCTTCCACAAGAGGAAGAAGTCGGAGTCGTGGCACAAGAGGATCTGGAATTCGTGTTAATTACTCCGTTCACACCATTGAACAGACGTAACACAATTGCGTGGCTCGCCGGTAGGTCCGACGGCGAACATTACGGTGAGCTCGTCTCATACCGATTCCCAACTGATTCAAACGTGTTGGGACCAGGTCAGATAGAGTCGCTTATCGATCAAGATCCGGTAATTGCGCAGCAACTAACCCTTTGGGATCAAGCTGGTTCAGAAGTTATACGAGGAAATCTTCTAATGATTCCTGTTGGTTCGTCATTTATTTTCGTGGAGCCAATCTATTTGCAAGCTGAAGCGTCACGGCTACCCCAATTGCAGAGAGTCGTCGCCGCCAACGGAAATCAAATTGTTATGGAGAAAACACTCCCACAAGCCATTGATGTTCTGTTAGGTAAGCGCAGATCTTCGCTGGATGGAAAACTATTGAAACCTGAAACAAGTTCCGAGACCGGCACGGATAGCTCACCTGATTCTTCGGACACTCAAAGTTCTGCGGATATATCAGATCTTATAAGTGAGGCTGAGAACTCTGCTCAGCAGCTTGAACAGGATATAGCTAAACTACGAGGACTTATTGATGCACTGCAGAAGGCTCTCGAAGGCGCCACCGAGTAGCTACAATACTTCTGCCGCTGATTGAAAGGATTACGATGTTATCTATCCCAGAACGTGAAGCAAAAATTCACATGAATATGTTTAGACGACCACCTATGACATTAGTCAGAGGGAAAGGTGCTCGGGTTGAAGATAGTGATGGGAAATCTTACGTCGACTGCGTTGCGGGGATCGCGGTCGATGCACTCGGACATGGTCATTCTGGGCTCGCAGAGGTTATCGCTGAACAGGCAAAAAAACTAATCCATGTGTCCAATCTCTATTACTCAGAGCCTCAAGTCAAACTAGGTGAAATGCTAATAAACTCGAGCGGTCTCGATCGGCTATTTTTTGTGAACTCAGGTGCTGAGGCAAATGAAGGTGCTATCAAACTTGCTCGAAAATGGGGAATTCAAAATAGAGATGGTGCCTTTAATATAATCTCCACCGATAACAGCTTTCATGGGCGTACGATGACCACCGTCGCGGCCACAGGGACACCAGCCTACAGAGAACCCTTTGGTCCACCAACACCAGGATTTGAATTTGTTCCATTCAATGACTTCGATGCGTTGAAACAGAAGGTCAATTCAGAAACCGCGGCAATACTACTCGAGCCCATTCAAGGAGAAGGTGGTGTTAACGAGCCGGATCCTGACTACCTCAAGCAGGTCCGTGATTTATGCGACAGCGAGGGAATATTGCTCATCCTCGACGAGGTACAAACGGGTTGCGGGCGTACCGGAAAAATGTTTGCCTTTCAACATTATGGAATTATGCCAGATATCATGACTCTTGCTAAAGGCTTGGGCGGAGGAGTTCCCATTGGCGCCGTTTTAGCGAGCGAGAAGGCCGCAGTTTTTCAGCCAGGAGACCATGGATCGACTTTTGGTGGAAACGTCTTAGCCTGCGCCGCATCCGAGTACGTAGTTGATCAAATATTAAATCAAGGGGTTTTAGAGACGGTAAATCAACGAGCCAACTATCTTGAAAACAAAATTGAACAGCTCGAAGATCGTTCAGATCTAGTAGTTGGGCAAAGAGGCAAAGGACTCCTCAAGGCAATCATCTTGAGGGATGAGATTTCAGCTGATGTAGTGGGTAAATGTATTGCTGCTGGATTACTTGCCAATCCGATTCGGCCGAACGCTATTCGACTAATGCCGCCACTCATCGTAACCGAGGATGAGTTAGATGATGCTTTTGAAATACTCGAAACAGTCTTAAAAGAATTTGAGTAGTTTGTAGTTCAATCGCTTAGTGAACTTCTCCTATGACAAGGTTCCCATCCTGAATTGTAGGAACCTGATACCTAAGTAGCCGATGGGGTGCATCTTTCAAGCCCGGATCTTTTTCTAATAAGATTTCTGCTT
>JAQWLS010000107.1 GCA_029247135.1 Dehalococcoidia bacterium | reverse complement strand
GATTTCTGCTTCTTCCTTAGCGGCAGAGATTAGTTCAATATCAAGAAGCGCCGCTGCAAAGAGATTTGTCACTCCTTCACCACTCTGTTCAACTCCAAACAATTCTCCTGGGCCCCTAAATTCTAGATCAGCTTCAGCAATCTTAAAGCCATCGGTATTCACCTCCAGTGTATTTAAGCGTTGCTCAGCATCCGCGGTCGGAGTGTCAGCGGCCAAGTAACAATAAGCTACATCTAGGCCGCGTCCGACACGACCCCTGAATTGATGTAATTGAGATAATCCGAAACGATCTGCGTCCTCAATTAACATCACCGTGGCATTGGGTACATCGATTCCAACTTCGACCACTGACGTTGCGACTAAAATAGACGTCTGTCCCTCTGAAAACGATCGCATTTTTGTTTCTTTCTCGGTCGCTGACATACGCCCATGAACCAAGCTAATTGAATCAGCTATATCTGAAAACACTTCAATCTTCAATCTCTCAAACTCATCCGTCGCTGCCCGAGCTTGTACGTTGTCTGATCCCTCAACCAACGAACAGATTATGAAGGCTTGGCGCCCTTCACTAACTTCCTTACGTATCTGAGAATATGCTTCAAGCCGTTCCAAGCCCTGAACAAATTTTGTGGTAACTGGACTTCGGCCAGCAGGCAATTCATCAAGTCTGCTAAATGCTAAATCACCACGCGATGCCAGTCGTAAGGTTCGAGGTATAGGAGTGGCAGACATTACCAACAAGTGTGGAGTGGTTGTCCCTCCAGCCTCTACCAGTTGACCTTTCTTTCTCAAAGCCGCTCGCTGCATCACTCCGAATCTATGTTGCTCATCTATAACTGCCAATCCAAGCCTAGAATAGTCCACTCCATCCTGAATCAGGGCATGCGTCCCCACAGCGATATCAGCGCCGCCGTGCTTCAATAATTCTATGGTTGCTGTACGCTCCTTACCTTTTGTTGAACCTGTGAGAAGCACAACTCGCAGAGGCCTATCAAATCCAGGTGTGTCAACCATTCCCTGAAGGAGCTCGGACCCATCCTCTTTATCTGTAAGCAATTTCAATATAGTGCGATAGTGTTGTTCTGCCAGAACCTCAGTCGGTGCCATTAATACGGCCTGTGTTCCAGACTCTATAGCTGAAAGCATTGCGGCCAGAGCAACAACTGTTTTACCAGACCCAACATCACCTTCTAAAAGTCGTGCCATCGGCGCTGACTTAGTTAAGTCTGTCCTAATCTCTGACAATGATCGCACTTGGGCATTAGTTAATGGGAATGGTAAAGAATCAATAAATTTCGTAGTGGCCGAGTCTTCACTCAATTCAAGAGCCTGACCCTGAATCCAATTTTGACGTCTTCCGATCGCCTGCAGCTGATTAATCAACAACTGATCAAAGCTAATACGCCGCTGCGCCTCATACCGAGCTTCATCTGATGTTGGGTAGTGCCAATCAATCACCGCTTGCCGAAGTGGAACTAATTGTCGCCTTTCTCTAATTTCTTGAGGAAGTGGATCTTCGATACGATTAGCAAATTTATCCAGCACGCGGGAAATCGCAGACCTCAACTTTTGCTGAGATATCCCTTCTGTCAGGCTATAGACAGGTGCATGCCGGCCCGCTACTTTTCCTTGATCAGCATCTGAATCTAATCGTTCGATTTCTGGTGCCTGAAACTCAAAAGACCTGGATTTCAATCTCACCTTACCTGCTAAAGCTATGTCGCTTCCAACAGGCAACCTCTGAGCTATTTGCCCCTGTGTGCGGAATAAGTTGAACCATATCGCCTTAACAGGTCTGCCTTCTACGTCGTTTAGTACAGCTTCAGCAAAGAATAATCCCCTTTTAGTCTTCCTAACATATGTTCTTCTCACTACACCTCTAAAGGTTTGCGTTTCGTCAGGAATCAAATCAGTCGCTTTTCGGACGATCGAGGAATAATCATTATGAGTTCGAGGAAAATAAAACAAAGCATCACGAATTGTCATTATGCTTTTCGTCACACCTAATTTTTTCAGATCGGTCTGGGAGAGTCCAGACGCTGCATCACTAAGAGGAGCGTCAAGTCCGATCTCGCCGGGAGCGATTTGACTCTTTCGCACCCTTGTTTCTGACGTTTTTTTTGGTTTAGACGCTACTGTCTTCCTTTTCTTATCAGATGTAGCTAAGACACTTGATTTAGTAGTCTCCGCCGTTCGTTCGATTTCAATCGTTGCTAGAGCTCTTTGAAGCCATAATTTTCGATCATCTAAGCCTAGTGCCGCATATCCGGAAGCCGGAAGATGGCGATAAATTTTTCTAACAACAGAGTCACGGGGCTCACCACGTATGGCAGCACGCATCGCCGCATCGATCCCACCAGAGAGTAAATTAGTAGCCCCAGCTTGCCCTTCCCGCTGAAGCAGTGACCATAACCAAGCTAAATCCGTAGCCACGGATCAATCCTCAGCTCTGAGCAGATATCCAATGAAGCCCCACTGTTCCAGGTCCCAAATGCACACCCAAAACAGGTGTCACTTCATATATTGGAACCTCGCCCACATGTGGCTTCATCAGAGCCTGGACAATTTCGGCATTCTCTTGGCCTTGACCATGTACAATGCTCGCCCACTCAATTTCGTCTTCGCTGGCCATGTTAACCATAGTTTCCAGTGCCTTCTTCAAAGTTCGGACACGAGTCGCAATAGTGACATAAGGTGGCTCCTCGCCTATCCCCAGTATTGGCTTAACTCGTAACATCGAACCAAGCACATACTGACTCTGAGTAAGTCTTCCACCTTTTTTCAAGTACTCAAGCGTATCGGCAATGACTAATGACTTAGTACGGCTTGCAACATCCTCAGCTAGAGCAATTGCTTCGTCCAGCCCTCCCCCATTATTAGCCAGTTCAGCTGCTCGAATAGCTGGAATCCCCTGTGCCATGGAAGTTCTTCTAGTGTCCACGGTAGCAATCCTCGCACCATCAACAAGCTCTATTGCCTGCTTAGCAGAATCCAATGTCCCTGATAGATTTCCATGAATAGACACAAATAGAATCTCGTCGGCTCCATCATCAATTAATGATTGATAAGCCTCAGCAAATTCTCCGGGGGATGGTTGGGATGTAGTTGGATGTACATCAGATGAAGCAAGTCGATCAAAAAAATTATCGCTCGTAATGTCCCGCCGGTCTTTTAGTTGTTCATCACCAAAGTGAATATTTAAAGGGATTAGACCAATCCCAAGTTCATTTGCTAGCGAATCTGGAATGTCGCCTGCAGTATCTGTAAGTATTCTTAATGTCATTATTTCTCCTGACTAACACGTTATAAGGTCTTCTAGGCAAAGGCTCACTCAAGACTAGCTATAAAGGGATATAGCGGTTGTCCTCCCTCTACTATATCCAATTCTAGCGAGGGAAAATGCGATTCGGTCATTTCGCTTATTCTTTCAATTTCTTCAGGTGTAGCACCTTCTCCAGTGTACAAGGTCATAATCTCTGACTGAGACGCTTCACCCTGTTTAAGAACTGCCAATAATGTTGCAGCAAGTGAGGGTTCCGACGCGACCAATTCTCCATCGAGAAATCCAATTCCTGCTCCAACACGAATGTCTATTCCATTCACCGATGTATCACGAACTGAGTTTGAGACCTCAAGTGACTGCACTAGTTCTATCGATTCGGTCATTAGCGAACAGATTTCATCAATATCTCCTTCAGGAAGATACGCCATTGCTGCACTTAATCCAGACACAGCAGATCTAGTAGGAATCACTCTAACAAAATCGGGATCAGATTCTGCCGCCTGTTCAGCGGCCAGCACAACATCTTTGTCATTTGGCAAAATAATAACGTGTTCTAATCCTGCGCCTCTGGCAGCTTCTATTAGCTCTCCCGCAGAGGCCTTGCCAGTTGGACCTCCATCGATAATTACATTTGCCCCTAATTCACGAAAATTATTAATTAATCCTTCTCCACGAGCGACTGACACTAAACCTATGGATGGGATAGCTCCCTGTGGTGCAGTCCCGTCGGTTTTTTGTTGATCAGCCCAGTTATCATGCTGAATTTGCATATTGTCAATCTTGATAGAAACTGTTTCACCGTGAGTGACTGCAGCTGAAAGTGCGGGTCCTGGGTCTTCGAGATGAACGTGGACGCGAACAGCACCTGGATCTCCTACCACAAGAATAGATTCTCCGCCCAGTTCAACGAGTTCTCCCTCAAAATCCTTAAGTGCCACATCCGCCAAGATAACAAACTCCGTGCAATATCCGTAGCCTTCATGCTCGACGCCAGACATTTCAACCTTGATTTCACCGGTTACCACGGGCTCAGACGGGAGATCTCTTTCAAGCAGCGAGATTGCTATACCCTCAAGAATAACAGCCACACCCATGCCACCAGAGTCGACCACACCAGCCTCTTTGAGACGAGGCAATAAATCTGGAGTTCTTGCTACCGAATCATAGGACTCACTCACCACAGTATCTAAAAACTCTTCCAAATTAACTGTAGAACTCTCACCCACCGTTGAAGCTTCCCGCATTACAGTCAACATAGTGCCCTCAACTGGCTCAGTGATAGCCCTGTAAGCATTATCAGATGCACTTCGTAATCCGATCGACAAATCTGAAACAGTTATCGAATCGAGGCTGTCACCCAGAGCCGATGCTAATCCACCAATCATCTGAGAAAGAATAACTCCTGAATTACCTCGAGCACCCAAAAGAGCACCACGCGAAAACTTGTTCAATAATTCAGCAAATGTGTGTGCATCTGTACCGTTAATAGATTCCAAGGCCTGGCGCCACGTTAATAGCATATTAGTGCCGGTATCTCCGTCAGGCACGGGATAAACATTGATAGCATTAATGCCATCTCGGTTTACAGTGAGCCATTGTTCGGCAACAATCAATGCTTCATGAAATTTCTCAACCGTTATATTTTCTTCATTCACAATCCAACCCCCTCCGATTCGACTGTTGCGGTGAACTATAGGTAATATATAGATCTATTAATAATAATAATTCCTACGCAGGTTAAGGTGATGGTATGGCTTCAGGTAAATGTGACGTGTGCGATAAGAAAACGGTCTTTGGTCGATCCATTCGATACAAGCATGGTGGAAACTGGGAACGCAAGGCACAGAAAAGAAATCGTATGTTCAAACCAAACGTACACCGTAAACGTGTATTCATCGATGGTCGATGGCAGCGAATAAACACCTGTACACAGTGCATGCGAACTGAGGCGAAGCATCAACAGAAGAGTGGTGTAAGTTACGCGACAGCAAACAAGTAAACGCGTTCTGACTCACGAGCTCCGATAAAGTTTTACGACTTCTACCTTGCCAGGTGCTGCCTCAACACAAATATCGCACAACGTGCATTCATCCAGATTTGACTCGATAGTCTCAATTCCGCCTGAATCAGAGGCCTGAAAAATATCAACAGGACAAGACTCTATTAGCAGTTTGCAAAGTTCGCTATCGTCCTGAACTGTCTCATCAATATCTACTCGAATAAAAATTGCAGCGTTATCTGACATCGTGATCCTCACTCTATACTTCAGATAGTTTTTCTTTTAACAGATTTGGGATATCACCAATTCGTTCAGCAACAGTTATCCCAACATCACGTAGATTTGTGATCTTCGAAGCTGCCGTATCGGCTTTTCCCTCAACAATCGTGCCAGCATGTCCGAATCGCATACCTGGCATCTCATCGATGAATCTTCCTGCCATAAAAGCAACAATTGGTTTTGTTGATCCAGATTTGGCCATATATTCCGCCAATTCATACTCAGCACGGCCACCTGGCTCAGAATATATAGCAATTGCCTCAGTATCGGCGTCAGCATCAAACAGAGGCATAAGTTCTGCGTAGGATGAACCGATAATCGGATCTCCACCAATACTTACAGCGGTCGACACCCCAAGACCAGCCTCAGACAATGAATTGGCAATCTCAACTGTCATTCCACCAGAGCGCGACATAACGCCAATTTTACCGGGTTTAAAAGCTCGGGCGCACGATTCAGCTTGACCGCCCAATCCACCTACTCTGGACTTACCTGGAGATATAATACCTAAGCAGTTCGGACCGATAATCCGGGTCCCATATTTTTCAGCAACTTCCATTACCTGAGCAACCTGCTTACGAGGAATTCGCTCAGTAACTATCACTACCAGCGGTACACCAGCGACGATAGCCTCAAGGGCCGCGTCTGCAGCAAACGCCGGAGGCACCGATACGACCGCGGCATCAACGCGTTCTCGACTTGTAAATGCCTTGACCGTATCCTCCACTGGCAAACCATGCACTTTTCTACCACTACGACCGGGTGTCACACCACCAATTACCTTGGCGCCATAATCTAGACATTCACGAGTCATCGTCACGGCCTCACGACCTGTGATTCCCTGAATAATGAAAGTTGTTCGTTCATCAACAAGAATTGACATTGTTTCTCCAATCTGAGAAAGAATAAACCTGTACGCGTCTAGCGGCGATCTCTCAACTAAGAATAAAGCTGCGCATTTGCCGTCAAAAATGACGATCTTAATTTTGCCCCCCAGCGACCACCCTCTTTTGTGAAGACCCAGAGTGTATCGAATCCACTATATTCTGTGCCATCTTTCTTTCTGCGAGATTGTCGTAGCACGAGATGAACCTTCTCATCGCTTACCTGCACTGCTTCCATTGAAATTAAATCCGTATGATCCCAATCCTCAGCCAAAAGCTTCTCAGTCAACGCATCATGACCACTAAGCCAATCCGCAGAAGTATCCCAGCTGTCAAACTTGGTCCTGGCTAGACGGAGATGAGGGAAATGCATTTCAGCTATCATCGCGTCACTATCGCGGGCATTAAACCCGTCCAACCATCTCTGAAATGCGGCTTTAGCTTCTGCAGCAGAACTCATATTATGCCCCCCATATCTGAATTAGACTATTTAAACATGTTTTTAAATATTGCTTTCAGTCAGTTTATTGGATATCTGGTTCTAGAGAATTATTAAGGTAACTTGGCGTATCATTCCTAGGGTAAATATGTTTCGTATGCGGGGGTAGCTCAGTGGTAGAGCGTCTGCTTCCCAAGCAGGATGTCGCGGGTTCGATCCCCGTCCTCCGCTCCAGTTCACAAAACAGCGCCTAATATCATTTACGACTAGCCTAGGTTTGAAACATCTCATTTAACAATGATTGAAGCTCGATATTAAAAACTCTTTCGATGCGCTAGCAAATACTCAATTTCGACTCCTTTGGATCAGCTCACTCAGTTCTATGACCTCATTTTTTATGTATGTGGTTATTCAATCAATCGTCGCATTCGAGCTCACAGGTCAAAATAGTTCGGTGGGCCTGGTGATGATAGGACAGGGATTAGCAATGACGTTTCTTGGCCCTATTGGTGGGGCTGTCGCTGATAGAGTTTCAAAAAAATATATCAATTTAATTTCGCAAAGTATTATGACTTATGTCTTTCTTGCAAATGGCACGCTGCTCTTGCTCGATGTCTTACAACTCTGGCACCTAATAGTAAATTCGTTCGTCCTTGGAGTTGCGTCTTCGTTCATGATGCCAGCGCGGCAGGGATGGGTAGTTGAAATCGTCCCTACCCAACTTCGTGGAAATGCGATCGCGCTTAGCCAAGTAGCTCTCAATGCCACACGCATATGGGCACCTGCAATCGGAGGCCTGATGATTTCAGCCGCTTATTTTGGGGCAGCAGGCGCATACTATGCCATGGCCGCATTTAACATTATCGGAGTCATAATCATGCTCGTATTACCCAACACAAAGGCGATGGGGCACAAAGAAGGCGAATCGATCTTGGCCGGAGTGAAGTCTGGAATTGTGTACCTTCGCCAGGAGCCCAGATTAGGTTGGATGATGGTCTTCTTTTTTCTTATGATTATGATTGGAATGTCTTCAGTGACAGCTCTTCCGGGCCTACTTGAAAATGAACTTAGTTCTAGTGCAAGAGAATTCGGGATACTTCAGGCAATCACTGCGGTAGGCGGGCTCGCGGCAAGTCTCGCGGTTGCGGGTTACGCGGCCTCTAAGCAGGCACTGAATATTTACAGCACTGGTGCCGCACTAATGGGAATTGCAATCATTTGCACCGGCTTAAGCCCGTCGTATGCCATCGTCATCATTCCAGTCCTGCTTACAGGAGTTGGGATGGGTATGTTCCAAACATTAAATAGCGCAATTATCGCGATCGATTGTGACCCTAAATTCTTCGGTAGAGTCAGCTCATTAATTGGTATATCATTCGCCGCTTTTATGCTGATCGGCTGGCCAGTCGGCTATCTGGCAGATAGAGCTGGAGAACGAATGGCCTTCGTCGTAATGGGAAGTCTGGTGCTTATTGTAGTTGCCATACTGACTCGAATTATCTCACGTACCACTACGCCCACGCGAATGTCGGTTGCCGCGGACGTACATGTAAGCTAGATCGCAACCCTGCGGCAGATAATTTAAGCTCGCGCGTGCACCAAACAATGCAATATCATCAATTCATGGAAAAAGTTAAACTTTCAGTTTTAGACCTAGCAATGGCAACGGATGGCGATACAACATCAGTAGCCTTGGATAATGCCACTCGATTGGCACAGCGTGCAGACGATTTAGGCTTTTACCGTTTCTGGGTCGCTGAACATCACAATATGCAAACTGTTGCGAGTACTAACCCTGCCGTACTGATAGCCCATTTAGGTCTGAAAACCTCGAAAATCCGACTCGGATCGGGGGGCGTAATGTTACCAAACCACGCACCACTAGTCATCGCCGAGCAATTTGCACTCCTCGAGGCTCTGTATCCTAATCGTATCGATCTAGGAATTGGGAGAGCTCCAGGATCAGACCAACATACAGCGGCAGCTTTGCGGCGATCGCCAAACAACCACGATGCACAAAATTTTCCAATGAACTTGGTTGATCTGATGGGTCTCTTAGGTGATGTACGGGCCGACCAGGGTGCCTGGGAATACTTGTCCGCTACGCCAGCTGCAACGACTTATCCGAATATTCATTTGCTAGGTTCGTCAAATTTCAGTGCAGAGTTGTCTGGAATGTTGGGCCTCCCCTTCGTATTCGCGAATCATTTTGACACCGGCGGTACGCTGGAAGCCGTGCAGATTTATCGTGATAATTTCAAACCTTCCCCAATTCTCGATATGCCATTTACGATTGTTACTGCCTCTGTAATTGTCTCAGACACATCAGAAGAAGCTGAATGGGAGTCAGGTCCCAGCCGGCTCCGGAAGTACGGGATGCGCACCGGCCAGAGACATCCATTACTAAGTCCTGAAGCCGCCAACGCACACTCAGACTTCCCCGCAGCGAGGGCTATGCCTTCCAATTCTTTTATTGGCACCGCAGATGAAGTTCTGGAGGGATTAACGTCGCTCCAGAAAGCGACACAAGCGAGTGAATTAATGGTCTCAACATCGACCTACAGCATTGAAAATCGCATCAAAACTCTGGAGCTGCTCTCAGCTGCTTGGGAATCAGATAGAACAAAAGACAGTGAAGATGTTCAAGAAGTGGAAATTCTAGAGAAAATTTAGTCTCTCGACAGACAAATGGAGCTATAAACATGCCAAAACAGGTAATCAATGTCGCCGCTGACGACGCACTCACTCAAATTTACAGGTTAGCTAATGACGAGGGTGAGGAAGTAATAGCTGCGCGACTTGCTGAAAGACTCGAGCTCAAGCCTGCATCAATGGCTGGCATGCTGTCAAGGCTCAAACGAGACAAGCTAGTAAAGGTTGACGCGAAAAAGCGTGTCGCACTTACTGCCGACGGTTTTCGGAGAGCTGAAAATATGGTTCGTCGGCACCGACTTGCCGAGTGCCTGTTGGTGAATATTCTTGAACTCAATTGGTGGCAGGCTTATGGGGAAGCTCACCTCATGGAGCATTCCATATCAGATATTACCGAGCCACTAATCGTAAATCGTCTAGGTAATCCAACTACATCCCCGTTTGGCGCTGTTATACCGGGAAGTGGAAATACCTCTTCAATGTCCAAAAAGCGGCTATCTGAACAAGTTGACGGCACAACCCACACGATCGATCGCGTGTTTGAGGAAGATGAAGAATTACTTCGATTCTTCGAATCTGAGGAACTCAAACCCGGAGCAACTGTGAGAATAACTGAGCGTGCGTCCTACAAAGGAACTATCACAATTAAAGTTGCTGACAAAGAAATCGTCCTGGGCCTGCAGGCCGGAAGTAGGATTTGGGTCAAATAGACCAGATTCGCGCTAATTAATCCATTTACGTATTCATGACAGGTGTAATCTTTGCTCTAATTCGGTAGATATCTCACAAGTTGACAATAATTATTAGCATGTACTAATGTTTAACTAACTCATATACAGCTTTAATAATACATTAGAGACACTAATGAAATATATCTTCCGGCTAATAATTATATCAATTATACCCATCAGCTTGGCATTCGTTTCGTGCAGTAAGAGCGAGCAAAGCCTAACAGTGTATTCTGGACGGTCAGAAAGTTTGATTGGCCCGATTCTTGAATCATATGAACGCGCCAGTGGCGTTTCGATAAATGTAAAATACGGGAAAACTGCAGAGATAGCTGCCCTTCTTCTCGAAGAGGGTGACAAAACACCAGCCGACATTTTTATTGCACAGGATGCTGGCGCACTTGGAGCTATAGAGAGCGCGGACATGTTCGCCACGATCCCAGAAAATATTCTCAGTCTGGTAGCCCCTGAATTTCGATCTAAGACAGGACAGTGGGTTGGTCTTTCAGGTCGCGCACGCACTATCGTCTACAACCTGGAAACAATTGATCCAGATCAACTCCCAGCTTCAATTCTCGATTTTACTGATCCAAAATGGAAAGGCCGAATTGGATGGGCACCAACTAATGGTTCCTTTCAGGCTTTTGTTACTGCAATGAGAATTCACCACGGAGAAGATATCGCAAAAGAATGGCTGCTGGGGATCATCGCAAACGATCCGAAGGTATATCCAAAGAACACGCCTATCGTCGCTGCTGCAGCGGCTGGGGAAATCGATATAGGGTTCGTAAATCACTATTACCTTCATCGATTCTTAGCAGAGCAAGGTGTGGAATTTGGGGCACGTAATTACTACACAGCACCTAATGACATCGGTACCCTGATAAACGTGGCTGGTGCTGGCGTTATCGACTCGTCCAAAAAACAGGAGCAATCTCACGCACTGTTGTGGTATCTCCTCGGGGATGTATCGCAGCGATATTTTAGTGAGAGCACTTATGAATATCCCCTCGCTTCAGGCGCTAGTTCTTACAGTGGAATACCGGAACTAAATTCACTGGGAGCAGTGAATATGGATCTGAGCCAGATGGAAGATATAGATCGAACTCTCAATCTTCTGAGAGAAGTGGGTGCGCTCGACTAGCGGCTCGGTAAAAACATCAGTCGACTGAAAATACAGTGGGAGCCCTAAGTAGGACGAGTCCGACGCGTTCACCTATGTTTGTTGGTAAGTAATTTAAACCCGACTGGCGCACATGAATATGTTGACCATCACTCAATTCGACCGATATTTTTCGATAGTATCCAAAGTATTGCAAATCCAAAACGACCCCGTCCACACCGTGAGGCATTATCTCCACGCTATCCGGAGAAATTACGAGAGAAACAGCTGAAACTCCGTCTGGCACTGATATTGTCCCTAATGGCCAATTCAGTGTCCTCGGCGCAGAAGTGTTGTACTGGAGGATATTCGAATCTCCAAAGAACTCAGCAACTGACACATCTGATGGTTGCGTGAATAACTCCTCAGCCACCCCAATCTGGCGAATATGGCCATCTTTCATAAATCCAATTCGATCGGCCATCGACAAGGCCTCTTCCTGATCATGGGTGACCATTAGAGTGGTTACACCCGCAGATCTAACAATCCCCCTCACCTGCTCGCGTAAGCTGGCTCGTAGCACAGGGTCCAAATTTGAGAATGGCTCGTCTAAAAGTAAGATATTCGGCTGCGGTACCAAAGCCCGAGCTAGGGCTACGCGCTGTTGCTCACCGCCTGACAAATCTGAAATTCTTCTGTCCGCAAAACCGACTAAATCCACTAAATCCAAGTACTCGCGAGCAATAATCTTTGATTTGCCTTTCTTTTTTTGGCCCAGGCAGTAGGGTCAATTCGGGTACCCCCCACTCCATAAGCAATATTCTCCAACACCGTCATGTGCGGAAACAGGGCATAGTCTTGAAAAACCATACCAACTTTTCTCTCCTGTGGGGCAATAAATGTGGTACTCGAAGATATAAGGTCCTGGCCAAAATAAAGTTCACCACTATCTGGCTTTTCCAGACCAGCGATAAGTCGCAATGATGTTGTTTTTCCAGAACCTGACGGACCAAGTATTGCGAAAAATTCACCCTGTCTAATATCAAGTGACAGATCAGTGACCGCCTGCACAGACCCTAATCTCAGAGCCAATTTATCGGCACGAAGTGCTATATCAGTCTTACCTTGCCTGTCATTCATCATAATGATCGATCCCAGCGATTAAGCAAGATCAAGGGTAGCAAAGAAAAAAACACCAAGAGCAGTCCGGGTAACGCCGCACGGGCAAAAAAAGCTTCGCTTGAAGCACTCCATACAGACGCTGACAGGCTTTCATAACCTAATGGACTTAGGATAAGAGTCGCGGGAAGCTCCTTAATAGTAGTAATAAAAACTAAAACGAAGCCCGCGATAACTCCGCGCCTGATGAGCGGGAAAGTTACAGTTGACATGACTCGTAAATTGCTCGCGCCAAGTCCCTTCGCAGCACCCTGCACATTCTGTTGCAGTTGACCGATAGAAACTCGAATTGAACCTGCTGCCTGAGGCAAAAACAAGAGCACATAACCCACTATAAGAATAAAAAAGGTTTGATATAAAAAGGCAACATTTTTAGCCACAAATACCAAAGAAAGAGCAATTACGAGGCCGGGTAACGCATAGCCTGTATAAGAAACAGTTTCAGTTATCCGTGACAGCCACTGTTTTCCATGTTGGACAGAAAGTATAGCCACTGGTGTCGCAATCAAACAGGTAATAAGTCCTGCAGCGGCTGAGACCATGACAGAATTCAAAGCCGGAACAAGTATCGAATTAAGCGACTCCAAGTAATTTACTTCTCGGCTAAACCAGTAGACGAGAACCCCAATCGGGACAACAAAAGCCACAAACAGGAAGATAGAAAGGATGGTCACTGCCGGCCAACGCCATTTTCCTAAAGTAGTGACCTTGCCTTGGAGGACTGGGCGCGCAGAATTATAGTCTCGATTTCGACGAGTTCTCAGGTCAGCAAGCACAAAAATTAGCGCAAATATTGATAGCAATATCGCAACACTTGCAGCGCCAGTTCGGTCAAAAGCTGATTCATAGTGACTAAAAAGGCTGACCGTTAACGATCTGCAATTTAGTAGTGACACTGCCCCGAAATCTGACAAGGCGTACAACCCTACAAGCAGACCACCAGCAGCAAGTGCCGGTCGCAAAAACGGCAAAGTTACTTTATAGAAAGTGCGCAGAGGTCCATAGCCAAACGTCCTAGATACATCTGACATTCTTGGGTCAATTGATCCGAGCGCTGGTCGCAGTGGAATGAGTAAGTAGGGGTAGGTTGAGAGGGCAAGAACAATGACCGATCCTGAACAACCCGAGATACTCAGCATGCTTTCAACGCCAATCGGCTCCAGCAATTGTTGTAGCAAGCCTCTTTGCCCAAAAGCAGAAAGGAGTACAAACGATCCTATATATGAAGGAATAGCTAACGGTAGTATGGCTAGCACCCCGAACAGGTTACGCCAAGGAAGATCAGAGCGTTCCAAAAGCCATGCCATTGGTACCGCTATACAGAGAGATGTTGCTGTCACCGCGAGGACCATCCAGAGAGTACGCCAGACAACTGGACCAGTTGAATCGGCTGTCACATATTCTAGAAAACGTGATGGAGAAAGACTCAACTGGAATAACAGATAAACTGAGGGCACAGCACACAGTATCACTACCACAATGGCAGCTGCGCATAAAACAGGTCCCGCTCTTCGATTCCGCATATCCAGACTTCCAATTAACTCTGACCCATTATACGCACACACTACACTGAAAAAAATGCGATCCCTAATATTCAATAATAGTCCCTGCACAAGACAAAATCTCATCCTCTATAAAATCAGGATATATACTAGAAAAAATTAGAAAGAATTTTTGTGCAAAGGAATGAAACATGGGGTTAAAACAACTAGAAGAACTCGTTGCAATTCTTCAAGGCGAAATCGAAAAAGGTCGGCGAGGTAATAATGTTCTCGGTACATGGCACATACACTTCGAGAAACAAGATGAAAAACCAGTTTTTTCGTTCAATAAATGCGAGAGTGAAGTGTATTGTGAGGAAAGACCAACAGTCTTTGCGACGGATGGTGAATTAATTGATGCCGGTGGCCCACTGTTTGGATAAAGTCTAGCCTTGCTCGCTAGCTAAGGTTTTGTACTTCTTGATTAATTCCTCGGGACGTTTTGCCATTAAATAAAGTGGGATCGATATCCCGCCAACAAGAGCTGCCATCAACCACCCGAGCGTATAGTGTTCTGTTAAATCCAGTGATAATCCAATCAAAATGGGACCGATGGTCCCACCGATAGTTGAAATAAATCGCTCAACGCCCATAAGACGAGCAAACGAGGCTGTACCAAAAAAATCAACAATCACCAACGAGCGCAACGGGACAGAGCCACCGAACCCGATCGAACTCACTACTAAGCCACAATATGCAATCCACTTGCCAGTATCTGAGCTAACTAACGTCCCGATAGAGAGCAAAGGCAGGCCTAAAGTTAGAAGAATGGAACATATGGCGAGTAATTTTACTGGTTGATAGCGATCGCCTTGGAACCCAAGCGCCAGGCGACCGAAGATTGAGGACACGGTGAGTACCGTTATGGTCAGTCCCGCAGCGCCTTTAGAAAGTCCAAACTCATATTCGAAATACGAAAACGCTAAGGTTAATAAGCTCGTCATGGCAAAGCCATTCGCTACAAAGGCTGACATTAAGAGCGCAAAAGAGCGGGTTCGAATAGCCACGCTCACTGGAAGACCCCAATTGATTGCCGTGGATATGCTACTTACATCCGTGTCTGCTTCAGTAATCCCATCCATCGGTTGAGGATGATTATCAGGTCTCGTGCGCACAAACAGTCCAAAGGCCATGCCCGCTGTAGCCACAAATATAGCTAAAAGTTGAAGCGTCGATCTCCATCCAAATTCACCTACACTTATCGCAACTACAGGAATCAGTAATCCGCCAAGCGAACCACCTAATGTAGACAACGTTAGAGCACGCGCCCGTCGGCGCTCGAACCATGTAACAATCGCTGCAAATCCACACAGATTACCAGCGGTGCTTGAGCCAAGAGAGATCAAAGCCATCACAAAGAAGAAGTGCCAGAGCTCGTTCATGTATGACATCAAGAGCAATCCCACAGCTGTAATACCAATGCCAATGATTAAGACTCGACGAGGCCCAAATTTATCAACCGCCCAACCCACAAATGGCGCAGAAATTCCACCCACTTCTGTACGTACTGAGGAGCCCGCAAAGGTCACCCAAGCTGCCCAACCAAACTCAGAAATAAGGTCATTTAGAAACGTATTCATCCCATAGAAGACTGTTGCGGCAGCCGTAGCGGTCGTGGCTCCGGACGCGAGCACAACGAACCAACCACTGTAAATTCCAGTCGATGATCGAGACACAGGACTCTGCATAATGCCAATCGTAGGCCTTAAGCGACTCAGACGCTAAGGAGGCATACAATTTATGTATAAGGATAAACAATTGGCAAACAAAGCATCCCTAGGAAATTACTTTGAAGACCTGACCGTTGGTCTCAAAATAAACCATGCTGTATCACGTACAGTGACCGAAGGTGATGCCGCGCTATACCTAGCATTAACTGCTTCGCGATACCCTCTCTTTTGCAATACAGAGTTTGCCAAACAGCTTGGCTTTGTCAGAGAACCGATACATGATCTTCTGGTATTTCATATCGTCTTCGGGAAATCTGTGCCCGACGTTTCATTAAATGCTGTGGCTAATCTAGGGTACGCAGATGTACGCTTCGGTGAACCTGTGTACCCCGGAGATACCATATCTGCTGAAACTGAGGTAATCGGAAGACGTGAGTCTAGCGGGGGCGATACCGGAATTATCTGGGTCCAAACCTACGGTTACAACCAACACAAAAAAGAAGTTATTCGCTTCATAAGATGGGTGCTAGTAAACAAGGCAAACCCAGTTGAAGACACCAGCCCCGCCGTTGTTCCATCAACTCCCGGCGAAGTAGCCACAACTGACTTTTATATACCTGAGAACCTAACGCTGAATGGTTTCGATGAGCGTGTTACTGGAGGAAAATGGTTCTGGGACGACTATCAGGTTGGCGAGCGAATAGATCATATCGAAGGTATGGCAATTGAAGAAGCGGAACATCAAATGGCCGCCCGTTTATATCAAAATACCGCTCGTGCGCACTTCAACGCTCATGCCCTTAAAGATTCACGATTTGGAACTCGAGTGGTCTATGGCGGACATGTCATTTCCGTCGCGAGAGCACTATCGTTTAATGGATTAGAAAACATACTCCGCATTCTTGCGTTCAATGGTGGAACCCACTCTAACCCTACTATCACAGGCGACACAATCTTCGCCTACACAGATATTTTGGAGAAAATCAATTTAGATCGAGATGATTGCGGAGCATTGCGGCTGAGGCTTGTCGCAACAAAAAACTTAGACCCCTACACTGAAAATATGGAATTTAAAGTAGTCGATGAAAAAGGTAGAGAACGATATCACCCAAATGTAGTTCTGGATTTAGATTACACAGTATTGATACCGAAGAAAGTCAGGAGCGAGCAATGACAACCATCGCAGCCAACCCCGCCATATCCGCCCGAACACTAGTTAACACATCACAAGAAGTAATTAACAAAGCCATCGCACACGCCTCAGAAATAACAGAAGGTGGCAAACTGATCGATCAGTATCAAATACATACTCAACGAATCGCCTACCTAACAACTGAAATTAAGGCAGCGGATGAATTAGTTACGTTTGTGGAGCGGAGTGAACGTCGTGGACATAGCGACCATCATTCTGCAGAAATGTCTCACTGCTACGCGGCTGAGATTGCACACAAAATGCGATCACAAATTGAATCGGCTTGGGAAGATTTCGGTCTTTCTGAAACGGATTTGGCAGACTTGAATAGCACAAGTGTTAAAGAGCTGATTCGAGCAGGTCTCTCCGAAGAAAAAATCAGAAATATCGGTAATACTGTCCTGATGACTGGGGGAGTAAATAATGTCGAATTAGAGGATGAAGTTGCAACTTTAACTCGAGATGCGGCTCGTGACTTCGCTAAAAATGAAGTCGCACCGCTTGCACAAGATATCCACCGACAAGACCTGCTTGTCCCGGACGAACTACTAGAAAAATTCTCGGCCCAGGGATTCTTTGGGTCATCAATCCCTGAAGAATATGGTGGTACGGGAATGGGCGATCTCCCCATGATTGTCATCACCGAAGAGCTTTCAGCTGCGTCACTTGCTGCAGCCGGATCACTTGCTACTCGACCAGAAATACTTGCAAAAGCTTTGCTCGCGGGCGGCACAGAAGATCAGAAACAGAAATGGTTACCACAAATAGCTAGCGGGGAAGAATTGATTGCTGTCGCTGTAACTGAACCAGACACCGGATCAGATGTGGCGTCTCTCCAAACTCGGGCTGAACCGGCAGAGTTTAATGGCAAAAAAGGCTGGAGGATAAACGGAGCAAAAGCCTGGAGTACATTTTCTGGCCGAGCTACCACGTTGGCACTTCTAGCTCGAACGAATCCTGATAGTAGTCAAGGAAGTAAAGGACTATCGCTGTTCATGGTAAAGAAAGATCCTTTCTATGGTCATTCTTGGAAATTCGAACAAGCTGAAGGTGGAGTAATGGAGGCAACTGCTAATCCTACTCTTGGCTATAGAGGAATGCACTCTTTCAACATAGGTATCGATAATATGTGGGTTCCCCATGATTGTCTGGTGGGGGAAGATTCGGGCGTCGACAAGGGTTTCTATCTCCAGATGGGTGGATTTGCCGCTGGACGAATCCAAACAGGAGGTAGAGCATGTGGTGTTGCACAAGCGGCTCTGGAAAAAGCGTGTCAATATGTTACTCAGAGGACACAATTTGGTCAGTCACTTGCAGACTACCAACTTACCCAGTACATGATTGGCCGTATGGCTATTCGAATCGCGGCATCACGGCACATAACGTAT
>JAQWLS010000086.1 GCA_029247135.1 Dehalococcoidia bacterium | reverse complement strand
CTAGTTCAGCGAAGGAGCGTCCATCAGGGATCAGAAATATCGGGTCATAACCAAACCCATTATCCCCTTTGGGCTCAAGTGCAATTCGTCCTTCACACAATCCCTCTCGGGTAGTTGGAAGATTTCCCGGCAAGACCAGAGCTATACAGGCCCGAAATCGGGCTGAGCGACCAGAAATCGGTATATCCCTTAACCGTTCCAAGATTAGCATATTGCGGTCGTGGTCAGTTTGAATACCTTTGTTGTACAGATTCATTCCGTAACGGGCCGAAACAGGTCCGGGAGCACCCCTGAGAGCGTCAATTTCTAGGCCACTGTCATCGGCAATCGTGGCTAAGCCCGTGAGCTTTGATATAGCTGTAGCCTTTGCTATTGCGTTACTCGCGTACGATCTGCCGGTTTCAATAATGTCTGGTGATTCAACTTTTAATTCTGCTTTGCTAATTACTTCAAATGGTGAATCTCCGAGAATTTCTTTGAATTCTTTGATTTTTCCTGCATTAGTGGTGGCAACAACAAGCTTAGGAATTGTCATATTAAATTCGCAATTCGTCGGTGAGTAGCTCCCTAAAGATCGGTCCATCTATCTGCCATTTTGGCTGCAACAGCAGGCATTGTTGTGTATTCCATTTCATCGAGCGGTAGGCGATGTGGCTCAAATGGCCCATGTTTTCGCAGAATATCGGAAATAACGTTGGCCTCAGCTCGGGCAGGATCGAATGAGGGATCATCAAACATATCTCTTGGTCCGATGAGCTTACCCTCAGCAAGTTGATAGCCGAGTGCAACTATTCTGGGCGGTCCATCAAATCTTGAAGGATTTGCGTTTTCAAGTGAGACAGGCATCCAAGGTCCGTAGTGGGAGCCACGCATAAAGCCTTCGACTATCCACGGGGTAGTGAATGCTTCCAGGACTTCTCCAACCGCAGGAAAAGCGCCCTGACATCGAACTATCGAGGTTGGATCATCCTTACCAACGTACCTTCCCGCAATTAGTGAGAGTTTGTCAGTCGAAGAGACGGCACCAACTTCACCAGTTGATCTAGCTACAACTCGTTTCACGGCATAATGCGCAGGTGACCCAATGAACACGAGTAGGTCATATATTTCTTCTGGAGACTGGAATACGGCTTTTTTGTTATTAGCTATGTCATGTACTTCGAATGCAAAGCCATCATGGAGGCTTTCAGCTATAACGAGGCCGGCTGTGTTGAAAGGATCTGCAAACATTTTATAGAAAGGGAGGTTGAACGATCCGGCAGATGTTTTATCGCCCATGAATACTATTACCGGCTCCGAAGGTCGTTCAATAAGTTCAAGTTCAGCTGAGCCAGGACCAGCTCCTCGAATGTTGCCACTAAATGCATCTACAAGCAGATCCTGTCCCGCACCATAGAGATGGAGCTTCCGAGCGACGTCTGTGCCAGACTGAAAAGTATCCCAAGCAAATTTATGGAGGGTTTCGTCATCCTGACCTCGGTCATGCGACATAATTAGGAACATATCGTCACCACAAGCATGTGCTTGACCATCAATTAATAGGCCATTTTGCACAGCTTGTTCAATTTGTTCCCGTCCGTGATCGAGAACATCAGGGTGCATAGACGAATGCCCAACCATTCCACCAATATCTGCCTTGATTACGCTAAGTGTTTGGGTCATTTCGAGTTCCAATCTAAGTATTTATATTTGCCAAACACGAGTGTAGCATGGCATATGTTACGAAAATGGGAGTTAACTTCAACGTGCCTAGACTCCGAATGGCTGTATGCTGGCTCTGCAGAGTTTTACTAGAAAGTAAGGATGTAAATGACTTCGAATACAGATAATTTTTTGGCGGTTCAGACTGAATCAGATGATCCGGCTTTTTTTCAGATTGAGCGAGACATAATAGAGGCCGCCGGTGGTTCTATTCTCATCAAAAAAGCCTCGAGTCAAGAAGAACGCGCAGACCTGCTCAAGTCGGCGAACGCGGTATTAGTAGGGGGAGCAAAGATTGATGGCGGTCTGTTGGATCAGTGTCCGGATCTACAATTAATAGTTAGATATGGTGTTGGATTGGATAGTTTGGATATTCCCGCTGCTACGGAACGAGGTATTGTGGTGGCGCATTACCCTGACTTTTGCCAGCCAGAGGTGGCTAATCATGCGTTACTTTTGTTGCTTTCGGTTGCTAGAAAGGTTGTGACACACGATCGCTCGATTCGTGAGGGTAATTACCGAGCAGTTCCGCTAGGGTATTCGCCCCCACTTACGGGTGAGACTCTAGGTATTATTGCTCTGGGAAATATTGGTCGACAGATGGCAACCCGCGCTAAGGGAATCGGAATGAGTGTTATGGCCTTTGATCCATATTTGCCTGATTCCGTGTTCAGTGACATGGAAGTAGCTCGCGCTGAGTCAATGGAAGAACTTTTAGAGCTTGCCGATCATGTGACGGTTCACACGCCTTTGAATGACGAAACAAGAGGTCTTATGGACGAGGCTGCCTTCCGAAGAATGAAATCGACTGCAATATACGTAAATACCGCACGTGGACCCGTTCATAATCAAGAAGATTTGGTTAACGCACTTGAGTCAGGACAAATATTAGGTGCAGGCCTTGATGTATTTGATCCGGAACCGCTAAGTGTCGATTCGAAATTAGTTAATATGGACAATGTCGTATTAACTCCGCACTCAGCTTTTTATTCTGAAAGATCTAATACGAATATAAAAAACCGAGTAGGACAAACTGTTGCCCAGGTGATTGCGGGGAAGTGGCCGACAAATGTTGCTACAGTCCCGAATAAAGATCAGGTGATTCCTAAAAAGCGATTAGTCTAATGATCGCGAGACATTAACTCTCCAGATCAGTTAACGTGCTGGAGCGAATAGATTGATGTACTGAGTAGTGTGAGGTGAGAAATGCGACCAAATAAAGTTTTAGAAGCCTGGCGAAATGATAAACCAACCGTCGGGGCATGGTTAGCTATTCCTGATGGACATAGTGCCGAGATTATGGCCAATATTGGTTTTGATTGGCTTTGTGTAGATATGCAGCACGGCGCAATAGA
Organism: Dehalococcoidia bacterium; assembly: GCA_029247135.1. Taxonomy (GTDB): domain Bacteria; phylum Chloroflexota; class Dehalococcoidia; order UBA2979; family UBA2979; genus UBA2979. The sequence goes on along the minus strand of JAQWLS010000086.1, from coordinate 6,592 downwards.
CTACGCTGATTCAATTGAAATGTTTCGAGCGATTTCTACCACTGCAACCACTCCGTTTGTTCGTGTCCCGTGGAATGATCCAGCCACCATAATGAAGGCGTTGGATGCTGGAGCTTATGGCGTGATCGTTCCGTTGGTTAATAACCGAGAGGAAGCTGAACGAGCTGTTTGGGCCGCAAAATATCCACCCGAGGGAGGTCGATCATCAGGCCCAACACGTGCGGCAATTTATGGCGGAGCAGACTATCAGCAGCAAGCTAATAATGAGATTGCCGTTATTTGTATGATTGAGACTGCTGAAGCATTAGAAAAATTAGATGAGATTCTCTCTACACCTGGCGTGGATGCTGCCTACATCGGACCATCTGATCTTGCGTATGCGCTCGGAATGGAACCCACAGGTGATAATACAGACTCAAACCATGAGGCCAAAGTGATGGAGATCTATGACGCATGTCGAAAGCACGGTGTTACACCAGGTATACACACAGGAAGTGCTGAGTTCACTCAAAAGTGGTTGAAGGCGGGTTTTCAGATGGTCACTCTTGGGACTGATTCTGGCTTCATGCGGGCGCGTGCAGTGTCCGATCTCAATGAGACCCGGGAAGAAACTGGTGCACAGTCGACTCTGCCTGAGGGAAACACTTTTTACTAGGGAATATAGTTCTGGTAAAAGAATTTGTAATGAAGGGGTATTTTTTCAAATGATTACAATTGAAGCACTAGTTCTCAAAGAGTACATTCAAAAAATTTTTCAAGCGGCCGGAAGCCCAGTGGATGAGGCTGAGATAATTTCTGATCATTTAGTTGGAGCTAATCTTCGTGGGCATGATTCACATGGCATTATTAGGACTCTTGGTTATGTGACGGGCTTACTGGAAAAGCGCTTTGCGGCCGGAGCAGGTTTCGAAATTATAAAGGAAACTCCATCTACGGCTGTCACAGATGGTGGTATGAACCTCGGACAAGTTGCCGCGCATCACGGTATGCATTTAGCTATCAAAAAAGCTACGACGAGTGGTATAGGACTTGTTACTGTGAGAGGAACTGGTCATATTGGCCGCTTAGGCCATTATGGTGAGATTGCCTGTAGAGCTGGCATGATCGGTATGGCTGGAGTAAATGTGCCCGGTGGTCAGATAGTTGCGTCATATGGAGGTGGTCACCGAAGGGTAGCGACTAATCCGATTATGTTTGCGTTACCTACAGATAGAATAGATGCCCCTTTTGTACTTGATATGGCGACCTCTGTGCTTGCTGAAGGCAAGATGAAAGTTGCCGTCAACAAAGGTGTAACAGTCCCTGAGGGCGTATTGATCGATGGTGATGGCAAGGCGACGGTAGATCCTAATGACCTTTATGGCACTGGTGAAAATGAGAAACGTGGCGCGCTTCTGCCGTTTGGTGGATTGTTAAGTGGATACAAAGGGTTTGGGCTCAGCCTAGCTATGGAAGCACTTGGTGGAATATTATCTGGATCAGGCTCAGCCAAAGAGTCAGTGCGAGGCACGAACGGCACTTGGTTGATGGCAATTAATATTGCAAACTTCCTTGATCCTGAAGATTGGAAGTATGAGGTAGCAGAATTGTTGAATTTTGTTAAGGAACCACCTTATGCGGAGAACTTTACAGAGGTTCTTACGGCAGGAGAGCCCGAAAGAATACGAATGGCCGAGAGACTTAGCTCGGGTATCCCAGTGGACGAAGAGACATGGAAACAGATATCTGAAGCTGCGACAAGCGTCGGGGTTTCTCCTATACAGTCTTTTTGATTAACGATGGCAGATAAAACTGGTCAACCATTTTTGAAGTGGGCAGGTGGAAAAAGGCAACTTTTGCCTGAGCTTCTTGCACGTGCACCAATGAAAATATCTACTTTTTATGAACCTATGTGCGGAGGAGCAGCGCTTACTTTTGCACTTCTTGATCGAGAATCACCACCTGACCGAGTTGTGGTTAATGATTCCAATGTGACCTTGATGGATTCGTTCATTGTGGTTCGTGATCGACTAGATGAACTTCTCGAGAAGTTGGCTGTGGTTGAAACATCATATTTATCACTAGGGGAGACAGATCGGTCGAATTTTTATTATGAGCAGCGTGCAAGTGAGCATGAAGAACTAATTGATCGGGTGGTTCAATTCTTATTTTTGAATAAGACCTGCTTTAATGGTTTGTATCGTGTAAATAAAAAAGGTGAGTTTAATGTTCCACATGGTCGATATAAGAATCCAAAAATTTTAAATGAAGGAGTCTTGAGCACAGCTTCACGCTTGCTCAACAGAGCAGAGATTTTTAGCGGTGATTATGCGGAACGTTTCACTAATTTTTCTAAGAATGATTTTGTTTACTTCGATCCTCCGTTTGAACCTTTATCAGTGACGTCCTCGTTTACTTCGTATAACCCAGGTGGCTTTGGTCGTATCGAGCAGATTAGGTTGAGGTCAATTTGTGATTTTCTCACTGATCACGAAGTCAAATTTTTGCTCTCTAACTCAGCTCATGACTATATCAGGGGATTATTTGACGGTGCCCTGAGAGATTATGCCATATCTGAAGTTGATGCCCGCAGGTCTATTAATTCCGATAAAGCGGGTCGGTCCAAGATTAAAGAAATCCTTGTTTCCAACTACTGATAACGCATGTGAGCTTATTTGCTTTTTAGATACAGGGTGCACGGTTACCTACGCGTAAAGTGTATTTCACTGAGCTTTATTTCCTTTGTAATGTATTCGTAACAATTCGGATAGACCCTAAAGGGGTAGATATTGAGGAGCCGCAAGTTAATTTTGTGGTCGATTTATAAAGAGAGGAATTGTACTCATGGATAGCGGAGCAACAGCTTGGATTCTGACGAGTAGCGCCTTGGTGTTATTAATGACACCTGGTCTTGCACTTTTTTATGGAGGAATGGTTCGAGGCAAGAATATTTTGGCAATGTTGCTGAAGAACTATATTGCCATGGGTGTAATCACCATTGTTTGGACGCTGATTGGCGGAACTTTGGCATTTGGCCACCTGATTGGTGGCAGTGCATTTGAAATTTCTGGTACGACGATCCTTGGTAATTTAGATTATTTTGGACTTCGTGGGATTGATGGAGAAGGAACTGAAAGTATTGTGGGAGGGATTCCAAATTCTGCTTTCATGATGTTTCAGTTGATGTTTGCGATTATCACTCCTGCCCTGATTGTGGGAGCTGTTGCTGAACGGATGAAGTTTGGCGCATGGACACTTTTCATTATTCTTTGGTCAATTGTCGTCTACGTGCCACTCGCCACAGCAGTATGGGGTGGGGGATATATCGGCGAAAATCTCGGAGCATTGGATTTCGCAGGTGGACTGGTTGTGCATATTAACGCCGGTGTTGCAGCTTTAGTGCTAGCGATAATGATTGGACCAAGACTTGGTTACGGAACAAGCGCGATTAGACCGCATATGCTGCCGTTGACTTTGATCGGAGCCGGCTTGCTTTGGTTTGGTTGGTTTGGTTTTAATGCGGGCTCTGCTCTGGCTGCTGATCAGGCGGCTGCAGATGCTTTCATGGCAACGCAAGTAGCAGCAGGGACGGCTGCCACAGTCTGGTTGCTTGTCGAGAAAATGGTTCAGGGTCACGCAACAACACTCGGATTTGCTTCAGGAGCGGTTGCAGGACTCGTAGCGATTACACCAGCGGCTGGATTTGTGGATCCATTCGGAGCCCTAGTTATTGGTGCGGTGGCAGGAGCTGTATGTTTTTATGCTCTGAGACTTAAAACAATATTTAAGTTTGATGATTCGCTTGATGTTGTTGCGGTGCACTTGGTGGGCGGTATCATCGGTTCCGTACTACTAGGAGTTTTGGCTGTAGGTGACGTTGCAGGCGGAAGTCAATTAGTTAAACAAATTATATCGGTTGTGATTGCAATTGTTTGGTCTGGTGCGATGACGGCTATACTTGCCCTATTAATTAATAAGTTTATTGGACTGCGGGTTACCGAAGACGAAGAGCGACAGGGACTGGACCTAAGCTTACACAATGAACAAGGATACCGACTGACTGAGTAGGTACTTTCTTCTTGGTGGGGATTGATGTGAATGAAACTTGTATTAGCTTACGTCAATCCCTACCGAGTAGACGACATAATTGAAGCAATAAGGGCCACTGAGATCAGTGGTCTTACCGTGGTGGAAGCGCAAGGGTTCGGTAGACAAGCTGGACACCAAGAGGTATATCGTGGTGCGGAGTACGAGGTTGATCTGGTTCAAAAAGTACGTATTGAGATTTTGATCGACGATATTATGGCTCCAGAGACAATGAGTATGATTGAAGAAGTGGTTCACACGGGTTCGATAGGTGATGGAAAAGTACTAATTCTCGAGGTCGAAGATGTAGTGCGAATACGGACTGGTGAGCGAGGAGAGGATGCCGTTTAGTGCCTGCAGACTGAGGTTGCTGTATTTCTACTAAACTTAACAGTGATTGAATGTTGATCTGATTGTTTAGATAAACATAATAATCTATAAGAAATCTGAGCTCATAATGTCTTCCAGTGAATTACTCACAAAGTTTCAGAATTTAAGGAACGAAATCCTACCGGTATCTGTAGAACTTGCAGGTTTTAAGACCTCAGATAAACTTACCCGATATTTAGATGAGGCACTGAGAGCACTAGTTGATGAAGCGAAATCTGGAACGAAAAATAATACTTTCACATTAATTGCTCATGGTAGTAATGCGCGATTTGAAGAGACGCGTTTTTCTGATATTGATTTGATGATTTTGGTTGATGAAGACTCTACAGAATTTGCGGCGAAAATTTTATATCCGTTGTGGGATGCTAATTTTAAGCTTGGATATTCAGTTCGGGAAATTGGGGATTTGGAACGCCAATCATTAGAGAGCGTCGAAACAGCTACCTCCTTGATTGATGCAAGATTTATAGCTGGTTCAGAAGAATTGTGGCAGTCTTTCGAGAAGGAAAGATCGCGGATCATGAGTGTCCATGGAAAGACTTTTATTGCTGAATTAGCCGAACGATATAAAATTCAGCGTGTTAATGAGCCGTGGCAAACTTTAGCGATTGATATCAAGTCTGGTCGAGGCGGTCTACGGACACTGAGTTCGATAAATTGGATTTATTCAATTCAGAGCTATGTCGACCCTGAAATTGAGCTTGGGGATGATCACGTTGGGATGCTTAAGAATGCTCGTGAAGTTCTTTTGGCTACTCGAAACGCTTTGCACGCCCAGCATCGCAGTTCATCCAGGACGGTCAATTTACTGCATCCGGATATAGCGCCACGAGTGGGTGACTGGCTACAAGTAGATATCGTTCAGTGGCAGCGGGATCTTTTTTCTGCTATGCGCGATGTCGATTTACACCTTTCTAATTTATTAAGAGTTAAGCCTGCTGTTACTGAAGTAGATTCGAAGGAGGAATTTCCGTCTCGACAAGAGCCTAGCCTTGATGTGTTTTTGGAAGGAATAGATCGAATGAAACAGCGGATGGATAGAGGCGATTTGGAGCCACTTCCAACGGATGACTATTTCGCCGAGCTACTGCCAGAATGGGAACCTTTGCGTGCAAGACCCCACAGAGTTTCTTTTCATACACATCCAATTGATGTTCACAATGCTCGAGCAGTCCTGGAAGCACATCGGATTATTGAGAACGGAGACGAATTTGATAAGTCTCTTCAACTTATATATAACAAGCTCGAAAATGCGTACGAGTTTCTCATAGCCTCTCTTTTGCATGACATCGGCAAGGGTAGAGGCTCTACTCACAGTCCTTTGGGTGCAGAGTTTGCAGAGGTGATTTGTGACAGGTTTAAGATTTCGGCTGACGCGCGCGATCGAATAGTTAGAGCAGTCCGATATCATCTCCTCTTGCCCGAGACCGCCACTCGTCGAGATATTTCAGATGAGTCAGTAGTCGCTGATGTGGCTACTCAGCTTATTGATCTTCCAACGCTGCGATTACTTTATTTAGTCACTGCGGCTGATGCTCGTGCTACGGGTGGAAAGGCATGGAATCAATGGAGGTCACAACTGATTTCAACACTCTACAAGCGAATCGAGGCATATTTCCAAATTGATGGTTCTTCGCAACTCGTAGAACGATTACATCAGGTAAAGACCTATCTCGCTGATTTTTACGATTCTGACGTTATCGCGAGTCATCTAAATTTGGTGGATGAGAGTTATTTGTTTGGAACTAGGGATGAACTCATCGCGCAGCACATTGTTCAGATTGACGCATTGCTTGGCTCCAATGAACAGGTTTCATTGAAATATGAATCGCTGGGTGATGTTTATGAGTTTAGTATTGTTTCTCAGTACAGAACCGGTCTGCTACGCGATATCACGGGACTCTTGGCTGGTTTCAATATGAGTGTACTTTCTGGAGTTGCACACACACGTGATGATGGTTTGGCAATCCAGGTGTGGCATGTATCTGATGCACTAGGTTATGAAATTGACCACACTCGTTGGTACAGATTATTCGAGGAATTCCCTCGAGTTGCTGGGATGGTTAGTAATATTGAGCAAAGAGTGACTGAGGTCCTATCTAGATATCAAAATACATACTTTGATGAGTTACCTGTG
>JAQWLS010000029.1 GCA_029247135.1 Dehalococcoidia bacterium | reverse complement strand
ACAACAACATTTTCAGAATTTTGACAGGCCTGCAAAAGGCGTTCAACTGCTGGGCGTATATTAGGCATTAAATCAGGATTGGTAAGCCTTTTAGGCGAGCCCAAGAAGATACGGGCCTTCTCCGTTGTATCGATATCCCGCAACATCAATAATTTTCTTATCGATACAGGCAAGTCAGGACCTGCATTTTCAAAACCACTAAGATCTGGCTCCGGTGCTAAAATCCAGTCCAATTTCACTCTCAACTTACTACCAGTCGACCCAACTAAACGACGGAGACCAGTGTTGACGTTAACTATGTGCTATCCACGATACTTGGAAAACACCAACGAAGAATTGTGTCCACCAAAACCGAGCGAATTTGTCATTGCTATATTAACCGGAGTCGTGCGCGATTCATTGGGTACATAATCCAAATCACAATCCTGATCTGGCGACTGTAAATTAATCGTCGGATGTACGATGTCATCCTTAATCGACAACGCGGTTACCGCTGCCTCAATACCGCCTGCAGCCCCTAGAGTGTGGCCGACCATAGACTTCGTCGATGAAATAGGCACGGAATAAGCCTGCTCACCAAAAACCGATTTTATGGAAAGGGTTTCAAACTTGTCATTTAAAGGTGTTGAGGTCCCGTGCGCATTGATATAGTCCACATCAGAGGGTTCTATTTGTGCTTTATTCAACGCAATATTCATCGCCCTCGCGGCCCCCTCCCCCTGCTCAGATGGTTGCGTTATATGATAAGCATCCGCAGATTGGCCATATCCTCGATATTCACAAATAATATCTGCACCTCGCCTCTCAGCATGCTCTTGATCCTCCAGGATCAAAATGCCCGATCCCTCGCCAAGCACGAACCCATCTCGCTCCTGATCAAATGGTCTCGATGCACTAGATGGATCGTCATTTCGTGATAACGCACGGCTATTTGCAAAAGCCGTGATTGACATCCGTGTAACTGCTCCCTCTGCTCCTCCCGCGATCATCGCGACGGCGTCGCCACGCTTAATTACTTCAGCAGCAGTCCCAATCGAGTCTGCACCAGACGCACAGGCTGAAACAGTATTAAAGTTGGGTCCCTTAGCACCATATCTAATCGATACTTGCCCAGCCGCCATATCTGGAATGAACATAGGCACCAAAAAGGGACTCACACGGCCTGGGCCTTTGTCGAAAAAGTTCTTGAATTCGCGCTCGAGGGTTTCCATTCCGCCAATACCAACTCCGATCATGCATCCTATCCGCTCGGCTTCGCTATTTATGTCCAGTCGGGACTGATCTATCGCTTCGCCAGCCGCCATGATTGCAAGGTGTGTGAATCTGTCCATTCTGCGAGACTCTTTCTTATCTAGATATGTAGACAAATCAAATTCTGGAACCTCACCAGATACCTGAGACGCTAAATCACTGACATCACATCGCTGTGTAAGACATATACCATTCACTCCAGATCTCAATGCATCCCACGCAGCATCTCGCCCTACACCGTTTGCAATTATTAGCCCAACACCAGTAACTACTACCCGCCTTGAATTAGCTTGACTGTCAGTATTGTTAAATTCGATGTTAGAGCTCCATTCTTACTAAGTTGAATTTCTCATCCTGTCCACTGGCTAAATATCATGGCACTATTGTGTCCACCCAAGCCAACCGAGGTACTTATAGCATTACGTATTTCACGAGGCCGAGCTGAATTTGGTACATAATCTAAATCACATTCTGAATCAGGACTTCTGTAGTTCAAGGTCGGTGGCAACGTACTATTTTCTATAGCTAAAACCGTTAGAGCGGCTTCAACCGCACCTGCTGCACCCATCAAATGCCCTGTAGCTGCCTTCGTAGACGACACCGCAAGCTGGTACGCAAATTCACCAAAAACCGACTTAATCGCCTTCGTCTCGACCCTATCATTGAGAAGAGTTCCTGTCCCGTGAGCATTGATGTAGTCGATATCCTGTGGAGAAAGATCTGCCTGCTTCAAAGCTACGGTCATTGCGTTTGCAATACCCGTTCCATCTGTAGCGACCATATCAAATGCATCGGAAGAGGTCGCTGCGGATTTACATTCCGCATAAATATGGGCGCCCCTAGCCAACGCGCATTGTAATTCCTCCAAAACGAGAATTGCCGCCCCCTCACCTAATATAAATCCATTCCTTTCACTATCGAAAGGTTTAACTGCCTTAACTGGATCATCAGCTACTGCAAGAGCCTTCATCGCATTAAAACCTGCGTAGAAAACTGGCTGTAGTGGTGCCTCATGCCCCCCCGCCAAAACAATATCTGCTTCCCCTCTCTGTATAACAGAAATGGCCTCGCCCGTAGCTGCACCTCCCGTGGCACATGCAGCTGTCACGGCAAAGTTAGGCCCCTTTAGTCCCAAATCAATCGCAATCAGGCCTGATGCTGTATCCGCGAGCATATTGGTTATCAAAAAAGGAGATACTCGCCTTGGCCCTTTCTCATCCAGAACCCGCTGAGCTTCAACCATTAAATGGCCACCGCCAATACCAGTGCCTATAACTATTCCCGAACGATTTGGATTTATCACAGCTTGTTCTAACCCGGCGTCAGACCAGGCCTGTCTCGCAGCCACCATTGCGAAAGATGTCGACAAATCAATTCTTCTCTCTAGTTTGGGGTCTAGAAATTCTGCAGGTGCAAAGCTTTTTACCTCAGCAGCTATTGGATATTCATAATCTTCAGCCGAGAATCTTGAGATATACCCTAAGCCTGATTCTCCAGCAACAATAGATCTCCAAGTGGACTCCGAATCATTTCCAACCGGAGATATAAGTCCAATGCCTGTAACCACCACACGTCGCTTTGATAAATCAGATGAGTTTTCAGATGACATAGGCGGCTCGGCTAAACTAGTTAATTGATTCGGTTGCAAAGACTGAAATAGGAATCGGGTCCTGTCGAGCATCATCGAGTGACACCGCCATCGACGTTGAGTTAATGCGCCGAATCATTCGTGAAAGAGAGTGTCCTGGACCAGCTTCAATGAACAGCTCTATCCCTTCAGATATCATTTTTCTAACGTTACTCGCCCACATAACTGGTGATTTTAACTGATCTTCAAATTCATTTCTGACTTCAATTCCTGACACCATTAGATGAGATCCAATGTTACTGACGATCGGAGCACACGGCGATTTAAAGTCGACCTTACGGACAATTTCGGCAAATTCAGTTGCTTGCGATTCGTGTAAAGGGGTGTGGCTGCTAACCTTGAGCTTCAATCGAATTGCCTTACCGTGTTTGCCCTTAACGATGCCCATCGCTCGTTCTAAGGCGGCCACGTCACCCGAAATTACAGTTTGTAAATCTTCGTTATGATTTGCCACATCCACCCTATTTTCTGGACCTGACGTCGCAGCGGAACAAACTTCTGCGACTACGCCATATTCCAAACCTATGATTGCCGCCATCCCTACAGGTCGTGCCTCATTGAAACTCCCCATTAATCGAGAACGCTCAAGAATCAAGCCTAGCGAATCTTTAAAAGATAACGCGCCCGAGGCAACAGCAGCCGTAAACATACCCATTGAATGGCCCCCAAAAAATTGCGGGTCGATTGTGAAATTAATTTCGTTTAATTTTTCCCTCATGGCACGATACGTGGCGAGAGAAGTTGTAAGCACCGCGGGCTGAGTGTTATGTGTTGATGCCAAGGCATCTTCATCTGACTCAAAGCAAATCTTTGCTAGATCTACCCCAACGATTTCAGAGGCCTCTGTATACGTATCCCTCGCAGCCTGTGACGTCTCGTACGTACGTCGACCCATTCCGCTCGACTGGGCGCCCTGCCCTGGAAATACCATAGCCGACCCATGCGCACCCAACTTGGCCACCCGAGAATCGATCATAAACACCCAACCATCGCTCTCTGCCTGTCCTCATGGAAGACTGAATTCAGCGGTACCGTTCCCCGTAGTTGAGATTGTACTCCACACCAGCATTATTAAAACAAATTGGCTAAATATTAGCGGTCGGAGGATCCAAAATCTTGCGAGCGTCGGGTAGTGCACGAACAATATCTGATGCCAATGTAGCCGCATCACCGTACACTTCACTTACTTGACGGGCCGCCTCCGCATGCATGTAGACCGCAGCACTGGCTGCATCGTATGAATTAATTTGCTGAGCCAAAAACCCGCCAGTAATCCCAGCCAGCACGTCACCTGTGCCGCCATGAGAGAGTGCTGAGCTAGCAATATCAGAAAGCCTGGCTTCACCATTGATATTAGAAATCACCGTTCCCGGACCTTTAAGGACAACTGTGGACTGTAATTTCTGAGCATAATCTGCAGCAACTTTCAATTTGTTTTGCCTAATGTAATCGACTTGTAATCCACTTAATGCAGCCATTTCGCCAAGGTGTGGAGTGATAATAATCACTTGCTCAGTCAGCGTTCGCCAATCTTCAATAAGTGAGAGTGCATTCAAACCGTCGGCATCAATTACCAAACCTTGAAAATCAATTGATACAACCTCATCTAGTCCGGTTAAAAATTCCCTCACAAAG
>JAQWLS010000026.1 GCA_029247135.1 Dehalococcoidia bacterium | reverse complement strand
ACCTTGGATCAATAATGGTGCTCATCAAAGCCAAGTGCAGCATGGACTTTTCATGAAGGCACTACCAACATATCTTGAGGTGTTTAAGGATGATATTGATGAGCAGACCTCGAAGCAGCTCGATTGGCTTATTGACAACGGGGCGGCTCTTTTGGAGGCGAATAATACTCACGCTACTTTAAATCATGGCGATTTTCGATTGGATAATCTTTTTTTTCGCTCCAATGGTGAAGATCCGATTCTTATTGATTTCCAGACGGTCAATGTATTTAATCCGATGGCCGATGTTGCTTATTTTTTACTGCCAAATCTTAACGATGAAGCTCAAAAGTCGGTAGAGCAGTTGGTACGTTTTTACTGGGAAGCTCTTACCGATAGCGGTGTGAGTGATTACTCATGGGAGGCTTGCCAGAGAGATTATGAACTTGCCCAGTGGTGGCTTGTTCACAGGGGCGTCATTTTGATTGGGTTAATTGATTTTTCCCATCCGCGAGGAAGTTTGTTGATCGAGACAGCTGTGCGTCGAGGACTGCGTGCTGGTCTTTCGAGCTTACCTCTACCTTGGTGAGGTAAGAGATTTTATAATCAGTCAAGCGGTACAATCAGGCGATGAGGAAGGGATGCTAAATGTCTGCATTTGATTCGTCGAAGGATGTATTAAGATCAATCTCTGAGGTGGAACTTAATAATCCTATCTTGATATGTGCATGGAGTGGTTGGAACGATGCGGGAATGGCTGCGTCAGATGCAGTCGCTTTCGTTCGAACGCGCTTGAAGTTTGAGAAAGTTGCTGACATCGATCCTGATTCCTTCTATGACTTTACTCAGGTCAGGCCTACAGTACATATTTCCAACGGGGAACGAGTACTTAACTGGCCGATTAATTTGATATCTGCGCAATCGCGTGAGGGTGAGAGTCATGATCTCTTGTTACTGCATGGGATTGAACCTCATTTAGCTTGGCAAACATATGTTGAGACCATCATAGAAATCTGTAGAAAATATTCTGTCACAGGTGTGATACTTCTCGGGGCGCTTTTGTCAGATGTCAGTCATCGTGCTGATGCGACAGTGAATGGGTCAGCTACTGAAGATTGGCTTGCTGAACTTCTTAAACTAGAGACAGGACAAAAGAGGCCGAGTTATGAAGGACCGACTGGGATTGTGGGAGTAATGTCAAATGCTTTAAGAGAAGCTGAAATTCCTTCAGCTTCTTTGTGGGCGAACGCACCTTATTATCTTGGCTCTGGGAAAAATCCTCGGTGCCAACTCGCCTTGCTACAGCGATTGAATGATTCACTGGATCTTGGTATGTCATTGCATGATATGGAGAGCCGGATTACTCGCTGGGAGGCGCGAATTGAATCTGAGTTGGGTAAAGATCCGGATATGGCGGATCTCGCAAATAAGATAGAAGACTCTATCGAGGAAAATGATATGGATCTTCCAGACAGCGACGAAATCTTAGACGATCTCGACGATTTTTTTAGGCAACAAAGGGATTCTGAAGGCTAATCACTTGCGCACTCGAGCATGGTTGATTAGTCTTTACATTCAGATGTAGTAGTTGAGTCTTTAATCTGGTCCAGTGAGGCCAGAAAGGCACAGAGGTGCGTAAAAAATTTCATAGTAAGTCTCCTGAACGTGTCCGATTAATTTCGGTAAGTCCCCTTTTTAAAGGGGATTTTTTTTGTACATCGAAATTTATCGAAAAGAATAGTGTCGAAATGGAACCCAAATGAACACAGTTGCGGTATCTACTGTTTTGGATGATGTTGCCGTAGGTAGAACTGTACGTCGCCTAGCGCATGAAATAATCGAATTTCATGACGGAGTAGATAACATTGTCTTGGTAGGAATACAAACCGGAGGCGCTATGCTAACCAGTTTGCTTGTTGTCGAGATTGAGAAAATCGAGGCAACGAATATTCCCTGGGGAACACTAGATATAACGCTCCATCGGGACGATCTCGGATTGGAAATCCCGCCCGTTACACTGGCTGGATCCAATCTTCCGGATATCGACGGGAGAATTGTTGTGTTGATTGATGACGTTTTATTCACCGGCCGAAGTGTTCGCGCAGCACTGGATGCAATTAATCATTTAGGTCGTCCAGAAGCCGTGCGACTAGCGGTGCTTGTTGACCGTGGGCATAGGGAACTGCCAATCAGGGCAGATATTGTGGGTAAGAATATACCAACTTCTTTTGGTGACAAGGTTCAGGTTACCTATGACGACCAAATCGGTAGTAGTGTGGTGCTTTTGCGCCAAGAGATGATCAACGATGGCACCTAATGATTCCGATAAACCTATAGATTCTATGATTGGACCAAACGCCGAAGGCGCTTTGGGTGCTGTCAGTCAGGATGTGATTTGGAATCACGATCATGTGCTTGATCTAGATGATTTTTCGTTTGAGGAAATTGAGAGCGTAATCAGTCTTGCTGGCAAAATGCGGGAAGTGCTGGATCGACGGATTGCACGGGCCCCAATATTACGAGGATTTACAGTGATTAACTTGTTTTTTGAACCTTCAACTCGTACCCGTGCGTCATTCGAGCTTGCTGGCAAGGTATTGGGTGCCGATGTGATTAGCGTTAGTGCAAACACTTCGTCTGTTGTTAAAGGTGAATCATTAATTGACACCGTGAAGACGCTCAGTGCGATGACTGCTGACGCCATAGTGATGAGACACGAAATGTCAGGTGCGCCATATTTAGCCTCGCGATACACGCGCGCGTCAGTGATTAATGCAGGTGACGGTTCGCATGCGCACCCTACTCAGGCGTTACTCGATATATATACGCTGAAACAGAGACTTGGTGATTTGAAGAATAAGAAAATAGTAATGGTGGGTGATATCGCTCATTCACGTGTAGCTCGGTCTGGTATGTGGGGCTTTTCTGCCATGGGGGCAAAAGTGGTCCTGTGTGGTCCTCCCACGTTGCTTCCCTCTGGCTTCTCGGTGAATGAGCGCCCAGCACATGCTCGCTCGGCACTGCCTGACGTAGATATAGAGACCGATATTGATGTCGCTATCAAGGATGCTGATGTCGTTATGGCATTACGTTTGCAGAAGGAGCGGCAGCAGGGAGGATTGTTGCCTTCACTTCATGAATACTCGCGCTTATATCAAGTTACATCAGAGAGACTTAGTAAGGCAAAGAGTAATCATATTTTGATGCACCCTGGGCCAAAGAATGAAGGTATCGAGATAGGCGGCGATGTCGCTTCAGGTTCAAATTCGACAATTGAGGAGCAAGTTACGAACGGGGTGGCGGTTCGAATGGCTCTTTTATATTTAATCGCTCAGAAAAATAGAGGGAGAATCAATTGACAACATTGGCTATCCATAATGCTCGAATTATTGATCCTGAACTAAATCTTGATGGTATTGTTGATATCGTTTTGGTGGATGGCCATATTGCCCGTGTCGGTCCTAACGAGGCTGAGATGGTGATTGACGCTGAGAGAATTGATGCAACTGGACTTGTGGTTAGTGCAGGGTTTGTTGACCTTCACTGTCATCTCCGTGAACCAGGTTTTGAATACAAAGAGACTATTGCAACCGGCACTGCAGCGGCAGCTCGTGGTGGATTTACTACGGTCTGCGCTATGCCAAATACTAGTCCTCCGATGGATTCTCAGGCATCTATCGAATCTCTCCTACGGCAGATCGAACAATCTGCTCACGTTCGAGTTCTTCCTATCGGCTGTATCACGGTAGGTCGCCAAGGCAATGAACTCGCGCCAGCAGGTGAGTTAGTCGATTCGGGTGTCGTCGCACTGTCTGATGATGGCGATGCAGTTGCAGATGCGGCATTAATGCAAGCTGCCCTTTCATATAGTTCATTGTTTAATTTACCTGTTTCGCAGCATGCCGAAGATCCTTCATTAGTTTCTGATGGACAGATGCACGAGGGCTGGGTGTCGACGAGATTGGGCTTACGTGGAAGACCTTCGTCGGCAGAAGAAATTTTTGTTGCACGCGACATAGCGCTTGCTGAACTGACTGGTGGACATTTGCATATTGCGCATGTGTCCACTGCCGGTTCAGTGTCCTTAATTGCGGCAGCGAAAGCGCGAGGTGTCAATGTCACTGCTGAGGTTACGCCTCATCATTTAACGCTGACTCATGAACTGGTCGCTTTTGGTGATAGCTACAAAGAGATAGATTACAACGCGTCAGCCAAAGTCAACCCACCCTTGCGAGTAGATTCTGATCTAAAAGCTTTAGGGATAGGGATACGTGACGGAATTATTGATGCAATTGCAACCGATCATGCTCCTCACTCACTTTCTGATAAAGAGATTGAATTCGATTTGGCAGCTCCAGGAATATCTATGTTGGAAACCGCTTTTTCCTTGGCCATGACAAGGGTGCATGACGAGACATTTCCACTGGGTACATTGATACGAAGCTTGACCAGTGCACCAGTGCGAGCTTGGGATTTGGATAAGCGAACTGGATTACCTGGATTAGGGACGCTCTCACCTGGCGCACCGGCAGACTTGGTGATATTTGATCCGGACATGGAGTGGACTGTTGAGACAAATGATTTTCTATCAAAAGGCAAAAATACACCGCTCGCAGGACGAGTATTAAAAGGCAAAGTACTCGTGACTATTTCTGGGGGCGAGATTGTGTATACGGACTCCATTGTTGCGGGGCGCTTGCGATTGGGTGATAGGAGTGAGGGTATCTGATGAGTTTAGGAAATATAAATAATTCAGAGAAAAATGCTCTTCTTGTTTTGAGCGATGGGCGCTCGTTTTCAGGAGTAGCGCGTGGGGCAGGATCGCGTGTTACGGGTGAAGTTGTGTTCAGTACATCAATGACAGGTTACCAAGAGGCTCTTACCGACCCATCTTTTGCTGGTCAGATTTTGACTATGACATTTCCACTTCAAGGGAATTATGGAATTGCTGAGAAGACCGATGAGAGTTCACGAGTTCAAGTTGAGGGTTTTGTGGTGCGAGAGCTGACTGATTTGCCCAGCCACGGCAGCTCAGTGATGAGTTTGAATGAGTATTTAATAAATAATAATATTCTCGCGATGACTGGAGTCGACACGCGATCGTTAACTCGCCACCTGAGATCTAGCGGTGTTTTAATGGGGACGATTACAATAGATGAAAGTGTGGACCAGGCACTTTATAGACTTGGCTCAACGCCTGATTATTCGACTGCCGATCATGTGAAGTCAGTATCGGCGCCGTCAATATACAAATTCAGCGAAGAGAATCGCGCGTTAGCAGACTCTGAATTTGATGCGAATAGCAGTCCTCATGTTGTTGTACTTGATCTTGGAGTGAAGCATAATATTATGCGATTGCTTGAGGATCGCGGCTGTCAGGTGACAGTCGTTCCACACCTAACTCTAGCGTCAGACATCTTATCTCTTCGGCCGGATGGCGTTTTGTTGTCACCAGGTCCCGGAGATCCGGAATTACTTGGTGAGGTAACTAGATCTGTTAGTGATCTAGTAGGTAAAATGCCGATGCTAGGAATTTGTCTAGGGCATCAAGTTCTGGCTAAAGTGTTTGGTGCAAAGACTTATAAAATGAAGTTTGGACACCGCGGTGCGAATCACCCAGTAATCGACACAGTGACTGGACGGGTGCACATCACCTCACAGAATCATGGATTTGCTGTTGATTCGGATGGGCTGCAGGCAGATATGCAGGTCACCCAGGTGCATCTAAATGATGAATCAGTAGAGGCAATGCGTCACGCGAGCGAGCCGATTTTTACCCTTCAGTATCACTCCGAAGCATCTCCTGGTCCGAATGATACGGAATATGTTTTCGATGAGTTCGTTCAATTCATGACTGAAAGGATGTAGATATGTCTAATGCTAGAGGGGACACTGATCTAATTAATTTGTATCAGGCGAGTATGAAAAGCGATTGGGATAAATTTTTCTTAGAGGGTGAAGGTGCTCTTCCAAGCTACTGGGATTACTGGGAAGATTTTTCAAATAGTTGGCGAGTGCCTATTCAATTTATTCAACCAATTGGTCTTGACTCACCTCGGCATTTCGAGTCCCTCGAGCCTCTTTTGAGCAAACTAGACTCGTCTATAGAAGTTATCGTTCCTCCCACCGATTGGCTGCATATTACTTGGGTGCATATTGGATTTTTAATGGCCACAGATATTATGTGGTCGCAGGTAGAGACCTTTTACGTGAACGCGAGCCCACGGCTACGACGTGTTGCACCCTTTTCGATTGAATTATCTGGCGTGTCGGTTGATGACAAAGGTGTGGTCTATGTTGGTGTTTATGATTCTGGTGCCTATAGAGGTGCTCGTAAGCAGGCACGTAATGGAGTTCCTAAAGTTTACGAAGTTCTTCGTGATTCAAAGGAATTTATTGACGGACAAGATATGTTTGTTCCGAAGTTGCCCATTGGACACCTCAGCGGGGAAGGAAATCGACAAAACTTACTCAGGCTTTTAGAAGATTGGCGAACTGTTGAATTTACCACGATCCAACTTACTCACTTACAGATGGCTCGAGTTCCTATTATGCCCCATGACCACTATGCATCTCTAGATGTGGTGGCCCAAATCGAGATGCGTGGAGAAAATTATCGGGAGGGATACCACAATTAACTCAGCAAAATATTATGGTTTGTTTTGGAGCTGTAAGTTCAAAATATGAAACAAAAAAAATTAGAATCAGTTTTAATTATTGGTAACGGCCCTATCGTAATTGGCCAAGCTGCTGAATTTGACTATGCAGGAACTCAAGCTTGTAAGGCCATGCGTGAAGAGGGCGTACGGTCTATATTGGTCAATTCGAATCCTGCGACAATCATGACAGATGATGGTGTAGCGGATGTCACCTATATCGAACCACTTACCGTTGAAGTTCTTACTCGAATAATTCAACGTGAGCGTCCGGATGCGGTACTGCCAACTCTTGGTGGACAAACTGGCCTTAACTTGGGTATGGAACTTTCTGAATCTGGGGTATTAAAAAAATATAATGTTGAAATGCTTGGCTCGTCTGTCGAGACAATTCGCTACGCAGAGGATCGAGAAGCATTCAAGAAACTGTTGGAGGAATTAAACGAGCCGACACCACTTTCAAGAATTGTCGAAAACTGGGATGACGCGGTTTTGGCAAAAGAACTGGTTGGTTTACCAGCCGTTATCCGACCTGCTTATACACTGGGTGGAAGTGGCGGTGGAGTCGCAACTACTGATAGTGAGTATGCGTCTATCGTAAGATCCGGCCTGGATGCCTCGCCAATTAATCAAGTTTTAGTTGAGCAGAGTCTTTTGGGATGGAAAGAACTCGAATACGAAGTTATGCGAGATGGAAACGATACATGTATCACTATCTGTAATATGGAGAACCTTGATCCTATGGGGGTTCATACAGGCGATTCAATTGTAGTGGCGCCTTCCCAGACGCTTACTGATCGCGAATACCAAATGCTCCGGAACAGCGCATTTAAAATAATCAGGGCACTTGGGATCAAGGGTGGTTGCAACGTGCAGTTCGCTCTAGCTCCACGATCATTAATTGAAGGCGAGGAGCCCGAATCACCTAGATCTCTTCCTCCCTATCATGTTATTGAGGTTAATCCACGTGTATCACGATCGTCGGCTTTGGCGTCCAAGGCAACAGGTTATCCCATTGCTCGTGTGGCTGCCAAAATCGCTTTAGGCAGAGATTTACACGAGATTGAAAATGCCGTCACTCAGAGAACTACCGCTGCCTTTGAGCCAGCGTTGGACTATACAGTCGTTAAAATACCCCGTTGGCCATTCGACAAATTTGCGACTGGTGATAGAGAGCTGGGTACTCAGATGAAAGCAACGGGTGAAGTAATGGCGATTGCACGCACGTTTGAGGAAGCGTTACAAAAAGCTATACGCTCACTTGAAGTCGGTGGGCGCTCGGCGTTGTGGGAGAGAGCTAGTTGGCTCGATGCACCGTATCTTCAGGCGACTGATGAGCGAATTTGGGCTCTATTATCAGCTTTGCGGCATCATCTTGAGCCAAACGAATTATCTGATCGCACTGGTATTGATCCTTGGTTTCTTGAAAGATTAGAACGAATCGTATCAATGGAGAGAATATTGCTTTCCAGTGATTTAACGCCAATGCTTCTTCGTGACGCTAAGCGTTTGGGATTTGCAGATGGTGTCATTGCATCACTTGCGGGTAAGTTGCCGGAGCAAATCAGAAACATGCGTTTGGATTGGGACGTTCTCCCCGTCTATAAAATGGTTGATACTTGTGCCGCAGAGTTTGATGCAGTTACACCGTACTTCTATTCGACTTATGATGATGAAAATGAGGCAGCCCCGGAGATGAATGAGAGGATGCTCGTTCTTGGTTCAGGCCCTATACGAATTGGTCAGGGTATAGAGTTTGACTATTGTTCTGTGCGTGCAGCTCAAGCTTTACGAGCTGCAGGTATTAATGCGGTTATGGCTAATTCCAATCCCGAAACAGTTTCAACAGACTTTGATACGTCTGATCGACTGTATTTTGAGCCATTAGATGAGGAAGGTGTCCGCGATCTCTTAGATAATGAGGCAAATGGCGACCGAGCACCCGCCTCTATAGTCCAATTCGGAGGTCAGACGGCTGTGAATATGGCAGGCCCTCTCCATAGGGCAGCCCTCCCGATTGCAGGTTCGTCAGCAGCTACTATTGATCTGGCTGAAGACAGAGGGCTCTTCGGTGAAATGTTGAATCGATTAGATATTCCTCAACCTCCGGGAACTATTGTTACTGATTTAGAGGAAGCGCTTCAAGCAGGTGATGCAGTTGGCTACCCCGTCTTGGTGAGACCGTCATACGTGCTTGGTGGTCGTGCGATGGAGATTGTTCAGAATGCGAATGAGATGGTTACTTTTTTTGCCGCCGCGCTTGAGGCTGGTGCAGACGCAGGCACAAATAGTGTTCTCATTGACAAATTTCTAGAAGGACCGGAAGTTGAAGTTGATGCGGTCTGTGATGGTGAGATTGTTTTAATTCCCGGAATCATGGAACACGTGGAACGTGCTGGAGTCCATTCCGGCGATTCAGTTGCAGTTTATCCACCACAGAGTCTCACGGATGCACAAATTGATTCAATTGTTGACTACACCACTCGTATGGCGCTGGAGCTTGGTGTGAAAGGCTTAATGAACGTGCAATTTGTTATAGCGGAAGAGGCGGATCCGCATGGAACAGGGGTTTTCATTATAGAAGTAAACCCCCGATCATCAAGAACAGTTCCATTCATTTCTAAGGTTACTAATATCCCATTGGTGAACCTTGCCGTAAATATTATGCTCGGTCAAACTCTGACTGAGCAAGGTTATGTTGGAGGATTACATCCTTCCATGAATTTGATTGCGATCAAGGCCCCGGTTTTTTCTATGAATAAACTAACAAATGTCGACACTTTTTTAGGACCGGAGATGAAATCAACAGGTGAAGTCATGGGAGTTGATAAGTCATTTGCTCCGGCAATGCGGAAGGCTTTAATAGCATCTTCGATGAATATACGACCAAAAACTCCGTTTTTGCTGTCTATTTCAAACCAAACTAAATCAGAGGCAACTTCTTTGATTCGATATTTACATGAAGCAGGCAGTCCTCTTTTTGCCACTGAGGGTACAGCGAGTTTAATTACTGCACTTGGTATACCGGTCACTATTATTTCAAAACGACTAGATGACGCTGATAAGAATGTGGTGGAACTAATCAAGGATGGCGCGGTTGGCGCGGTGATCAATACTCTTGAAGGCGGGAGAACAGAGGTTAGACGGGATGGATTCTTTATTCGACGAGCCGCTACAGAAATGCGTATCCCTTGCTTCACGTCTTTAGATACGGCCCGGGCCGCAGTACAGGCAATCGATGATGATACAGATGGAAGCTACAATGTTTTGCCAATTAGTGCTTATAGGTCAGAAAATTATGATTAGCATATGATTGGCTATTTTGTCGGTGAATAAAAGTAATTTGATTGTACTTGATAATGTCCGTTTATATGGAACTACTCATCTCATCTGGCTTCAGGCTGGAAACGGTTATAGGTCGGCGCTACCTGGACAGTTCATGATGGTTACGTGTGGCGATTCGGAAGCTGGTTATCCGGATCCGTTGCTGGGTAGAGCAATGTCTATCTATCGATTGGAACTGCACGATGATTATGTTCGATTAGGCATTCTATATGATGTGGTTGGTGTTGGTACGAGGTGGTTGAGTAAGCGTAGCCCGGGCGATGCACTCGAGGTGTTAGGCCCTTTAGGTAATGGATTTAAACCTGATCTGAGTTTAAGAAATATGCTACTTGTTGGCGGTGGAATTGGTATCGCTCCGCTGATCTGGTTATCAGATTGGCTCACAGATAGGGGTGCAGCGGTGGCATTGATAGCTGGCGCTCGGAGTATTCAGGGAATTTTTCCTAAGGAACTTCTGCGACCTGAAGTTGAGTTCATAAGCGTGACAGAAGATGGTACTTTGGGTCAAAAAGGTTTAGTAACCGAACCGTATAGACAACTTCTTTCTTGGAGTGACCAGTCGTTTGCGTGTGGTCCTGATCCAATGTTTGAGGCTTTGCATTCGGTTTTGTTGGATGTGAGCCCGTCTACAGAGTTACAAGCTTTATTGGAGGCACGAATGGCCTGTGGTTTTGGCGTTTGCTACTCCTGTGCCGTATTTCCCAAAAATGCTGGTGGAGTTAAATTAGTTTGTACTGATGGACCAATGATCAATTCTCGGACTTTGTATGGTTAACTGTCCGTTTCTGTTTTGAAGGAGATGGTCCGCCGATCAACGGGATATTTCTGGAAATAGCCGCGACGAATGCGCCTCCAGAAATACCCATGCCTATAGAAAATAACCAGCCAAAAAATGCAGGATTCATATTGAGGAATGAGTTTCCCATAAAAAGACCTATGCCTAAACCAGTGAAAATAAAGAGGACCTCACGACTGAATAGAATTTTCATGTTATTTCCGAAAGGACGTTATTGAGATCTATATAGCGATCGGATATAGCACGAATTTCTGAGGACGTACTGCCTGAAAAGGCAGCCGCCTCCACACGGACACCCCTTGACTGGACAGCTTCTACGGCTCTCGAGAAATCAGCATCGCCACTTACTAAAGTGATAATGTCTAATCGTTCTGCCATTGAGAGCATATCTACCGTCATTTCGACATCGCAATTACCTTTAATTGAGCCATCAGCAAATCTTTTTAGTGGGCTGGTAACCAAGCGATAGTCATAGTTTATAAAGGGGGCGATGAATTTTTGCGTTTCAATTGGTTCTCTTGGATCGTCAGAGATAGGGCAGTAGGCAATAGCTCGAACAAGTTGACGATCTGTCGAGAGGAAATCAAGTAACTTGCCCATGTGGATTTCTATATCTTCTATACCATAGATTAAGTTTGGTACGTCAACAAAAATCCCTAGTCGTGGCCGTGCAGTGGATTTTTTTAGTTCGCCACTGAGTGCTTCTATGTCACTAGTGAGTTCTGAAATAGCTGATTCTTGACGTTTAATCTCGTCGTGTAATCTTCCATATTCAGCATCGAGAGCAGTTTTATCTGCGAGTTCTATCTTTGGCTTTGGGGTGTTTTTTTCGGCAATTGTTGACTTTCGAGGTTTAACTGTTTTCGCTCGTGAGTCTGGTTTATCAGCAATAGGACTATCTTTTGGATTTTCGTTTTCTGGCGAGGATTGTGTTTCTGGTTTTTTTTGAACGGACGGACGTGTTCGCGTACGAGTTTTACGGGGTGGAGACTTCGTAGTTTTTGATTGATTTGTAGTGCCGGCTTTTCTACGCCCTGCTATGAGCGGGGATGATGAGCTTTGTTCTTGAGTCAAATTGATGTCCCTTCACCGGCAAATTGTAGAACTGAGCAGCGAGCCGCGACTTGTTCAGCCAATGACGTAAACACTTGTTCTATTTGCGATTGATTTTCTCGGAGAAGTGGTTGCCCGTCATCTCCAGATTTTCTAATTTCAGCATCCAGAGGAATTGCCCCAAGAAATTCTAAACCTAAATCATCGGCGGCATCTTCCGCACCGCCACTGCCGAATATTTCTCCACGCATGTTCTCAATAACTCCAAATATCGGGACACCCAGGCGGTCAAACATTCCCACTGCTTTTTGGGCATCCTCGACGGCTACTTTTGCTGGCGTGGATACTATCACCGCGCCTGCTATTAATGCATCTTGAGCCATGCTCATGGACGCGTCAGATGTGCCTGGAGGCAAATCAACAATTAAATAATCAAGTTCGCCCCAATCTACATCATGCATTAGTTGTTTAACCCCTGAACCTATCATTGGACCTCGCCAAACTACAGGTGTTCCAGGCGGTAATACGAATCCAAGTGAGACTACTTTCAGTCCATGAGCTTCAACCGGCTTAAGTCCTGATTCGCCAGTTGCTTGAAGCCCTCCCTCGATTCCTAGCATTGTTGGTAGATTGGGCCCCGTAATATCAGCGTCAAGAATTCCAGTTTTGGCTCCGGCTTTTGCCAGAGCCAAGGCTAAATTAACGGATACCGTAGACTTTCCCACACCACCCTTATTGGAGGCAACGGCGATTACATTTCTAACTCCTTTTATTGCCTCCGGTCCATCTCCGCGTTGAGTTGCTCTTACTTCTGCTCCCCAGTCGATATCTATTTTCTGGATATCATCCAGTCCTGCCAGAGCTTCGTTAATGTCTTTTTCAATAGTTTCTCTGAGAGGGCAAGCAGGTGTTGTAAGTATCAATGAGAAACTGAGTTCTCCGTTGCTGATTTGCAAATCTCGAACCATATTGAGCGAGATAATGTCTTGGTGTAGTTCTGGATCTTGTACCGTCTTTAGTTTTTCGATGACAGCAGTTGAGTCAGTCATTCTCTTCCTTAAGTTTATTTGGTTTAATTAACCTTCGTTCATCATACATTGTTGTGCATTCATGGTCGAAGTGGTCGTTTTAAGTAAATACTATTAAACAGCATTTATAGGACTTAATGCATTGATTTGATATATTTACTTAAATGCGTTAATATAACTACGAATTAAAAATGTCAGGCGTAAAGTCATGACGAAGGTTACAAGTTGCGACTAAAAGCGCAGAGGAGAATAGAGGAAGAGAATGAAAAACCAGTGCAGTCACTTTTGGGTTTTAGAGTTAGCGAATGGGCCTAATAGCGCCGCTAAATGTAAGCATTGTGGTGTGAGTAATTCTTTTCATAATTCCGGCGACTTGGCTATTTATCGACCTGGCGTTACCTCAGATGCTGTAGCAGCTGCAGGTGGTTACAAGGATGTACGACCGAGCGATCACGTGCTTGCTGATGAGATTTAACTTCTATAAGGCTTAGGGCTTGGGTTTATCCCTTGTGCAGTGCAAAGTAGTTAGAGGCCATTTGGTCTTATGATAAAGGCCATGGTCTCTAACATATCTAGTATTGATCTCCAAACGCAGATTGCATCAGGCGGAAAAACTGACCTGATATTGAAGAACCCAATAATGGTAGGCTCTGGCACGTTTTCTAATGGTGTGGAGCTTTCAAAAAGGTTTGACATCGATAAATTGGGTGCAGTTGTATCAAAGGGTACTACTTTGCGTCCTAGACTAGGAAATCCTACTCCACGAACAGTTGAAACTGCAGCGGGTATGTTGAACTCAATTGGTTTTCAAAATGTAGGTTTGTCGGCAGTGATTAATGACTATGCACCTCGTTGGGAAAAATGGAATACGCCCGTAGTTGTGAATATTATGGGTGAAAACTTCTCAGAGTACATTGAACTCGTTGAGGCCCTAGATGGAATTTCTGGGATAGCGGGCGTTGAGGTGAATATATCGTGTCCGAATGTCGAAGCTGGTGGGCTTGAATTTGGGCAGGATCCTCGTTTGGCTGGTGAGTTAATTAAGGCTATTCGAGACACTGTTCAACTACCAATTCTGGTCAAGCTAACACCGTCTGTTGCAGATCCTCGAATTGTGGCTGCGTCGGTAGCAAAAGCTGGTGCGGATGCATTGACCATATTCAATACGATTCCCGGCATGGCTATTGATATCGATAAACGTAAGCCTACGTTGGGTGCCACGTTCGGAGGACTTTCAGGCCCGGCCATTAAACCCGTGGCACTGAGGCATGTGTTTTTAGTAAGTAGGGAAATGGATATCCCTATTGTTGCTTCCGGCGGAGTTGTTTCAGGCACCGATGTGGTTGAGTTTATTATGGCAGGTGCATCAGCAGTACAGGTTGGCACAGCCACTTTTGTGAGGCCAGATGCAGCTTGGCACATTCTTGACGAGTTAGTTGCTTGGTGCGATTCTAATGGGATTAGGTCATTGTCTGAAATTCTTGGAGCAGCAAAATAGCATTTCGCTATTGCGCTCTTGCTTGACTGACGTTAGGTTGCATTAGGTAGTTATTCAACGGGGCGTAGCTCAGTCTGGCAGAGCGCTGCTTTTGGGAAGCAGAGGCCCTCGGTTCGAATCCGAGCGCCCCGACCACAAATTTAGTTAAATTTAAATGAGTTAGTAGCAAGGAAAGCGATAAATGGGTCCAGGTGTCCCTCCATATGTCTTAGGTGCCCGAATAGTATCGATAATGGGTATGTCATTATCACTGTCGTTGGGATTATTATTTCTTATTGGTGGTTGGTGGTTGATATGTGGTATCGCCTTGATTGCGTTTTTACCGTCACTAGGTTTACTCGTGTTTGTCGAGCGATATGCTCAGCAAGCGGGACTTTCACCAGTTGAGGATAGTATCGATAGGGATCTACCGTAGTTCCGGATGCTTCAGACCTGTGCCAGTGTTAAACAGCACTACGTAATCATTTTTTGAGATGGCCCCATTTTTTCTCAAATGAGACAAGGCGGCAAAAGTTGCTGCTCCCTCTGGACAGACGTCGATGCCCTCGGATGACGAGACTGTTTTCATGGCCGCTACTATTTCATCATCAGTTACAGCTATGGCACCTCCCTTACTCTCGTGGAGTGCAGACAAAATTAGATCGTCTGCAAAGGGTGTTGGAATTCGTATACCAGGAGCTATTGTTGCTGCGTCTTTCCACGCCTCACTTCGCTCCGCCTTGGCATTGAAGGCCTCGACGATCGGGGCACACCCAGTAGACTGCACGGCGTACATTTTGGGGAGAGGTCCAGTAATCAGATTCATTTCCAATAGTTCCTGAAATGCTTTCCACATTCCGATTAAGCCAGTTCCACCTCCGGTAGGATATAAGATATGTTGCGGCAGCTTTCCATTTAGCTGTTCCC
>JAQWLS010000010.1 GCA_029247135.1 Dehalococcoidia bacterium | reverse complement strand
TCAATTCACTCGGCAGGACTTCAGTGTTGTGCGCAAAGAATTAGCTGATCGTGCGGTTGAAACAGAAGTGCTATTCAATTTTGCGTTTCGAATTGTATCCATACAAGATAGTGGCATGGTCCCTAATTATGAGGCATCTGTTAACAAGATGTATAGTTCTGAACTTCACCAGCGTATAGCACGCACGTCAACGAAGGCTTGGGGCCTGTATGGAAATCTTTGGGCGGAAGATAGTGCATATTCACCAATGAATGCAGCTCATGTTAGAGATTACGTGGGATCTGTCCCGCACACAATTTTCAGTGGATCGAATGAGATACAGAGAAATGTAATAGCGACTCGAGGTTTGGGGCTTCCGCGAGGTTAGAGAGTCTTATGATCTGAGGGTTATTGCGGATTTAAAACTTAGATGTGACAGAATATTAGCAGAGCTGATGGCACCTTGTTCGGTCGTGCAGCCTAAGCTAATTCCTGATACCATCTCGTGGTTCCTAAATATGGCTTGTCGCTATTTGAGGGTGAACTAAAACTATATTGATTGGAACATTAGTTTCAGTCATTGTTAAAGATTGGGGATGAAATGGACCTAGGGTTAAGTGAACAGCAAGAACTTTTAAAGAATGCCGCGCGTGAGTTTTTGGAGAATGAATGTCCCGAACAGCATGTTCGTGACATGGAAGAGGACGAACGAGGTTATTCTCCTGAACTCTGGGGCCAAATGGCGGAACAGGGGTGGCAAGGATTACTGATCCCCGAGGAGCATGGTGGCGTAGGTTTTGACTTTTTAGATATGTGTGTGTTGCTTGAGGAGTTTGGTCGAGCTTTGGTTCCAGGGCCATTTATGTCCAGCGTACTTGGCGGAGCCGTTTCGATTATGGAAGCTGGATCTGATGCACAAAAGAGCGAATTTCTACCTGGAATAGCTTCTGGTGATTTAATTTTTTCTCTCGCCCTCACTGAGCCATCTGCAAGATTTGACGAATCAGGTATTGAGTGTGAGGCAACAGTTTCAGGTAACGACGTGACACTAAATGGCACTAAACTTTTCGTGTCTGATGCGCATGTTGCTGACTATCTCGTGGTTGCTGCCAGAAGTAGCTCAGGCGTGTGTTTATCAATCGTTGCGACTGATCAGGATGGTGTCAGTGTGACACCGTTACAAACGATTGCTCGCGACAAACAATGTGAGGTTGTACTCAATAACGCCTCCGGACAACTGCTTGGTGCTGACGGCTCCGGTTGGGAACTCTTGAAGCCAGTCATTCAGAAATACACGGTGGCTGAGTGCGCATATCTAGTTGGTTTGTCTCAGATGGATTTTGAGATAGCTGTTGATTATGCTAAGGAGCGCGTACAGTTTGGACGACCAATTGGATCGTTCCAGGCTATTCAGCATAAGTGTGCGGACATGGTAACCGACGTTGATGGATCTCGATTCATTATGTATAAAGCAGCATGGTCTATCGCAACTGATCAATCGGATGATGAGACTACGATGGCTGTTAATATGGCTAAGGCGTGGTGCTCAGAGGCGACTCGTCGAGTTGTGGCTCATGGTCAACAGATTCATGGTGGGATCGGGTTTACTAAGGACTACAAAGTACAGTTGTATTTCAGGCGCCAAAAGCGTGCTGAGCTTGCCTTCGGTGATGCCGATTACCATCGCGAGTTGGTGGCCCAGCAGTTAGGTTTGTAGTCGTAATTTTATTTTAAATATTGCGTTTCTGAAATTAAAAAAGGTGAGGCCTCTGGCCTCATCTTTTTTTGTGTTGAATTCAGTGACTATTTATTGAGATTAGTCCGTTTGTCTATTTAATTGAGCGTTATCATAGATATGTAGTGGAGATTCACAATTTTATGAATAATTTTAAAACAGCTATTCTTTTGGCGACGATTTCAGGACTGTTGGTGGTGATTGGGGGTGCTGTAGGTGGTATACAGGGCTCACTACTTTTTCTTATTCTCGCCCTTATCTTGAACGTAGGATCCTACTGGAAATCGGCTGATTTAGTTCTGAGAGCGTCCCGCGCACGCGAGGTAAGCGCTGAGGAAGAACCAAAATTACATGCAATGATTAGTGAAATTTCTGAATTAGCAGGTATGCCGAAGCCTAGAGTTTATCTAATGAATTCCCCGCAACCTAACGCGTTCGCAACCGGACGGAATCCAGAACATGCTGCAGTGGCAGTTACTGACGGTATACGTGAATTGCTTACTGAAAGAGAGCTGCGAGCAGTAATTGGTCATGAGATGGCACACGTTTCTAATCGCGATATTTTGATATCAACTATAGCTGCATCAGTTGCATCGGCAATCAGTTGGATCGGGTTTATAGGCTTTTGGTTTGGTGGGAGTAGAAATAATGGAGGAAACATTGTGGCATTGCTACTGGCACCTCTATTGGCCGGCATGATTCAAATGGCAATTTCGCGGTCACGTGAATATGAAGCAGATGCTGATGGCGCGGAATTTGTCAGTGATCCTCTTGCGTTAGCCTCAGCATTACAAAAGATCGATATGGGAGCGCAACGAATACCAATGAAGGTGCCAGAAACTACAGCTCACCTATTTATCATGAATCCGTTTCTAGGTATGAATACACGGAGTATGTTTTCTACTCATCCTAAAACCGAAGATCGTGTTGCTCGATTAACGAAGATGGCCGCCTCTCTGGAAGACGCTAAACGCGGCACCAAGGATATTAATTCTGGTTATCAGAAAAAACGAAAAGAATATGATAATCAATCAAAATCAAGAGTGAAGGGGAGACTTGACCGTGACGAGAGTCCACTTGCTCGGAGAGCTCGAGAGCGAAATGAGCGCGAGCAGAGTACAGATTAAGCCGTACTCAGTCGTAATCCTTGAATGCCTATATCAGAGCTGATAAGCGTGTTTACTCAAGGTCTGAGATTAGCTGTGCCTACTGGTGTTTTGAAGCATTCTGAGCGCGTGGCAGAGCTCGCGGGTGATTTGATGTCAATGCGTGGCGAAGCTCCTGAAACCGCAATTTTAATGGGATTTGCCCATGATATCTGCAGGCATTTTAGTGATGAAGAATGGCTAATCTGTGCTGAAAAACAGGGTGTACTCGTGTCTGATTTGGAACGACGTTATCCAGTTTTGCTGCATGGTCCAGTTGGTGCAAAAATTTTGCAAGAATCCTTTGATATAGACTCAAAAGAGGTTTTACAGGCTGTTCGTTACCACACATATGGGCACCCTACATTCTCTAATTCGGCTTGGGCGATGTTCGTGGCGGATAAGATTGAACCTCAAAAACTAGAGCGAAATAGCCGTTTGGGTGCCGTCTATGAGTTAAGCCAAGACTCATCTCGTTCGCTACCAGAAATTGCATTAGCGATTTTGAATCTTCAGATAGGAGATCTCACAGCCGATGGGAGAGAAATTCATTCACTACAAATAGCATCTCGTAACTTTTTAGTTTCAGAACAGTTATAGTGTGATCTAACTAGCAATTTTTATTAATTGGTAGTGTAAATCTGAACGAAACCTTAAATTAAGTAGCTAAAATTAGATTGCGAGATGTTGATGGAAGTTCATTCTGGATTTAAGGATAAACCGCGACGGAGTTTGTGGCTTTTTGGATTAGAGTCAGATCAACCTACTTTCGAACAACGCAAGGAGCGTGCTTCAGATATTTCTAAGAGAATTGGCCGACTGGTTGAAGCCCAAGAGATTCCAACTGCAGACGAACTTGCGTTGCCTGACCCAAGAATTAGCCCACCCGATGCGCTGTCAGAATTCTGCTTTCAAGATAATTATGAACGAGCCTTGCATGCGAATTGTGGGGGACGGCAAAATTTTGTATATACAGGTGTTCCAAATCCGCCTGATATCGTTGCTCATCCTAGGACTAATTCCGAACTTGAAGCAATTCTCGAATGGTGTGATGAGCAGAACTATATAGCCATCCCCTATGGAGGTGGTTCTTCTGTGGTAGATGGGATCACGCCACCAGTGAACAGTGATCGACCTGTGGTGACAATTGATATGGACCAGTTTGATCAAGTGCTTGAAGTTGACTCAGTGTCACGATCAGCCTTGATACAGGCGGGTGTATACGGACCGCATCTTGAAGATCAACTTCGTCCGCATGGATATACTCTTCGCCACTTCCCTCAGTCTTTTGCTGGATCTACTCTCGGTGGTTGGATTGTGACACGTGCGGGTGGTCACTACGCTACTAACAACACGCATATTGATGATTTCGTAGAGAACGTTAAAATGCTAAGCCCTAGAGGCTGGATAGAGACCCGGAGACTTCCTGGCGACGGTGCTGGTCCACAGCCTGAGCGACTTATTCTCGGCAGCGAAGGGATTCTAGGGCTGGTTACTGAAGCTTGGATGAAGATACAGGATCGACCAAGATATCGAGCTACGGCGGGGGTAATATTTTCATCTTGGCGGGAGGGTTATGAGGCTACTCGTGAGATAGTCCAAGCCAAGCTCTGGCCGGCAAATTTACGACTTCTTGATGCACAACTAGGGAAAGACTCTGCTGGATTAGACGGGTCACAGACTTTATTAATTATTGGATTCGAACATGCGACTATCTCGCAGAGAGATCCTATGGCATTGGCTATTGAGATTGCTCGCTCAGCCGGTGGATTTATTGATCAACAAGATGTACTCATTGATGATGGCAATGGCGAACCAACTGGACGTGGAGGTGCGGTTGGTGCATGGCGAGATGCGTTCATACCAAGAGGTGGTGGATTAGAGGCAGGTCTTGGATTTCTCGGCGGTACGGTAGAAACTGCGATCACCTGGGATAAATGGCCGGAGTTCGATGAATTTGTAAGAGCAGAAATGAACAAAGCTCTTGTTGAGATTTGCGGTGGAGGCACGTTGAATTGCCGGTTTACTCATGTGTATGTTGACGGACCTGCACCTTACTACACTTTTGCGGGTGCGTTCCCAGGTGATGATCCTGTAGCACAATCGATAGCCTTCAAGGAAGCAGCATCGGATGCAATTATTAAGGCTGGTGGCACAATTACGCATCATCATGCGGTTGGTCGAATGCATCGGAAATGGTATGACCAGCAGCGACCTGATCTATTTGGCGATATGATTAGGGCCGCGAAGAATGCGGTCGATCCGAAAGGAATTTTGAATCCAGGTGTATTGATTGATTGAGGGTGATATGGCGACCCCGAGCGGATTCGAACCGCCGATCTTCGCCGTGACAGGGCGACGTGTTAACCGCTACACTACGGGGCCTCAGTACCTGAAGTACTAGACTAATTTAAATGACGGGCTGGCGCTAGCCCCTTTATGCAAAGGCACTTACTCTTGTACATGGAGCACAGTTAATATTCGATGATGGAGTAAGGTCTTGGCGAGTAGCGACCGTAATAAAAGAGATTCAAAACTTATGAAGGATGAACTGAAGCGAGTTCTCCAGGTCGGCATCGTGTCTTTCGGGATGCTACTTG
This sequence comes from Dehalococcoidia bacterium, assembly GCA_029247135.1. Classification (GTDB taxonomy): domain Bacteria; phylum Chloroflexota; class Dehalococcoidia; order UBA2979; family UBA2979; genus UBA2979. Next base: position 5,144 of record JAQWLS010000010.1, on the reverse strand, counting down.
CGTTATTTATCGTCGATCGTGTCTAGCCGGTCTGAAATTATTCAAATCTTCGCCATGTGACAAGAGATATCACCCCCACCATAAGAACTTCAGATAAACCGAATATGACACCGCCCGTTAGAATAAGGATAATTACGGCACGTCCTGAAATTATGAGGAAGCCGGATATCAATGCTGTGATTTGCAAAGATCGACCTAGTTTATTGCCACTAACCACGTCCACTAGTTTTGATATCACAAGTCCTAGTAAGTAGGCCGTGAGTGCGTGCCCAACTATGTTTAATAACGGAATCTGGGCAATCAAAGTAGTAGGAATGATAGAAAATATTCCGAGAAACAGAGCTATCGGAAGAGTTACTATGATCGTCGTGATGAGTCGACGTCTTGAAATCTGATACTGGACCGGTTTCCTCAACTGTGCGCAGGTGTCGCATCGGATACCGCCGGGAGTATGAATAATACATTTGCCACAGAAAGGGTCACCACATTTTCCGCAGCCAAGAGTTGCAAGCTCACCACACAAGAGACATGTCTCTTGTCTGTAACGGGTGTTTTTGCTCCGGGTATTTGATTTCATTACTCGTCTTATAAGTTAATCAAATCTAGCGATAGTGGATACTTCTTTAGGAACCTAGTGCGCGATTTCAGATGATCGAGTTTCACGTACTACGGTCACTTTGATCTGGCCAGGGTACTGAAGTGATTGCTCTATTTCTTTTGATACTTCTCTTGCGAGTCTCGTTGACCCTAAATCATCTACTTGATCAGGTTTTACCATAATGCGAATTTCACGACCAGCTTGAATTGCAAATGCTTGTTCGACACCATCAAAAGAATTCGCGATAGTTTCAAGAGCCTCTAAGCGCTTTACATATTCTTCAACTTGTTCCCTGCGTGCGCCAGGCCGACTTCCAGACATCGAGTCAGCGCAAATCACGATTAGGGCTTCGAGAGTTTCTGGTTTAACTTCCTCATGGTGGGCTTCAATAGTGTGTGTTATTGCCTGTGGAAGTCCATATCGACGACCGATTTCAGCACCAAGTAGGGCGTGTGTACCCTCGATTTCTCGATCCACAGCCTTACCGAGGTCATGAAGTAGTCCACCGACACGTGCAACTTCAACATCCGCTCCAAGCTCATGAGCCAGAGCTGCGGCGAGCCAGGATGTCTCTATACAGTGCCTGAGCTGGTTCTGCCCATACGAATAGCGAAATTGAAGCCGACCTAGGGTTTTTATGATTTCGTTATGTAAGCCAGTTACCTCGGCGTCGACGACTGCCTGCTGTCCTGCTTTTTCAATCCTTTTATCGATTTCTCGTCGAGCACGGTCGACGGCATCCTCGATTCGCGACGGCTGAATACGACCGTCTTGTATTAAATAATCAAGTGCGGTTCGAGCTATTTCTCGCCGAGTAGGTTCAAATGCAGACACGGTGACAACTCCCGGAGTATCATCGATAATCAGGTCACATCCGGTGGCAGCTTCAAACGCTCTAATATTACGACCTTCTCGCCCAATTATCCGGCCTTTAACTTCATCTGATGGAATTGCGACGATACTTACTGTCATCTCAGCGGTGACTTCCGAACTAATCCGTTGCATAACGGTCGCTAGGATTTTTCTCGCTCTGACATCCGACTCGGCTTTTGCTGAGTCCTCCATTGCTGCTACGCGACGAGCGGATTCATCCCGGAGCTCAGCATCAAGTTGATTTAGTAACTCTTCCTTGGCTGCATCGGATGAAAGCCCTGCAATGTGTTCAAGTTTTTGCTATATGCCTAACATTTGTTCGGTGATTTCGGCTTCTTGCGCCTCGATCTCTGTCACCTGTATTCGCAAATCATCCTCAATTTTTTCGATGTTTTCACTTCGTCGATCTATAGATTCTTCTCGTTGATCAATTCTACGTTCGATTCGTCCAATTTCACGGCGCCGATCTCGAATCTCGTCATCAATCTCTTTTCTCCGGCTGACAGATTTATTTTCTGCATTAGCAATAATGTCACTTGATTCCTTGACAGCCGTGTTTAGTAGTTGTTGTGATTCACTTGTGGCCTTACTAATCAGTCCAGTTGCGGAATTATTGTTGTAAAGGTGAATTATGATTGATCCGACAATCACGCCGGCCACGAGGGCCGCTAGAATTATAAAAAGTTCCATTATTATTCTCCGAACAATATGACCGCGCGCCGCACTGGATTCAGTTCGTTAGGTAGATTCCCTAATATTCAGGCTTCGCGTCGGGTCCTGTAATTATTTATATGTGGTCATAGCGTAACACGTTGCCGACCTAGTCTGGTGGAATTTCAATAGCTGACGGACGTGGAAAAGTGGTGATCGGCAAGTTGACGCGAGAGCGAGTAGGGGAATCCCTGCTGAACTAAGTATCGGTAGAGCCGAATTTTGGCTGTCGGTGCATCATGCTTCTTGAGACGTGCCGCTTTTTTTTCGGCAACTTCCGCTGCTGCGTTGGTTTCGGAGTGTGAGCGAAGGATCTCATCTGAGGTGTTTTTAGAGACACCACGCATATGAAGTTCGTATTTTAGTTTACGAGAAGACTTTAATCTCGAATTAGCTCTCGTGACATGAGTCTTAGCAGTAGATGCTTCGTCGAGGTATCCGAGCGCGATGATTCTCGCAATGGCAGTATTGATCATGTGATCAGTGAAGTTGTATTTTTTTGTATTTTTAATTAGGAACCGTAATTCTTGTTCGGTTCGTTGTTTCTGAGAAATAAGTCTATACGCTCGATTGACGGACTCTTGGTATAGGGCGGCTGTAATTGCCGTGTTCCACTGACTTGCAGTATGGCGGGTCCCTTTGAATAAGCCATATTGGACAACGATATCAATGGGAAAAAAATCACTATGAATTTCAGATTCAGTAGCTTCTCGTGTGTAATCAACCTTAACTCGCTCCTGAGCGCGACCCTTCAACGCCTTGACGGCGATTGAATCGGTGAGTGGTAGTTGCTCAAGTGTTGGCATTTAATCGGTTGAATTGAGTAATGCAGGAGCTTCTTCGGCGACAAGCTCGAGTGAATCTAAATCAGAAATTGAAGGATTTGTCAAAGTGGTATTGTCTAATTCTTCAGTTGATTTGGTTATTCCAGTAATTTGTCTAACTTGATTGTCTATTTCTTCGAAGAGGTCATTATTTTCTTGCAGGTAAGTTGACGCGTTGCGTTTACCTTGTCCTAAGCGAAGATCTCCATATGAGAAGAAGGCACCTGCCTTTTTTACCACATCGTGTTCAACAGCTAGATCGAGTACGTCACTCCAACGATTTATTCCATGAAGGTCGGGGGTGAACATAATTTCAAACTCAGCTTGTCTAAATGGCGGTGCCACTTTATTTTTGACGACCTTGCAACGGACTCTATTTCCTATAAAGGTTTGGCCATCTTTAATTGATTCGATTCTACGGATGTCGATTCGGACCGACGAGTAAAATTTGAGTGAGCGGCCACCTGGAGTAGTTTCTGTGCTACCAAACATCACTCCAATTTTCTCTCGTAACTGGTTGATAAACACTAGGGAAGTGTTAGTTCGCGAGACGGCTGCGGTGAGCTTTCGCATCGCTTGAGACATTAATCGTGCTTGAAGGCCTGGTAAGCTGTCGCCCATGTCACCTTCGATTTCGGCTCGTGGCACGAGAGCGGCTACGGAGTCAATTACAACGATGTCTAAGGCAGAGGAGCGAATAAGTGCTTCACATATTTCGAGTGCCTGCTCACCGGTATCAGGTTGGGATATAAGTAGTTCTTCAATATCGATACCACAGGCAGCTGCATATTCCGGATCGAGAGCGTGTTCAACGTCAATATAGGCAGCTGCGCCACCAGCTCGTTGGCACTCGGCAATTATGTGTTGTGCCAATGTAGACTTTCCAGCAGATTCCGGGCCGAATATTTCTGTGATTCGACCCCGAGGAATTCCTCCAACGCCAAGTGCAATATCTAGTGACAAGGCACCGGTGGGTATTGAAGTAATATTGAGTGCAGCTTCGGCGTCACCGAGTCGCATTATTGATCCTTTGCCATGCTCTTTGACAATTTCGTCAATTGCAATACTCAGGTTTTTTTCACGATTGGAGCCAAATGTTTTTTCATCAGAGGTGTGAGCTTCTTTTTTTGATGGCATGATTGCATGAATCCTGTTCTTTTAGCGGCCCCCACCGGTTAGTTAAATAATACAATATAGAACAAATGTTCGATTGTCAACTTAGACACATCTTGGATGAGTCGTGGTGAGAGAGTTCGGAGAAGGGATTAAGCCGCAGAGCGAATAAAATCAGATATCAAGAAAAGCGCAATCATTGCGAGCATCGGTGTAATATCAAATGTTCCTCCAATAGGCGGAATGAAGCGTCGAAGAGGCTGCAGGATAGGGTCAGTTATGTTGTCGAGTGCACGAGCAACTTCACTATCGCGTAGATTTGGAAACCAGGAGATCAATGATCGTCCCAGAATACAGAAAGCTAAAAGTCGCAGGATTAAAGAGACGATTTGTGCTGTGTAAAGAATTAAAGGATCCAAATGTATTTTCCGTTCTATGCTCGCAATTCAATTGCTCGAGCATATGCTGCTGCGATAGCACTATCAAAGGTAATACTAACATCTGCACCCTGTAAGATAGCGAGTCCAGCCGCAGTTGTTCCACCGGGTGATGTAACTGCTGAGCGGAGGTCCTGAATACTGCTATCTGAACCTTGGGCATATTTTGCGGCACCCAGAACAGTTTGTAGTACCAATGCTTTTGCATCGGGCTCAGACATTCCTCGAAGAGTTGCAGCATTTATCATTGCCTCAATTATTTGAAAAATATAGGCCGGTCCTGAGCCATTGATTGCTGTGCAGAGGTCCACCTCATCATCTGAACCTACCTCTACTAATGTTGGGCAAGACGTTTTTATAAGATTAATAACAGTGTTCTTCTGCGCGGGTGTAAATTGAGGCGAAAAATAGATTGCAGCCGCTCCTTCCATGACGGCAGCCGGAAGATTTGGCATAATTCTTACGCTTAAAGGTTGTCCTGTTTTCTCAGTGATAGTTGTCAGTGGAATTCCTGCAGCTACCGATATCACTAGAGTATTAGAACTAATTAGTCCTTTGAAAGGCTGAACCGTTTCGGAGAATTGTTGT
>JAQWLS010000007.1 GCA_029247135.1 Dehalococcoidia bacterium | reverse complement strand
GACATACATAACCCAACAAAGCATCAATACCTTCACCTACGACAATTTCATCAACACCAACACCAAGAAAATGGCTGAGTTCCACCCGCAGCTCTGATAGCTCGGGATCACCATATTGCCAAGAAAATTCTTTAGATCGATCAATCTCTTTAAGCACCGAGGAAGATGGTCCAAATACATTTTCATTCGCGCCAATTCTTGCTAAAAATGCTGTGCCAGACGAACGCTCCAAATTTTCCGGCCCAACAAATGGAACCGAAGACGGCAATTCTTCTATAAGTTTTGCAAAACGTAAAGTACTCATGCTTACTCTCCCTGACCTCGACGCAATCTTATCGACATTATGTATAACATGTCAGTAAAGACACAACATGAAATAGCATCTATACTTACCCGACAGGCAATAATGATAATTCATAACTAATTGAATCAACATTATCGAATTTAATCAAAGCCGGAGGGGGTCTCAGATGCTAAGGTCGAACTCATCGACAATTAGTTCATCGTTCATGATGGCGTAGGCGCTGTCTGAGACTTCAACACACAAATATCCCTCTTGAGTCCATTTTCAGCAAACCTTACGACTGAGGGAATACACAATAAATTCAATTGAAAATCTACTCACAAAAGTACTGAGTAGATGAAAGGACAAATCAAATGTCAGAACATCGCTTTGAAACCCTGCAACTACATGCCGGACAAGAACCAGATCCAACAACTAATTCAAGAGCAGTTCCTATTTACCAAACATCTTCATATGTGTTTGATAGTGCCGAACACGGTGCGAACCTATTCGCTCTCGCTGAATTCGGAAATATTTATACCCGAATTATGAATCCAACAACTGATGTGTTTGAAAAGCGAGTTGCTGCGCTTGAAGGAGGAGTCTCAGGACTGGCTACAGCCTCTGGGCAAGCTGCTCAATTCTTAGCAATTGCGAACATGATGCAGGCTGGCGATAGTTTCGTGTCCACCTCATTTTTGTACGGTGGAACTTACAATCAGTTTAAGGTGCAATTCCCGAGATTAGGTATCAACGTGCGCTTTGCTGAAGGTGATGACGTCGCAAGCTTCGAAAAACAGATTGACGAGAATACTAAAGCTATATACCTAGAATCCATGGGAAATCCACGATTCAATATCCCCGACTTTGAGGGGATAGCGAAACTCGCCCAGACACATAATATTCCACTGATAGTTGACAACACACTTGGTGCGGCGGGAGCTCTTATTCGCCCTATCGATCACGGAGCGGACATAGTTGTGCAAAGTGCAACTAAGTGGATCGGGGGACACGGGACTAGTATCGGTGGCATAATAGTGGACGCCGGAACATTCAACTGGGGAAATGGCAAATATCCTCTATTTACAGAACCAAGCGACGCGTACCATGGCCTAGTTCACTGGGATGCATTTGGTTTCGGTAGTGACATTTGTAAAGCTCTTGGCGTGCCGGATAATCGAAATGTAGCGTTTGGTCTTAGAGGTCGAGTAGAAGCTCTTCGTGACTACGGAGCTGCTCTGAGCCCGTTTAACTCGTTCCTACTATTACAGGGTCTTGAAACACTCAGCTTGAGAGTAGAAAGGCATACTGAGAACGCGCTAGCACTTGCACAATGGCTCGAACAGCAGCCACAAGTAGCAAATGTTACTTATCCAGGGCTTAATTCAAGTCCTTACAAAGCAGCAGCTGAGAAATACTTAACTCGTGGGTTTGGTTGCATGCTTAATATCGAACTAAAAGGCGGTTATGAAGACGCTGTGAAGTTTATAGATAACTTAGAATTGGCCAGTCACTTAGCCAATGTCGGAGATGCCAAAACATTAGTTATTCAACCGGCTTCCACCACACATCAACAGCTAACAGCTGATGAACAAGTATCTGCTGGTGTTCTTCCGTCAATGGTCCGAGTATCTGTAGGCATTGAACACATCGAAGACATTAAGGATGACTTTCAGCAAGCTTTTGAAGCAATAGCGTAACTTAGGCGTACTATTAGGGTGATTGGGCTATATGCTTCAATCATCCTAATAATATGCAAAGTAGGCACGTGATGACTCTAATCATACCTCCTGACTATCATGCCTTACGGCTCATCGAAGAAAACGGAATCGGCTGGATTCCACTGGCGAAGGCTGCTCGCCAAGATATTCGACCACTCAGGATAGGCATCCTAAATATTATGCCGCTAGGAGAACAGTACGAATTTAACTTACTAAATCCACTTGGCCTATCAGCCTTGCAGATCGAACCAGTCTGGATTCGACTGGAATCTCACGCCTATAAAACATGGCCAAAGGGTCACCTTGACGAACTCTATTTAACTTTTGCAGAAGCCACCAAAGAAAGCCCACTTGATGGTCTTATCGTTACCGGTGCACCAGTAGAACATCTCGAATTCGAAGAAGTCGAATACTGGGATGAGATCACCGAACTTATTGAAGCGGCACGATCCACTTGCCCAAGCACTCTCGGACTTTGCTGGGGTGGGTTTGCCTTGGCTTATTTAGCAGGAGTTGAAAAAACGAATTTTGAGCAAAAATTATTTGGGGTGTATGAACTTGAAAACTTGAAACCCACCCATTCAATAATGAATGCGCTGGATGATAAGTTTTTTTGTCCGCAGAGCCGCTTCGCGGGATTGAGTGACACGGCGATGGAAAGTGCAGCTGCTGATGGACGAATTAACTTACTTGCTTATGGACCTGAATCTGGATATACAATTTTTGAAAGCAGTGATCAAAAGCAGCTCATGCATACTGGGCACCCTGAGTACAACGCCAGTCGACTCGCGCATGAAGCCATTCGTGATCAAAACGATCCATTAGTCCCGCCAATTACCAATTTTGACTTCCAAAATCCTGTTAATCGATGGCGAATGCATCGAAATACGTTTTTCCAGCAATGGATTCACTCGTGCTATACAAAAATCAGCCTCTGAATAAGCGTAATCTAAACTGCCCTAGACAGATTCAAGCAGGTATATTCCGTCTAATCCTCTGAAGCGCTGCTCACTGTCCATCCCAAAACCAACAACCCACGCATCAGAATCAAGTTCAAATCCACAAAAATCCGGCCGTAGATCAACTTTCCTTGGTCTAGCTCTCTCAAGAAGCACTGCGAGCTTTGTAGATTTGATCCCTTTTTCCGAAATGAGCGTGATCAGCTCCCTCATTGTGGTGCCACTATCCAATAAATCATCAAGCACTAGCACCGGTGCGTCTGACTTTATTCTTGCGTCAAAAGTTCCAGGAAATTCAATGGCTGGTTCTGAGATCACAGAATCTTGAATATACGCTGCAGCAAAAACTGGTACGACAATCCATTTTCCAGGAGCTCTGCGCTCCAGATCAACTAATAACGCGGCGGCAAACTGCATGCCCCCGGTAATGACCGGAACAAGATTCACAGTCTCAAACGCCTCATAATATTGGGTTATTTCAGCAGCAACTCTGTCAATAGCGGAAAAAACTTCCTCTCGATCAAAAAGAACTCTAAGACCTTTTTCATAAAGATCTGGCATATTACTGCGACTCAGTGCCTCTGAAGCCATCAATACCCCCCTAATTTCCGGACTAGAACTTTCACTCTAAATATTCCCTCCCAAAAATGCAAGTATTCAGAATACAAATATTAATCCGGCCAAAAAGATTCACCCAAAGCAGTGGGGGCAGTTCCGCGAATAAGTCGTCCTATCCCCTTAAAACGCAGTGTAAAACTTTGAACTACTCGCATATTAAGAAAAACCAATGTAAGTATCATCAAGGGAAAAGGTGCAATGGGAAGAACTTGAGCGAGATCAGGCAAAGTCGGTTGCATCTTCAAAGCTACGATCTGTATAGCTCCAAACAGATAACACCCAAACGCAACTCGAAGAGGATGCCAGCCACCAAAGATAACTATGGCCAGTGCGATCCAACCGTAATTAGCTATGTGCCCCTCTGACCATCCCATCTTGGCGTCAAGAGAAAATGCCGCACCACCCAAGCCAACAAAAGCGCCACCGAGAACCGTGTAGAAATATCTGAGAGTATTGACGCGAATTCCTCTAGCGAATGCAGCCTCTGGTCGCTCTCCCACCGCCTGTAGATCAAGTCCTCGTCGAGTATGGAAGATAAACCAAAATGAAACAATGATGAGGAAAAAACTAAAATACACAAGTGGATTTTGCTGAAACAGGACCTCACCAAAAAACGGAATGTCTTCAAGTCCCGGTAATGACATTTTTTGCACTGACGGACCTGGCTTGCGAACAAAATCGCCCCCCAACAGAGCTGATAATTTTGTCGCGAAGTACGTGAGAATAAGGCCGATAGCTATCTGATTAAGCCTCAACCTAATGCCGCCAAACGCAACTACGAAGGCAACAAAAGCGGATGTTGCCATCCCTGCTAATAATCCAAGCTCAACGCTCCCGCTGGTGTAAGCGATCGCAAAGCCGGTCATGGCAGATAGAAGCATACTTCCATCGAGCGATAAATTAACTACCCCAGCTTTTTCGGTAATGGTTTCACCAATCGCAGCGAAAATCAAAGGGGTTGCAGAGGCAATGATGATGGCGAATGTGGCAGCATTCATGATGTAGTGTCGTTCCTAGAAATTGATTGCTGACGAAGCTGACGTACCTCGCGGTAGCCCATTACCAATACCACTGACAAAACTAAAACGCCCTGGATAACTCCGCCCAATGCTGAATGTAGTCCGAGGCGAAGTTGCCATTGAAAACTACCCATTGCTATCGTCGCAAAAAACAAAGCTATTGGTATCACCCATAACCCTCTGAAACGGGCCAGAAGCACTATCAGTATCGCAAGAAAGCCATATCCGCCGGAAATCGAGGGCACAAGCCTGTGATAAACAGCACCAGCCTGTGTTACACCTGCTAAACCAGCTATACCGCCACCGATTATAAAAGCCATAAGTAAATATCTGCTCGTTGCGATTCCAAAGCGATTTGCTGCAAGTGAATTTTTTCCTGTAGCGCGGAGTCTTAAACCAAAATTTGTTCTCGACAGCAAAAACATCACAGATGCAAGTGCAAGAAATGCTATAACCAGAGCCAGGGGAGATGCGCGTAAACCATCGATAGTCGGAAACCATGCTTCAGCTCTAAACGGCTCTGTTCCACCAGTGGAGGCTACGCCCTCTCGACTCCACGGTCCAATTACGAGGTAGACAATTAGACCAGTTGCCACGAAATTAAGGCCTATACCACCAAAAATTTCGTTTACACCACCTTTTACCCGCAGCACACCAACCAGGAGTCCCCACAACGCGCCCCCCACAAAGCCACCAATAACCATAAGTGCCAAAACAACCACTGTTGATCCTTCTACCTCCCTTGCAATAAAGGTTGCTGCAACTGCACCAGCAACAATCTGGCCTTCGACTCCTATATTCCAGAGACCTGCACTAAATGTCACAACTAGCGATGCTGATGCCAGAAGAAGAGGCACCCAAATCATGGAGGTGTCTCCGATTCTTTGGTTCGTGCCAAACGCACCCTCGACGAGTAATTTGGCTGTTTCAACTAATGGCGCATCAACTAGCCACAGGAAAAATATACTTATTATCAAAGAGATAATAATCGCACCAGCAAAGTACTTACTCTGTTGTAGTGAATTCATCGCTGAGATACTCCACCAATTAGCAAACCCAGCTCTTGAACCGTTGCTTGTGTCGCATCGATTCGATCAATAATTCTTCCAGAAAAACAGACGGCTATCTGGTCGCTGTAAGCAGTCAGCTCTTCAAGATCCGATGATGAAAAAATAATACTGGTACCAGACTTTCTCAAGACCTGTAAATAGCTCCAAACCCAAGCTGCTGACTCGATATCCAACCCCCTAGTCGGATGTTCCATCAAAAGTAACGACGGACTCTCGGGCATAAGTGCTAACAAAAGTCGTTGCTGATTTCCTCCAGATAGCGACTCAGGTGTCGATTCTGTCGTCCCTTTTATAGAAAATTTTTCAATTCGTCTGACGGCTTCTGATCGGGCAATCTTCCAATCAACAACCATGGAATTATCCGACATACTGAGTGCTACGTGCTCAGTAATTGATAATCCATTCACGAGGCCTTCACGCTGGCGATCTGCTGGCAAATAATAAAATCCCAACCTCAGTCGCTCTAAATAATCTAGTTCATTAATCTCAACAGCGTGAAGCATAAAACTTCCTGAAGCAAAGGGGATAAAGCCAGCCATAGCACGGAGCAACGTTCGTTGGCCGGCACCTTCCAATCCTGCTAAACCAATAACCTGACCCTGCTTTACTGATAAGCTCACGTCTCTAATCTGCTCGGTGAGCTCAAATACAGAAACATTCGTGAGCTCAAGTAAAGATGGGCCATCAACCTCGGTTCTTTGAATTTGCGGTAATACTTCACTACCAAACATCTTGCTTACCAAATGTTCAACTGAAGACGGTAAATCAACTGATGCTGATATCTTTCCGTCGCGCAGGATAGTCACTCGATCACAAATTTCCTGTACCTCTTCGAGCTTATGAGATACAAAAATTACAGACATGCCATCATCCGCGAGATCGCGTATCGTCGCAAAAAGTCTCTCACGCTGGTCGGAAGATATTGCTGTGGTTGGCTCATCCAAAATTAATACGCGTGCACCAAGCCAAAGCAGTCGAGCAATCTCTAACTGCTGTCTCTCTCCTATACTGAGATTCGACGCGCTCACATCAGGATTAAGATCAAAACCAAACTGCTGACTTATTCTCAATAATGCTTCGTAGGCCTCAGTATGACCGTATTCCTTGGGCGACCCTATCAAAAAGTTATCTACAACAGAAAACGGCAGAAACACCAGTGGCTCCTGATGCAAAATCCCAATTCCACTAGCTACTGCCTCATTAGG
>JAQWLS010000109.1 GCA_029247135.1 Dehalococcoidia bacterium | reverse complement strand
AATCGCCAGTAGTTGAGCGTGGTGGCAAAGATTTTCAGGAGAGCCTCGTAGACTTCAAAGATTTTATTTGAGTGCGGATTGATTAAAATTGATTAATCACTTGATCGCAAGTGCGCCCATATTTTATGTCAGAAGGGCTTGTTCTATCCGAAATTGTAGTGTAACATCCGGAAATTGTTAGCCGCCATAATCATTTCGATAAATGACTAATGTTAAGTAATCTAGTCGGGTTATAAGACGGGTGAAGAAACTAACTTATTGAGGAGTTTTTATGAGTGAATACTGGAAGCGACGGACATTGTCTCGTCGTAACGTACTTCGTGGAGCAGCAGTTGGTGGTGCCGGACTCGCTGGCGCTGCATTAATAGGTTGTGGTGGCAGCGATGACGCTACGACGTCATCTAGTTCTGGTTCCTCAAGTTCCAGCTCGAGTTCAAGTAGCGCTGCAACAAGCGCTGCAACAAGCGCTGCGGCAGTGCAGCAGGCTGCATCTGCGGCAACTCAGGCTTCTACTGCTTCTGTGAAGCGTGGTGGAAAACTTACAATGCATGCTAATCATGAAATGCGGTCAATTGACCCGCACTTTGACACTTTCCCTGCAGCTACATGGGTCGCAAACTCTGTATACAACCGATTGGTTAAGTACAGCTGGGACTTAAAAGAGCTTCAGAGCGACTTGTCGGAACTTCCTGAGCAACCCGATGGTTTTAGCTATGTATTTAAAATAAAGCCAGGTACGAAATTCCAGAATATCGCTCCCGTTAATGGCCGTGAAGTGACGTCAGAAGACGTTAAGTATTCAATTGAACGACAGATGGGTCAAGAAGGTTCTCAGGAGGACCTCGGTAAATGGGGCCATCGTTATTACTTCAACGAGAAGTTAGCGAGTATTGAAACTCCAGATGATCACACGATTGTGTTCAAGACAAACAAGCCATATGCAGCCTTTATGTACTACATCAGTAACCCATGGACGGTTGTTGTGCCAAGAGAAGCTGTTGAAGCAGCTGGTGACTTAACCTCAACGGCTGTTGGAACAGGGCCGTTTATCTTAGATCAGTGGACAAAGGGTGTTTCGTGGAATGCGAAGGCTAACCCTGACTACTTCGCAAAAGGTGTGGATGGAAAGCCTCTGCCATACGTTGATGAAATTGAAATGCTGCTCGTTCAGGAAGCAAACACTGCTGCAACACAGTTTATTAACGGTGACTTCTCGGCTTACGCGACTGACGCTAACTACGTAGAGCGTGTTCGTGAAGGCCGTGGAGATGCTACCGAAATTGCCGTACCGAGTCAGTTTGGCCGTCAGATGAGAATGCCTCCGACGTACCTCGATAAAGTTACGGGCAAAATCATGGACTACAAGTCTTATGCAAATGCTCCAGAAGGCTATGAGGGCTGGCAGAGCTACTGGGAAGCTGGACAGATGTTTGATGATATTCGTATTCGTCAGGCAATGGTGCAGGGAGTCGATAAGCAACAGATTATCGATCTTGCTCTTTCTGGTGGTGGAATCCCAATGTACAGTGTTATTCCTCAGCAATATGACACTTGGGCATTGACTGAAGAAGTACCGGGTGCCGAGTTTGACGCTGCTAATGCAGCCAAGCTACTACAGGCAGCTGGAAGCCCTGCAGTCGAAGGTCCATTCATGTGGGCATCGTCGTCGGCAGGAAGTGTGGCTGACCAAGTTGGAGAAATCATTAATCAGCAACTCGGCTCGTTACCAGGCGTTAACTTAACTCTTGAGCCACGAGAGACAGCAAACTACTACGATGTGACCTACAAGTATCGATACTTCATGAGTCACCACGTACCGTTGGCTGCAGCTGAGCCATCTGAGAACCTTCAATCCTACTTCGGTAGAAACTCAACGTACTACAAGATCTACAACCCAGATATTTGGGACAAGATCGATGCACAGGACGCTGAGGTTGACGGGCCAACTAGGCAGCAGATGGTGAAGGATGTACAGAAAGACATCACTGGGTTCTTCCCAATGAAGTTCGTGTACACGCCGTACATTTATCAGTTCTACGATCCTAAACTAAAGAACTACCGTATGTCACTTGACCGCTATGATGGTTCCCAGATTGTGGAAGCTTGGCTTGACTCTTAGTCGAGCACGAATGTAATACGTGTCAGAGACTAAAAAAAACAGTCTCTGAGATGTATTTAAATAAAAGAGGTAGTGCCAGTTTGGGGCTTATGTAAGATAGGCCTCAAACTGGTTCTAGTTTGCTCTTTAACTTTCTTGCTTTATATTGACGTAAATCATGTTACTTATAGTGAAGGTGTGAATCAGTGAATCGTTACGTTGTTCGACGAATATTGATGTCTGTTCCAACATTTATACTTACCGTCTTATTCGTATTTATGATTATCCGTCTAATTCCTGGCGACCCAGTTGAAATTATTCTTTCTCAAAGCCCCTACACCACTCAAGAAGCTAAAGACTCGTTGCGAGCGTATTATGGGTTGGATAAACCTCTGTACGAACAATTTGTGAATTATCTCGGACAATTAGTGACAGGTGATCTTGGGGAATCAACGAATACGGAGTCACCTGTTACCGAGGAGCTGCGATCGAGATTACCTATAACGATGGAATTCGGCGTTTTTGCGGTAGTCATAGGATTAATCGTCGCCATTCCGATTGGCGTTTTATCTGCGATTAGACAAGATTCATGGTCTGACTATTTGTCCCGATCATTCGCAATATTTGGAATATCAGTACCATACTTTTTTACAGCATTACTGCTAATTATTTACCCGATAATGTGGTTTGGTTGGGCGCCGCCACTTAGATGGGTGGGGCCAACTGAAGATCCGATTGGGCATATACACTATATGTTTTGGCCGGCCCTACTTCTTGGGGTGACGTTGGCTGGATCAGTGCTTCGTATGACGCGTAACCAAATGCTTGAAGTTTTGAGACAGGACTATATCCGAACTGCTTACTCGAAGGGACTCAGAGAGCGCGTGGTGATATGGCGGCACGCTCTGCGGAATGCCTTAATTCCTGTAATTACGATTCTTGGTTTGCAAGTCGGAATAGCGGTATCAGGAACAGTGGTACTTGAGGTCTTGTTCAACATGCCTGGGTTAGGTAAGTTTTTCTTGCAAGGTATCTTCAATCGAGATTACCCTGCAATACAAGGTACCGTCTTGGTGATTGCATCATTCACACTTTTAGTTAATTTATTTGTGGACCTGTGCTATGCATGGATAGATCCACGAATTAAGTATTCATAGATAAATGTTCTGGGAGTAATATTATTATGAGCAGTACAGACGCTTTACTGGAAACAAATAGTCGGGGACCAGTTGCGGAATATATCCGTAATTCCCTTTATTTGAATGCAATTCGAAGAATTGTAAAGGAAAAGCCACTCGGTCTAATAGGGATGGTGATGTTCGCCGTTTTCTTAACATTGGCAATTATTGGCCCAATGATTGCTCCCCATGATCCAAACCAACTTGGAACGGGCCCTCGACTTGAAGGGCCACAGTGGGGTTATCCGCTTGGAACGGATAATTTGGCGCGAGATATGTGGAGTCGCGTTCTTACCGGATATAGAGTTTCGATGACTCTTGGTTTTATTGTGGTTGTTACGTCGACGCTGGTCGCAGTTATTCTTGGAGTCGTCAGTGGCTTCTTAGGAGGATGGACTGACACCATTTTACAGAGATTTGTTGATGCATTTATTGCCTTCCCTGGGTTGGTCTTTTTAATGGTTGTGCAGGCCATTTTCTTCGGGTTTGAATTTCCTTTCCTACCATCAAGCGGCATCATGAGTTCTTCAGGTTTCACCATGATGCTTGCAATGACACTTCTTGTGTCTATTGGAAACTCAAGAATTATGCGTGGAGCAACGCTCTCGATTAAGTCAGAGGTATATGTGGAGGCTGCCGCTTCATTAGGTGCCACTCAGTCGCGAATTATGCTCAAGCACATCCTTCCCAATATTATGGCTACTGCACTAACAATTGCTACGCTGAATCTTGGTGGAATTATTCTCTTTGAGGCGACCTTATCGTACTTAGGTTTGGGACTTCCACCTGATGTGCCTACTTGGGGTGGAATGCTAAGTCGTGAGGCAAGAAACTGGATGTCACAGGCCCCATGGTTGGCTTTGGGTCCTGGACTGGCGTTGTCACTTGCTATCTTTTCGATAAACGTTTTCGGTGATGCACTACGTGACGTACTGGATCCACGTCTTCGAGGGCGCTAATTTTAGACTTGGTAATATTACCCAGTAGATGGATACCTCTAAAGACTTGAGACCAGGAAAGAAATAGATGCAACGGTTTTATAAATTCGAGCAAGTATTCAACGTCCGAGATATCGGTGGCTATACCACGACTAATGGAAAAAATACTCGTTGGAAGCGAATATTTAGATCAGCTGAGCATCAAAGAATGTCTGAAATCGAGCTACGTAACTTTCAGTCAGAGGTTGGGATAAGGACAGTTATTGACTTCCGGTCTTCAGGTGAGGCAGATGATCCACGTGGCGTGGGGGCTATTTCTGATGCGGCAACTAACCGTCATCACTTTCCTATGGGCGATGCCGATAGTAAGCACAAATCTAAACAAACAGGTAACTGGAATCCGGATTATGTTGGCTTGCTTGAAAATCAGAAGGATAAGTGGTTGGAGGCTTTGGCAGTTGTAGCTGATGCAGACAATCATCCTTTGCTATTTCATTGTGTTACTGGAAAAGATCGAACGGGAGTATTTGCGGTCTTGTTATTAGGTATTCTTAATGTGTCTGATGAAGATATTCTTTCTGATTATGAATTATCGCACCAAGGAATGAATGATCTGATCCAGAATCTTAGATATCGTGGTGTGATTGGTGAAGACGAATCTCCTAATCCTGGGCTAGGTGTTGATGCATCGGCAATGGGTTTGGCAATCGATCACATTCATACTGTCTACGGCGGATATCGCAAATATGCTCTGAATTGCGGTGCAGATGAGAAAATGTTTGCGCAGCTTGAACGTATTCTGCTTGAATAAGAACAGGCGTTTAGGCTACTTCTGTTTTGTCGCCAATAACGATAGTCCCGCTCTTAAGAACAGTCGCTAATTTGCCTCTATGGCCCAGAAGATTTTCTCTGAACGCTTCTCTATCTTGTACGCCAAGCAGCTCACCTATATGGACGCAAGGATCACAATCGCCATCGATTCGTATGTCCACGTCTCCTATTTTTACAGTTGTTCCATCCTTTAGAGACATTAATTCTGGAAGATCAAGAGTTATCTGTTCTCTTAAATCACCTGGGTTGAGCCCAAGTTGTTCAATGTCAAACAATGACATGAGGACAAGCGCCCGAGTTTTTCGGTGCTCGTGTTGATCTCCTTTGGCTCCACCGCCCATGACGAGTTCTAGTTGTTCAGCTGGCTTTGGAGAGATTCCATGAGCTGCCTGAGTGAATAGATGTTTGACTGTCATACGTGTGCCTCAATTTTCTAGTCTCAACTGATTCTACATGGACGGGATTTAAAAGTTTCTGCAGAGCGTCGATTCAGTACTACCTTACACCACCACTCAAGTTGTCAGCTCACTCGTGTAGTTGCCATACTTTGCCTATTGGCTGATGCGCCATAAGTATTGTCGGTTAGAGGTTACTACTCCAGCGCTGATTTAAGTTGCGAAAGCGTTGTGTTGGAGTTAGAAAGGCTCTCCAGTTTCGTCCAATATATTTGTATCTTTGGTAAGGTGGACCAAATAATTAAGTTTGAGGTTGTTATGAATATTTCTCATTTAGACCATTTGGTTGTTCCTGTCAGTGATGTTGAGGCGAGTGCTGAATTTTACACAACATACCTGAACATGCGAGTGGAACGCACTGAGTCAGGTAGAGTCTCTCTTCATTTCGGAAATCAGAAAATTAATCTTCATCCTGCGGGCTGGGATTTTTGGTTGAAGGCTAAGACTCATCTTGCAGGTACAGCCGACCTCTGTTTTGTGGTGGAAGAATCGGTTGCCGAGATTCAGAAACAACTTCAATCGGGTGGGATTGAGATATGTGAAGGGCCCGTG
>JAQWLS010000072.1 GCA_029247135.1 Dehalococcoidia bacterium | reverse complement strand
GTCGCTTCGGATTCGGTTTAGTTACAAGAATTCCAACGTCAGATCTGCTTAAAAAAATAATTAGTACTAGAGATCCCAGTAGTACCAATGTATTTACCACATGAAAGCTATCTGCAATAACTCGTCCCCAAGTCGCATTATCTTCCACCCAACCAAATAAAACGAGCGATGCACCCAAAAGGATTTCAACTAGCAAAATAGTCGTAGAGAAAAGAATGCTGCGCCAGACGGGGTGTCTCCTCCCAAATAAAAGGTAACCACCAATCAACAAGCCAAGGTACCCGAAGCTAAGGACACTGGTTAGCATTCGATGTATGAATTCGATTGCAACATGTACGTCAGCAAAGGCTGGAATCAATGTCCCATCACATTTCGGCCAGCTATCACCACAGCCA
This sequence comes from Dehalococcoidia bacterium, assembly GCA_029247135.1. GTDB lineage: Bacteria > Chloroflexota > Dehalococcoidia > UBA2979 > UBA2979 > UBA2979. The sequence goes on along the minus strand of JAQWLS010000072.1, from coordinate 55,693 downwards.
GCGCCGGACTCTGTCGCCTGAACTATATCACCACTGATAATGACGGCTACCGTAAATAGGAGTATCCCCCAGAGATATATCTGAAAGTACCTAAGGGCTCTAACCGATTTATTAACTCGCGAGATTGATTCCATGCATCTAAGACTAGACCCGTATCAAGTTAGCCAGTGTATCCAATCAATCTTATATCGCTTAATCCAGAAGTTCAGAGAGCTAACGCTGTCGAAAAATCAGGGATATTTTCCCATCTACCGGGGTTAGAACCTCGCATTAAAGCGATAACTTTAATAACCTCAGGATTTGCCAACCCATGCGGGGCCTCACCGCTCAACACACGTAGAACGTTTTCAGCCTGCTTTCGGACGCCCTCCGAAGATGAAACTGCCGATCCAGCCGCCACATGCGGAGTAATAATTAAGTTATCCAAACCAAGAAGTGGATCTTCAGCATCAATTGGCTCGACTTCTGTAACGTCCAACGCGGCCGCAAAAATTTGACCATCTGTCAGAGCAACATGCAGCGCTGCAGGATCCACCAACGGGCCACGTGCACAATTAATAAGAATCGCAGACTCCTTCATAGATTTGAAAGCGTCAGAACTAAACATGTGCTTAGTCTCAGACGTCGAAGGCGCGTGTATTGTCACAAAATCAGATACTCTCAAAAGTTCATCAAGATCCACAAGCTCTACACCATACAAATCACCCGAAGTCTGTGAAACATATGGGTCATAGGCGATCACACGAAATGGGCCAAAGCCTCGGATTCGAGTCGCGAAGGCTCGTCCAATGGCTCCAAAACCGACTATTCCAACCGTGCTGCCCGCGATTCGTTTCAACCCAGGCGCAAGCTCTCGAACAGCCTGTGTCTGTGTACTCCAACGCCCAGCCTTTACAGCTCCATCAAATTCTCTTATCAGTCGGGTAAGCGCTAGTAACTGCGCCATCGCATGATCAGCTACCTCAGAAGTGTTGACCCCCGGTGTGTTACAGGCAAGAATACCAAGTCGAGTTGCTGCTTCTAGATCGATGGAATCAACGCCGACTCCCTGTCTGCTTACAATTTTTAGCTTGGGACACGCTTCGAGAACCTCAGCATCCGTAAGTGGCAATGTACCAATAAGTGCACCATCAGCATCTTGCAAAAGATCAATATAATCTTCTTTTGCAGTAGTCGCGCCAACAGCAACTTGTACAAGTTCGATACCAGCAGCAGTGAATATGCTTGGATCGGCCAATTGCCGGCCGCCATTAAATACTTTTATTGCCATTTCGGCACCCCCTAATTAATTTCAATATGACATCAAGAGTGTATACGGCTCGAGCCTGAATACAATAGTGTTTCCTATGCAACTATAAACTAGGCACCTGTGATTGCTGGATATATAAGTGACTTAAGTTGTGGTCGAATTTGAGTGGTAGCACGAGTCAATTGTGTCATAAAAACTACCAGTAAGTCTTCCAAAGGATCAATCCAAAACGCGGTACTTGCGGCCCCACCCCACCTAAATTCACCTACTGAGCCAATTGACTCGCTTTGAGCTACATCCAGCACCATCGAAAACCCAAGTCCAAAACCATGACCAGGAGAGCGAAGACTCAAGCTCTTCTTCTTTTCTCGATCTTGCATTGTTCCACCAGCAGTTAAATGATTCTGGGTCATCAGGTCGAGAGTTTTAGGGGATATAATTCTCGTGCCTTCGAGTTCGCCCTTATTCAGAAGCATCTGCGCAAAACGAAGATAATCAGCCATAGTCGAAATCAGTCCACCGGCCCCTGAAAAATAACTAATAGGACCAAAAAAACCACTGTCTGTAGCTGAATCAAAAAGCTCGAGTTTGCCGTCCAGTCCATGTGTATAATTTGATGTGAGACGAGAAGCCTTACTGGGATCTACCTCAAACGAGGTATCGGTCATCCCTAATGGATCAAATATCGCATCCTTAAGAAACACGTCAAATTTTCGATCTGAGATCACTTCGACTAGGTAACCACAAATATCAGTCGATATCGAGTAATTCCAATAGTCACCAGGAGAAAAAGCTAGTGGAACGCTCGTTAGAGCGTTAATCGTATCCTTTAGAGTAAGACCCTTAGTCTGGAACCAATCAGGACCTAGACCAATATCACGATAGGCTTGTTCGATCTCGGGATAATTTCCTGAAGCTCCAAAGCTTCCTGCGGCAATTCCACTCTGATGAGTGAGTAAATCAGAAATTGTCATCTCTCTGTCGCAGGGTTTAGTTTCCCAATTAGGATATTTCCCACCAGCATATACCTCGAGATTTTTCCACTCTGGAATAAATTTTGAGACGGGATCGCTGAGTTGAAACAATCCATCTTCGTAAAGATTCATTAAGGCTACTGAAGTTATTGGTTTAGACATCGAATAGATGCGAAATAAATCATCTTCACGCATCGACCGATTCTGTTCCATATCAGCCTTACCTAAAACAGACAGATGCGCGACTTTTCCGTGGCGAGCAACCGCTATCATACAGCCCGCCAATCGACCTGCATCGATATATTCGCTCTGGAAAAAATTACTGAGCTTACTCAGCTGTGAACTGGATAATCCAACGCTCTCAGGAGCCACTACTTGAATTTTTTCATTCATTTTAAATATTTCCAATTCTATTAAAATTTAGATGTTAGTATCCAAGACTAACGGAGACTTACATATGTCTGATTCAAAATTTGAACTCGACCACGTAGTAATAAATGTTCGCGTCGATATAGATGAAGCCGCAAAAATTTTTGGTCAACTAGGTTTCACAGTCACGCCCAAAGGCTATCACACCCTGGGATCAGTCAATCACCTTGCGATGTTTGATACCAATTATCTTGAATTGATTGGAGTCCCCGAGGAGAACCAAAAAAAACGCGCAGATATGATGGTGACACCGCTAGGTATTGATGGTCTTGTGTTTAAGTCTGAAGACGTCGATGAGACCTACAAACTGCTGCAAAGCCTGAATATGGATGGCGATCCACCAAAGGCATTTAGCCGACCAGTTGCACTAGAAAATAGCGTCGAAGATGCTCGGTTCAGGACAGTAACAGTGAAGTCTGCAGTATTCCCAGCGGGGCGCGTATATTTCTGTGAACACGGAACACCAGAATTAGTCTGGCGGCCAGAATGGCAAGACCATGTCAATCAAACTGTTCACGCTGAAGAAATGGTGATAGTGAGTCAGAACGCAGAGAGAACAGCTGAGGACTACGCCAAACTTACTCAGGGTGAGGTGCAACAATCTGGATTGGGCTCGTATCATATTAACCTGATCAACTCTCGTCTGACCGTATACTCAACTGACATGTATGCCGGTAAATATGGCGATCTTGCCACTTCAATAGGTGATCGATCGACAATTTTCGGAGCATTGCGCTTCATTGTTAGTGATTTGAGTGCAATTAAGAATCTAGTTCTCAATTTATCCACTCAGGTAGCAAGCGTAGAACACGATCAAAGTCTCTACGTGCGACTTAACGCGTTCGACACACTCATAGAATTCATTGAACGATAAGCAGAATTAGGTCTCCCAGTCCAACTCCGACACAATAATTAGCTCATTGATAACAAGATTGGAATAACGTGCACTTAGCCATAAAAAACGCCAATATTATTACGCTCGATGAGAATATCCCAAGAGCCTCAGCGATATTAATTCTTAATGGCACAATTGCTGCGATAGGTGACGATTCAATCATCGAATCTGTGGCTATCCCGAATTTAGTCCACATCGATGCTGCTGGGAAAACTATCGTTCCCGGTTTTGTAGAATCCCACACGCACCCACTAATGACCGGTGTTCGGATGAATTCTGGCGTGAACTGTGGCACCCCACCAAGCAGAACAATTACCGACTTGATAACTCTGATGAGAGAATTTGCTGAATCCAAAAATTCTGAGGTAATCCAAGGTCATTCGTATGATGACTCTCTAATCCAGGACAATCGCCACCTCACACGATTTGATCTTGATGAAGTCTCAACGACACGGCCCGTGATAGTCACCCATATATCAGGACATTTAGCATATGGAAATAGTGTGGCGCTAAAAATGGCGGGGGTTACTTCTGATAGTTCAGACCCTGACGGCGGCGTAATTGATAGAAATGAAAATGGGGATCCTACTGGAGTCTTTTACGAGTCAGCTACACGGCTTATTCTTCGGTTGGCTGGATCGCCTAATGTTAACGAGTGCGTAGCGGGGCTGGAATGGGCTGGTAAACGGCTCGTCCAGACAGGCGTTACAACAATACATGATGTTGGTAGCGGACATCATGAAACCTCCTTTAGAGCTTACGATCTCGCTGGGAAAAGCGGTAAATTCCCTGTTCGAACCTATTTAGCAGCGAGTTATGGTGGATTAGCCGGAAGATATGGTGAGTTGGAAGCGGTACCTACGTTGGCACGAACAGGACTTGCCACCGGTTTTGGTTCTGAACAGTTAAAAGCAGGCATTTTGAAGATAGTCCATGATGGATCGTTACAAGGGCACTCGGGAGCGCTTACCGAGGGCTACCACGACCACGATACTGAAACCGGTATTCAAATCTGGAGTCAAGAGACTCTCAATGAAGTCACTGAACAGGCCCTTCTGGCTGGCTGGCAAGTCGGCACCCATGGGAATGGTGATCGGGCTATAGATTCAATTTTAGATGCGTACGGACGAGCGTTAGAGCGGCATCCAACCCAAGATCATCGATTTCGAATTGAGCACTGTCAGACCGTACGTGAGGATCAACTAGATCGCATGGCAGAGCTCGATATCGCAGCATCCTTCTTTAATTTACATGTTTACTATTGGGGAGACAGACACCGAGATCGCTTCCTAGGCCCCAACAGAGGAGAAAGAATTTCTCCTCTGAAAGGCGCTCTCGACCGTGGCATCTTGTTCGGTTGCCATTCTGACTGGTGGGTCACACCCGTTGATCCTTTATTCAATATACATGTCGCAGTGAATCGGCAGACACGCGGCGGTGAGAAGCTAGGCCCTGAATTTGTGATAGATCCAGAAGCAGCTCTCCGCTCGATGACTCTCGATGCAGCAGCCTTAGGTTTCGAAGAAAAAATTAAGGGGAGCCTTTCTGTTGGTAAGCTGGGGGATCTTGTTGTTTTATCTGATGATCCTCTCGCCATCAATCCGGCCAATATAGACCAAATAGAGATTGAACAAACGGTGATTAACGGTGAGATTGTCTACGATCGGGAAATCGAAGGTGGTTCGAGAAAAGACGAGCGAAATGCAAGAAATCCGGACTTAGACACGTCTTTTATCAGTCACTAAAACGAGGCTTTAGATCAGACAACAAACGCTCTACTTATATTTATGCAGCACACTCGCCAGAATATCGAGCTGACCAGAAATATCTTCACAGCCAAAGCGAATACACAGGTGCTCAACACCCGCGGATACAAATTCATCAAGCCAATCAACTACTTTCTCCACAGAGCCTGCAATTGATCCCTGAGCCCTACTAATTTGTTCATATGGCACACCGTAATAAAGCTCCGAATGCTCAGCCAATTGAGCCTGAGCTTTATCTGCCTCACCAAATACAACAGTAAGATAGGCACTAGCTGTTATTGAATCGAATGACCGACCCGCATCATCAGCGGCCTGCCTGACCGATCTGAGGCCACTTCTAAACGTCTCCGGTGATGTAGCAAGAGGAAACCAGCCATCAAACAGGCGGCCGGTGCGCTCCAAGGTTCTTGGTCCGGCCCCACCCATCCAAATTGGGGGGCCATCCGAATTATGAGTTAGAGGATACATCTGTTCTTCATCACCGCGCCAAAGAGATCTAATCCTTTCAGCGACTTTCACCGACTGACTAGCACGTTTTGCAAAATTCATCTCTGTGAGATGAAAATCCGTACGAACCCCGAGAGTGTCTGGTCCACCACCAATCCCTAGGATGAATCGGCCGCCCGAAAGAGCATCAAGCGTAGCTGTCGATTGAGCAAGCTGCTCAGCATTGCGAAGAGCTGGTAATAGCACAGCCGTTCCAAGCTCTACTTTTTTAGTCCTTGCAGCTACCGCAGAGAGTAATACCAATGGCTCTGACCGCGGCCGAGCGAGTAGCGAATCTCCAGCCCAGACCGAATCAAATCCCATCTCTTCAGCTCTAACCGCTAGATCAACAAGTGGCCTCGGATTACCTGATTTATCACCATAAAAAACGGCCTCTCGAGTAGGGAGCAATATACCAATCTTCGTCATGAAATTTCCAATCCTGTTTTGAAATTGATTTCAATCAAATACCGCGATCAGCGCGTCAACAAATATTCAAATAGTTAAATATTCTACGTTTTTCTCGCGGCGATTTGACTTTTTAATCCTTGCAGATTCCTCCGCCATATGGCCTGCAATATAGGTTTTGCAAACACTTCACCAATTGGACCGCCAAATAACCAAGGGAGCTTCAAGTCTTCAACCCAAGAGAAACGAGTGCCTTCCGGAATTGGTTCTAGATTAAATTGTCCTTCGCCGCTCACCAGTCCCTGGTGTCTTACGCCCATCAGGCGATTATCTTCCCAACCCACAATTTCCATCTTATCTATGGTTTTGATTGGACCGACCCCCGTCAGGCAATCAAAGGTGGTGCCAACACCTTCGGTTTTTTTCGATGTAAGAGTGATACTTAAGGCGTCATGCATCCAATCTGTATGTGACCGCACATCCGCAAGATAGTTCCACACCTGTTCCGGTGTATCAGGTAAATCAACTGTTACATGAATATACATAGCTTCTCCTTAACTCCAGCGAGGGATCTATCTAATCGCTAATGAATCCATCCCATCCACGCATATACTCAACAAATTTATTTGATAATCCCTCATTGTGTAGATGACTCTTAGTTACCGGCAATTGCACTGGGATAAAATCTGCATCAGCCAGATGCAAGTTAGGAAAATTATGATGAAGTATCGCTGCTCGGCCAAGCATTATCCAATCAACTCCTTGCGATATTATTGTCTCAGCTTCGTTCGGATTCGTAATTTTTCCGGCAACACCGAGCTTGACATTGCCTCTCTCAAGTTCGGCAAAATGAGCTAGCAAAGTTTTCCCTTGAAACTCCTCTTCATTCGGTTCTTTAAACACATCCCACAAAGACATATCTAAAAAATCAATATCGCCTTCGTTCATCAGGTTTTGTGCCAAATCTTTAATTTCTGACAGTTGCATACCAAACCTTTCTGGAGAAAGCCTGACGCCCAGGACAAAAGTAGCGGAACAGGAATCACGAATTCCTTGAATTATTTCTCTTAAAAGTCTGCTTCTATTAGCAAATTCTCCACCGTATTGGTCCGTCCGTTGATTAATTTCACTACTCAAGAATTGACAGAGAATGTAGCCATGCGCTCCGTGCAGCTCGACTCCGTCAAAACCAGCTTTTTCAGCCCGAATCGCTGATTGTATAAAATCATCTCTCAGTTGATATACCTCATCCAATGTCATGCCACGTGCATCACCATGCTCGTTATCAGATGGACAGACCGGCCGCTCACCTATAAGAGCTTTCGGCGAGCGCATCCCAGCGTGATGCAACTGCACAATCGCAACACTGTCATGTGACTTGATTTCACTTGCAAGTCTGGTTAACCCTGGTAAGTGTCGATCCGAAAATATTCCCATCTGACCAGGAAATCCTCTTCCCATTTCCTGCACGTGAGCCGCACATGTCATGGTGAGACCAAATCCGCCCCTCGCACGCATAGTCAACCAATGAAATTCTTCCTCTGACATAGTCCCATCGTCATTACTCTGACAATTAGTAAGAGGAGCCAACATAAATCGATTTTTCATTTCTGTGACGCCATTGAGATCCAGTGAATTGAACAGATGACTCATATATTCTTCCTTAGATGATTCGAGAAATGCTATTACTAGGTTATCAGTCGCCGGTGATAGGTTTAGAAATAGCCTGAACTATCCACCTAATCTCAATCTAAGGCGCAAAGCTTGATCTGGCTTGAACTCCCCATTTCCCATTGATCAATGCAACAATCCAAAGTGATGGGTAGTGCCCTATTGGAGTTCCATCCTTGCGATATCGGGTAAATTGAACCGCAAAATGCACTTTATCTTCCTTACTTTGAACCGCTCTCCGATAATCCCAGAGACTATAATCCCAACCAGTATTCTCAATGAACGACTCAAAGAAATCCTTAGAGCGCATCCGATCTTTCTCTAAAATCATAATCTGGCCGCTCGCGATTCGCGCGTGCGGAAAATGAAATGCCGCGTCCATCCCGGCAATGTCACGATTATTCCAGGACTTCATATACAAAGTGAGTGCCTCTAAAGCAGCTTTCTCTGGTTCCGAGTTCACAACAATATCAGCCGAGTGTTCGCTTTCATGGTTGTAGTTTTCTAACATTCTCGCTCCTCTCAACTCACATGTAGAATATCCCGTAATCAATCACACCTGTGGCCCTGGATATATTGATCAAATAAATGAGTCACTAACCTAATAGTTTCTTCTAAAGTAGGCCTATAATTTTGTTTAGCTGTATCGATAATCAGGTCACAAATGACCCACATAGCCCTGTTTTTGGATCAACGGACGTATAGATCGCAGGTACTCCTTTACGTTATCTCCCCAATGTTTACAATTCAAATTTGCCCATATGCTCTTTAATCAGGCACTATTGAACAGTCCACAAAACTCCACATAACATCGTCTAGGCTAGTGCGTTAACTAGATAGCAAATCATGCGTTAGCAGACGCACAGATAACTTATACACAGTAAACCTGTAAAAACATTGGCTGCACTATTAGTAATAATTACTTACTTTTTACTGTATCTTTAGTCACATAATTCCATTAAAAATCATAGACAACAGCAGTGAAATCCAGTATTAAACTATATTAAATAGCTTATTTGACGGTAACTAACACAATATCAACGATCATTTCAGTGATCGTTCTCTTATACTATTAAATTATATATTTTTACTGTACTATTATCTCTACGGCCTAAATCTTAAGCCAATCAGGAGTTCAGCCAGAAGACCATAACCTCAGTGAAAAATTCCTTCATGTTAGGGAAATTTACGAGTTTGCTAAAAGACAAATAGCAAACCTATATGACAGGCCTTTTTACACTAGATTGTTGGCAAACTGCTTGCAAACTAGGAGTGAAAGTTCACTTCAATATTGACTTTAAAAATCCTTAGACAATAGAGTTTGGCCGGTCCTGCTACCTAATCGGCGATAATTTTTCACAGAAACGCACCAGAACGTCGATAGCAGCGACTTTTGATAGTTTAGATAGCAATTCGCCTTAAAAATGCATCCCAGAGGACTATCCGCGTCCAAATTTGTAATAATTAGCCATCATTTAAATATAATTGCCAATCGACCGATGGCCTTACATAAATTAAATATCTAGCGTCACGATTCCACGTAGACTATGCAAATTGACAATTTAATCAGCCTGACTTGTGGGCTGCGCTGAGGAATTATCTTGTATAAAAAAACCTAACACACGATAGCCTGAGAATAGCGGGAGTGTAATGTCTTCAGAGATACTTGAATCTTAGATTATTAAAGCTACTTGGAACGTACAGAGCACAGCTAGGAAGAAAATATGACCTTATTAATTGATGGTGGAATGGGGCAAGAACTTCGCGCAAGAGGCTTGAATCCTGATGCCAAGACTGCGGGACAAGCCCTCATTGAGTCACCAAAAGTAGTACAAGAAGTTCATGAAGAATTCATAAATGCTGGCGCGGAAGTTATTACTGTCTGGAACTATGCGCTGACCAAGCATCGTCTTGGGCTCTCGAACATGGCTCACAGGATTAACGAAATGACACGGATCGCTGTTGAGATGGCTAATGAAGCTCGGGAACACGCTGGAAATTCCAAAGTCCGAATCGCAGGCTGCTTACCTCCTCTACGTGAAAGTTATCAAACGAACGAACAAGAATTTAACTCGATGACTAAGGAATATACTGAAATTGCTAATTTCCTAGCTCCCGGAGTGGATTTATTCCTATGCGAGACCATGTCGAGTGCTACGGAAGCAGCCGCCGCGGCAAAGGCGGCGTCTGCATTCGGGAAACCTGTATGGGTGTCGTGGACTCTGAGAGACGAAGCTGATGGGTTATTGCGAAGTGGAGAGACTATCGATGATGCGCTGGCAGCACTAGATAAAATACCGATCGAGGCAGTGCTTCTAAACTGCTGTGATGTTAATGCAGTCGAAAATGCTATGACTACTCTCAGAGCCAAAACAACGCATCTTATTGGCGCATACGCTAATGCATTTACGCCGATCACCAAGGACTGGAAGCGTGACGGCGATCACTTGAGAGAATTACAAGACCTCACTCCTGAGGGTTACGCAGATCAGGTTTTACACTGGTGTGCAAATGGAGCTCAAGTTATCGGTGGCTGCTGTGGTATCGGTCCGGCACACATTTCTCATCTACGTCAACTTATAGACAAAGGCATATTAGTTACGGGTTAACTTACGTGAACTGCATAGCTAACCTGCCCAAATACTGGATTAGATGAGCTGAAATCATATACAAATACGACTCCAATTAACCGTAAATCTCCGGTCGCTAGATATTAGGTCACGGGCGAATTGGAACCTTATGGGTATATCTGGGTGAAACAGGAAGATGGTACCCTCGGAGAGATTCGAACTCCCGACCCGCGGATTAGAAGTCCGCTGCTCTGTCCCCTGAGCTACGAGGGCATATCTGCCAATTTATTCTAGCCTCGAATGCAGTAAGTTTCTCACTAGCAACAAACTGTTCAATCGATAGAACACTCGGAAGTAAGAGACTAACCTATCTATTACATAATAAAACAGCAGGGATAGGTACATGAGTGAAAAGAAAGAAGCACAGGATCAGGATGTAGCACTCGATGTGCTTAGCTGGCACCATGCTCGGTATCCAGAGCTCGCTCAGCGACAGGAAAATTTAAAAAAGTTTGCCAGTCCTCTTACCCGATTCATACAAACCGAGACTTCAAGCGCAATCGTTCTCTTTCTAGCTGCAGTTTTCGCATTGCTGTGGGCAAACTCGTCTTGGTCCGATCAGTACTTTGACCTTCTACACGCTCATATACATGTGGATGTTGGATTTTGGGAACTCAATGAATCGGTTCATTTTTGGGTGAATGATATTTTAATGGTGATCTTTTTCTTTTTAGTTGGACTCGAGATAAAGCGCGAAATAGTCGCGGGCGAACTTGCTAACCCAAAGTCCGTTATGGTCCCAATAGTGGCAGCGGTAGGTGGAATGGTGGTGCCAGCTCTGCTGTACTTCTGGTTAAATACCGGAGGTGATGGTCTCGATGGCTGGGGTATACCGGTTGCCACAGATATAGCATTCGCGATCGGAGTCTTAACTCTTGCCGGTTCTCGCATCCCTTTCTCACTGCGGATCATGCTCCTGGCATTGGCAGTAGTTGATGACATCGGAGGCATTCTCATAATCGCCATCTTCTATACCGAAGAACTGAATCTCATCCCACTAGTTATGGCTGGAGGCACTTTACTAGTGGCCTATGTAGCTCAAAGAAATGGACTCTGGTATACGCCCATTTATATTGCTCTGGGCATTCTCGGCTGGGTCGCAATGCACGATGCAGGTATCCATCCAACGGTAATAGGTGTTGCATTCGCTCTCCTTACCCCTTGGCAGTCTTGGTACTCGAGAGAAGGATTTGTAGAAGGCGCAGAGCAAGCCCTAGGAAAATATAAAGAGTCTGCCGGTTCTGTAACAACTGCAGAGCAAGAGGATAGCGAACACAGCGGAGAGGTCGGTGCGCTCATTCAGCTCCATGAGGAAGCTAGTCGGGCACTTTCACCGCTTGATCGACTCGAACACGCACTACAACCTATCGTGGCGTTTGGAATCGTGCCAATATTTGCATTTATCAACTCCGGTGTAATGCTTAGTAGTGACGTCATAAATGATGCAATTGTGTCTCCAATAACACTCGGCGTTGGGATTGGCCTTGTACTTGGCAAACCAATTGGAATATTGGCCTTCACCTGGCTGGCGGTTCGCTTGGGCGCCACCCTTCCAACAGGAATGAATTACCTAGCTGTCATAGGTGTAGGATTGCTCGGCGGTATCGGGTTCACCGTATCTTTGCTAATCGCGGATTTATCGTTCCCTGACTCAGCTCAAATGCTAGATCAGGCAAAAATAGGCATTATAGTAGCCTCGCTACTCGCTGGATTGTTGGGATTCATAATACTGAAGATTGCCTACCGTGGAGATAAAATTCAAGAATCCAGATAATACAATACATTCAACACTTTAAATAATCGACTGCAGTCCCCCAAAACGCATGTACAAAAAAGGAACAACAAATGAATTTTCAACTTAGTGAAGCGCACACCCTTATAAAAAATAATGCGGCACGCATTGCAAAAGATGTCATCGCCCCCAGAGCAGCCGAGGTTGATAGAAATGCGGAATATCCTGAGGATTATTTTCAGGCTTTTAGAGATGCTGATTTACTCGGCATCACATTACCGGAGAGTGCGGGTGGGGCTGATGCAGGGACTCTCGCACTCGCAATTGCAGTTGAAGAAGTTGCAAAATACGATTGCAGTGCAGGTCTTATGTTATTGCTCTCCTCCTTATCCACGCACACAATTAAGTTTTTTGGTACTGAGAGACAGCAAAAGGAATATATTGGGCCGGTAGCTACGGGACAGAAAAAAGGTGCATTCTGTCTAACAGAACCTGATGCGGGCTCAGATGTTGCAAACCTTCAAGCAAGAGCAGTTCGTGACGGTGACGACTATATTATCAACGGACAAAAAATATATATATCTGGTGGCCCGGTGGCCGATCAAGTTGTCGTCTTCGCTAAGACTGACTATCCAGATCCCAAATCTCTCAATGCATTTGTTGTTGATACAACCATGCCTGGCTTTGAAGTTACCTCGATTGACAGAAAAATGGGTGTCCGTGGTCTACCCACCGGCGTACTGACTTTTGACAATGTTCGAGTGCCGAGAGAGCGATTGGTGGGAGAAACAGAGGGTATGGGCATGAAGGGTCCGCTTGCCACATTGAATTCTCTTAGACCAGTTGTTGGGGCTCGGGGAGTTGGGCTGGGTGAAGGTGCCCTTATGTACGCCCTCGATTACGCACGACAAAGGCGGGCATTTGGCAATGCATTGACTGACATTCAAGCAATTCAAATGAAACTAGCGGAAATGGCTATCGATATCGAGGCTGCGCGATTATTGGTATACCAAGGTTGTGAGCTTGTGGATGACGGTAAGTTTGGTCCGGCAGATGGGCACATGCTCAGCATTGCAAAAGCATATGCTACAGAAATGGCTAATCGAGTCGCCAGTGAGGCAATTCAAATACTTGGCGGACAGGGCTACATGGAAGATCATCCATTAGAACGACACTACCGGGACGCTAGACAACTAATGATTGTAGAAGGAACCAGTGAGATTCAGCGCGTTGTGATTGCAAAAGCATTGATTGATGGCAATCTGAACTACAACTAACACAATTATTATCTATAGTTCACAATATCTTTTAATAAGAGTTTTGGCCGCGATCGCGACTCGATCGCTTGCATGCATCATGGCGTCCGCTATCTCCGCGTCGGAGGCGGTTCGTGATACTAATGCCTGAGCATCTTGCAAAAACGCCGGTATTTCATTAACTTGTCCGGCGATAGCTACACAAGGGATTTTGGCTTCTTTTGCCAGAGTCAGCACATGTGACACGGCTTTCCCGTAACTTGTCTGTGAATCTAAAGATCCTTCACCGGTAATAACTAAATCTACCCCTAGCATCTGTGCCTCGAGTTGGACCGCATCACTCACGAGTGATGCCCCTGACTCGATCGTCGTTTCTGGGATAGCGGCAATAAGACCACATGGGAGGCCACCACCAGCACCAGTTCCATCTCTCTCAGCGATATCGATATTCAAGTCAATATTAATTTGGTTTGCAAAGATCGCTAACGCCTCTTCAAGAGCTGGGGCTTGCCAATCCCGCATGCCTTTCTGTGGCCCAAATATAGAAGTTGCACCAGTTGGTCCCAGCAACAGATTTAGTACATCAACTGCTATTCGAAGCTGAATTTGATTTAATTTTTTATTTGGTGAAGGAATGATCTTCTCCAAACGGACCAAATGTAGTGGATGGTTAGGTAATTCAACTCCAGCTGGATCCAGAAGCCCCAGACCTAATGCCTGAGCTGCGCCGGCACCACCATCATTTGTGCATGTCCCCCCTACACCTAAAATTATTTCATCAACGCCTTGTTCAACTGCGTCTAAAATAATCTGCCCAACTCCGTAAGACGTAGCTTTCGTCGGATTGAGTTCTTCGGACGGAACACCAGCAAGAGCAGTAACGGAGGCCTGCTCAATGACGGCAGAACTACCTGTATTGTTCTTAATGATTGCGTATCTCGCCTCCACAGACTCGCCAAAGGGCCCCATAACTGTTCGAGTTATAAATCGACCAGCAGCAGATTCTCCAACTATATCCACTGTCCCTGGACCACCATCAGCAAGAGGTTGAATAATTAAATCAGCTGTTGGAATGACTGAATTTACACCCTCAGCAATAGCATCTGATACTTCGCGCGCCGTTAAAGAGCCTTTAAATTCTTGTGGGCATATAAGAATACGTTTCGGAATCATCATTATGCTGGAGGTCCTAAATATAATTCAGGCCAAACTAGCCTAATGATGGACCCGATGATTATTGCTGCGACCCAGGCAAAACCAACAATTCGGACATAGCGAAGAATGCCTTTTAGCCTGCTCGGGTGAAAAAACATAAGATAAAGCAAAAAAAGCCCTAGGATTCCAGTCAATATAAACAGCAGGCGCATGTCAAATTCCTCACGTATACCGCGACGCTAACGTTGGCTCTACACTAAATCTCTACGAACAAGTGTAGAACTAGAGGTGGAATATGGGTGAATTAGACGGGCGCAAAGCCTTAGTGACCGGTGGTAGTCGGGGAATTGGTCGGGCTATTGTGTACCGATTGGCATCTGAGGGCGCTGACGTCGTTATTAACTATCACAGCAATCAAAAGGCTGCCGAAGAGATAGCATCTGAGGTGATTAAGTTAGGGCGAAAAGCTGAAATCATTATGGCTGACGTATCCGATCAAAGCGAAGCTGAAAGACTCGCGACTGAGTCAATAGCCGCGCTAGGCAATATTGATATTCTGGTAAACAATGCCGGTATTGGAGCAACAGCTGTAGGTCGACCGAATGTGGCAACAGCGACTCCAGATGATTTTTACCGCCTAATGGCTGCCCACGCATTTGCTTCGCATGACCTATGTCGAATGATTGTTCCACAAATGCGCGAATCAACTCGAGGTGATGTAGTGATGATCTCATCGATCGCAGCACAATCATTTGGACCTACTGGCGGTACCTATTCTGCAGCTAAAGCCGCGATGGAAGCAGTGGCATATACTCTGGCAAAAGAAGAACGTGCAAATAATATTCATGTCAATATCGTCGCACCAGGGCTAATTGAAACTGATATGGCAGAGGACATGGTCAAGTTTCTCGGCCGTGTTAAAGACAGCATCAACGAGCTTGCCAATGAATCGCCATTCGGCCGCCTTGGATATCCGGAAGATATTGCCGGATCAGTCGCCTTTCTATGCTCTGAAAGAGCTTCATACATTACAAACCAGCGAATTACTGTAGCTGGTAGTTAAGGATATTTTGAATGACAAATAACACCGAAAATCGTACTGCATTTGTCTCTGGGGGTAGCCGTGGAATTGGCAAGGCAATTGCCCTTGGACTCGCACAATCCGGGTCAGATGTTGCGATAAATTACACTCGAGATAAAGAAGCAGCAGAAGAAACAATTGCAGAAATCCAAGCTCTTGGAAAAATTGGCAAAGCATACCAGGGTAACGTTGCCGATTTCGAGGATTGCCAACGAATGGTTAATTCAGCCCTTAATGACCTCGGTGAAATATCAATTCTTATCAATAATGCGGGCGTAGCAAGCAGAGGATCGCTCATCACCGACACAAGCCCCGAAGAAATCCGCAAAGTAGTCGGAGTACATGTATTTGGAACCCATAATCTGTGTCATTTATTAGTGCCCCAGATGCGAGAGGCTGAACGAGGTGATGTCATAATGATTTCATCAGTTGCCACTGAATCGCTTTCTGGGCGAGGTGCTCCCTACAACATGGCCAAATCTGCACAAGAGGCTATCGCTTTTACTCTCGCTAAGGAAGAAAGAGTGCATGGGATACGAGTGAATATAGTAGGCCCTGGTTTAGTAGAAACTGACATGGGTAAACGGCTGGTTAAAGCTACACGAGGCGTAGAAAATATCCGTGAGCTAGACGAAGGGTCGCCTTTTGCTCGGGTCTGCCAACCCGAAGATATTGCAGATGCTGTCGTGTTTTTCTGTTCAGAAGATGCGGCATACGTTACGGGCCAACGCCTATATGTAAATGGTGGAAGCTTCTAAACTTTAGTAGTAGCCAAACTTAGTACGAATATCTATCGAAGAAAGATTAAATCGGGAAGCCAGAGTCGACGATCATCATCATGCTGATGGAAGCGAACAAGTGGTTCTCCTGACTCGAGATGTGGCTTGAGAGCGGGCATCCCTTCCCCAAGATCAATAATATCGTCACGATCAATTTGCTCGTCGTCGGCATTAAGTAACTGCTGCAATTGACTCAATTCTCTGATCTCACCTGCCGATATTTTCCCACTTAATTTAGTCAGACCAGGAATCTCAATAAATCGTGCTTGCTCATCTCCTCCCGCTCGCAATCCTGCAGCAGCCAAAGATCCAACTGAACCATTGCGTTTTGCTCCGAGAGCTCTCAAAGTTACATTAGATTCTGTCGAAAAAGTTTGAGCCCAATCAAGTCGCATAATCTCAGTCTGAGTTCGCCGACCGAATGCCAAGACGTGTGGCATATCTGAATGTCGAGAGAGAATTGCAAGTCCCGGATCAGACCCTTTGCATGAATTTTTACGAATCATATCGACCAAGAAATCTTCAAGGTCCAAAATTGAACGTGACGTATGCAGCTTTATGGCATACGAAATATTCGCACCATCGTTAGAAATCTTAGGTGAAGAAAATAATGGATGCCGAGTGATTCCCTCAACAAGTCCCCAGCCAGTATTAGTTAGTTCAAGTGCAAGTTGACTCATAAAATCAGCTGTATCTACATCGACTTCGTCTGAATTATCAGACGTGTCATCTACTCCGATTACAAACCACTCACTAATATCGTTCGACGTCACCGCTCGCTCCTAATTTAATGTCACCAAATAACAATACATATTTAGTGCCCCTTGGACGTTGCACAACTAAGTTTCGAGGATATTTCGCCAAGAACCCAAATCAAAACCGCCATCAAAATGTAAAACTTGGCCACTAAACATTGGAGCTTCCTCACTCGAAAGCCAAGCAACAACGGCTGCTATATCTTCCGGGGCTACATTTCTGCCCGATGGTACATGAGGTCTGACGCGGTCACTTACCTCATCACGATAAGAATGCTCTCCATCAGATCCTTCAACCCAGCCGGATGAGACACCACATACTCGGACACCCGATGATGCTAATTCAACACCGAGATACTTAGTCAGTGACTCAAGTGCAGCCTTGCTGGTAGCGACGGCACTATATCCCGGCATATACTTCCATGCTCCCGGGGATAATAAGTTGATGATTATTCCAGACCCATTCTCTGCCATCGTCGCTCCCACAGTTTGACTAGCAAACCATGGTCCAAATAGATTTACATCCATCGTTTTATGAAGATGTTGGCTCTTTTGAGTAAGTGTAGATCGAGGTCTCTCAAGACCGCGCGCTGCATTATTCACAAGAATATCAATCGATGACCGACTCTCAGCAAAATTAATCACTCTCATCAAGCTTTCTTCGTCGCCTATATCACCCTGAATAAGCTGGACATCCACTCCCAAAGAGCGGCACGCTTGAGCACAGTCCTCTGCCGCTTCAGCCGATCTCGAATAATTAATTACTAAGTTGACACCCTCGAGAGCCAGACGTTCAGAAATTGCCCGTCCAATCCCCCGTGAGCCTCCTAAAATTAGAGCAGTCTTTTCGCGAAGTTCGTGATAGCGTCCCACGCCAGGCACTCTCGGTGCTTGCTTGTTTATATCTGACATACTGTTAAGTGTAGTTTCATTTTGTTTGAGTTTCACGACAACTGACGTGAACCGCGTGTTGTTTTCCCTGCTTTAATTTATTTACGTTGCCAAATATTCCCTCTAACGAACGCTTAATAAATCCTCGCATGCCGGCTAAACTAACAACGTACAAGGTACCACCGGGTTTCAGATGAAGAAAAGAATCAGCGAACAACACAGTTGTTAGCTCGTTGCCAATTTTAGCTGGCAAATTCATCGCAATAAGATCAAATAAGCGGTCGTCGGATACTTTACTGAGTCCATTTGATAACAACACATCAGCATTAGCTATTCCGTTCAGCTCAAGATTATGTTGTGAATATTCGACAGCTACATAGTCTTTATCGATCAATAAAGTTCTGCCCTCTGGCGCTAATCGTGCGAGCGCGATCCCGATCGGCCCATAGCCACAACCTAAGTCCAAACAATCGTAATCAGAGTTAACGTCCAAGGCCTCAATAAGTAGTCCCGTACCGGCATCAATCGCTTTTGGTGAGAACAGTCCATACGTGGTGCGAAAGCTAACCTGTTGATTATGGAAGGTAGAGTCAAAGAAAATATCCTCTTTATATTGTGCAACCTGACCGCTCCACGGATTGTCATTTGCCGCTAACGACTCAGAATCAGTCATAATACTCTAATCACTTTATTCATCTCTAAACATTTCCACTAAATCCAAAACCCGCCTAGTGCTCATATTCTCAGTAGCAATAATCTCGTCCAGAATTATTTCATACTGGGATAAATTCTCTTTAAATAGTAGCGGCTCGCCCTGTAACTGATTTTTAGCTATTCGTGATATTGAAGAAAGGAGTGCAGCTCGGCTCTGATTGAGCCACACAAGCATCACTTTTACGTTACTTACATGCTCCGGCCGTCGTGAAGTTTGACCCGTCCGCGCCTCTCGTCCAGCAGCTAGATCATTTATTCGAAGTCTGCTCACATCATCCAACGCACCAACATACCAAACTATCTCACAGATACTCCAATCTTCGAACACATCTTTTTGAACTGTTCCAACTGGAGACGTATTAAAATACTCATCGGAAACACTTTTAAAGGCAGCCAACAGTTCAACTCGAGATTGAGAAAGTGGCTCTAAAATGTTATCTAGAATAGAAGTGTGTGCGGACATGTACTCATAACTTAGTACCCGTATCTACGTTAGGCAATCTTACCTCCAAAGCAGAAATAGAAAGTCCCCCTCCCCCGCATGCCGATCAACAAACTCCCACTTCAAGGTGAAATAGCGCTAGTTACCGGGTCAGCTGGTAATGGAATCGGACGTGCAACTGCACTCACACTTGCCTACCAAGGGGCGGATGTCATTGTGAACACCCGACAATCTACTGACGCTGCAGAAAAAGTAGTTGAGGAAATTATTGAAATGGGTCGAAAAGCGGTAGTCTGCAAAGCTGACATCACAAACGAAAGCGAAGTAAAAAGCATGTTCCGAGAGGCCCAAAACAAGCTAGGTACACCGACTATTGCCATAATCGGCCCAGGTGGTAAATGGATGCCAACAGCACTAACTGATGTACACATTGACCACTGGGAAAAAAATCTAAATGATGAAATAACACCGGTCCTACTTCTAACAAAAGAATTATTACCGGGAATGCGGTCAAAGCAACATGGAAATATTGTGATAATAGGAGGATACGATGCAGATAATTGGCAGGTCGCATCCGAAGAGGGACCGTACGACTATGCTCTTGGAAAATCTGGAAGGCACTGGCTCGTGAAAACCTTAGGCAGACAAGAAGCTTCGAATGGAATATCCATTAATGCTATTGCACCTGGACCCGTGCGGAGAATTCCGAATGATTTAATAGTAAACATGCTATCGGAAAGTATTGATCTGCCACCGAAAAGTGCGTACCCCAATCAAATTGACGTCGCACAAACAATCGCCTGGATCTGCTTACAAAGACACATCAAGGCAAGCGTTATCAACATGCCCGGACCAAATCCAGGATCTGTAAATTAACTTTCGCCTCGACGAGTAGACCAATCCCGCCTATGATCTATTTAATGTTTTCCCGTCGTCCACGTTTGTGTGCGAATCAAAATACCAGCTCAAGGATATAAATGAGTGAAATGAAAACCGGGAGTGTAAACCGGTGAGTCGTGGCGTTAATTGGATCAAGTCTCTAATAAAAAAAGAGGCTGACGAAACCTCGTCGTCGAATTCTGGCGATCGATCTGCGCCGAGATCTAGAAAACGACGAACCAACTCACATTCCGGCGCACAAAGACCTACCGCCAATCGTAGAGATGAGCAGACACAAGCTCGGGGAAACTCAAAACATACAGAGAAAATTCAACAAAAAGAAAAGACACAAAATTCGAATATGAAACAATCTAATGCCACGGCCGTGGCAAACAAGCGTGGAAGTAATTCCCGCCCAGGCAATAATACTCAAAAGTCAGACCGACCGTCTGACAAACAGCGACGGACTAATGGAGGCTCGAATCGCCGGAGAGTAGTCGAAACAGATCACTACACCCGACGAAGACGTGAACGAACTTTCGAAGCACCACTTCCTGAAGACTTGGCCTTTAGACCAAAAGATGCTGGAGGCGATTCTACGCTACTACCAGAAATACGACATCGGCCTCGCAGGCACAAATCGACTGACCGGCTTATTGAAAGTGGTCCACGAACTCTTGGTGGTTGGATTAATCCTTCCGATGAAACATCAAAATCCACACAACAGAAAAAAGCTAGCGACCTTAACCGTTCGAAAACAGACTCGAGTCGGCGACAAGCAGAGCATTCAAAGGTACCCAGTGAAAAACCTAAGCTAGCGAACGAACTCAAAGAGTCGGTACCTACGCAAGGCACCAGTAATTCTCAGACCTATGAAGCCGATACTAATCGCCAACAACCTGAGCAGGCGGATACATCCGATAAAACTGCTGAGTTTGTGAAAGAGATTAAAGAGTCTTCACGTATACAGAGCACCCATAATTCACAAAATGATGAACCCACTACTAATCGCGAGCAATCTGAGCAGATGGAGATATCTGATAAAGCTGCTGAGTCTGTGAAAAATATTGAAGAATCTCCACGTACACAAAATGCTCGTAATTCAGAAGAAAAGCAAGGGAATGTGCTTAAGAACGTCGGTACTCTCCCTGAAGAATTTCGGAAATTAGGTCTTCAAGACTTATCGCTTGAAGTATTCAGAGATATGGAGTTTGTCACACCAACTCCCATTCAAGCTGCAACCATACCCACTTTACTAGCAGGAAAGGACGTAGTTGGATTAGCCGAAACAGGCAGTGGTAAAACTATCGCCTTTGCCTCACCAATGATTGAGACACTTGATCAGAGAAAAAATCAAGTTCAGGGGCTTGTATTAGTTCCAACTCGAGAGCTAGCGCAACAGGTACTTGACGTTATATCTACACTTGCCAAGCCATGGAATCTGAAAACAGTGGGCTTGTTAGGTGGGCATGCACTTAAAAAAGACTTTCAGGCATTAGAAGGTAATCCACACATAGTCGTAGGAACACCTGGACGCGTGCTTGATCACTTGCAGCGGCGAACATTAAGCCTGCGGAAAGTCTCATTCGCAGTATTAGATGAGGCAGATGAAATGCTAGATATAGGCTTTCTTCCTGCAATTAGAAAAATCCTGTCGCAGACGCCACGCGCACGCCAAACTGCTCTCTTCTCTGCAACTATGCCCACAACTATCAAGCGACTAATTTGGCAATTCATGGAAGACCCGGAAACGCTAGCGATAGATAAAGAGCTCTCGGCAGCCGTAAGTATTCAACAAACATATGTCGAAGTGGCTGAACGTGACAAAATAATTGCGTTAAAAGAGTTGATTGAACGAGAGCTCAGAGGTAAAAGCCTAGTATTCTGTCGAACGAGAAGAATGGTCGAACGACTAGCCAAAGCGTTGTCCGGTGAAGGTATTAAAGTAGGTGCACTGCACGGAGATATGGACCAAAGAACTCGAGACCGCGTGGTGAAACAATTTCGTGAGGGCGTATTAGACCTGCTAGTTGCCACAAATGTGGCGGCGCGGGGAATTGATATTCCGGAAATCACCCATGTTGTTCATTTCGACTTTCCGCAAAACACGGAAGAATATATTCATCGAACAGGTAGAACTGGGCGAGCAGGAAAATCAGGCAAGTCCATTATTTTTGTGGCAGAGTGGGATTTAGAAGACTTTTCTTCATTTCAAGAAGAACTTGGTAATGAACTTACGAAAGAAAATCTCACGCTTTATAACTCTAGATAGTCGTTGATTTATTCATCGTCCAGATGCGCATATACTGAAAGACAATATTGATATTAACTATAGCAAATGAGGGGTATATAACATGGCACGAAGGCTAAGTATTGGCTTGAATTGGCAAGGCGAATTCGATCTTGACAAAGTAATAGAAGATGCAAAAATAGCTGATGATGCGGGAATTGAGCAGCTAAATATTGCGGAAGCTTGGGGGCGCGACGCACTTACGCTCCTCGCAGTAATTGCACGAGAAACGACTAATATCAAACTTGGTACTGGAATTATTAATAACTTCTCAAGATCGCCTGGCGCAATAGCACAGCATTTTGCCACACTCGATGAACTTTCTAACGGACGGATGGTAATTGGACTTGGTTCTTCAGGACCACAAGTAATCGAGCATTTTCACGGCATTAAATTCGAAAAACCCCTCACGAGAATTAAAGAATATACCGAAATTATTAATATAATTATGTCGGGTGAACCTCTCAACTACGATGGAAATATTTATAAGCTCGAGCGTGGATTTACACTTCGTTTCAATCCAGTGCGTAGCCACATTCCAATTCATATAGCCTCAGTCACTCCGAAATCAGTTCAGCAAACGGCTGAAATAGCTGACGGATGGATTCCTATTTTCTTTCCAAAGGAACAGTGGGAGCCACAATTAGCAGAATTTTACAAATATGTCGATAATGCTGGTAGAGCACGAACTGATATTGACGTGAGAAACCCAGGCGGTATAACCGTCACCGATAATCCTGAGCGTGTAAGAATGGGCACGGCCGCTAACGCTGCCTTCTACATCGCACGAATGGGAGACTTTTACTATGAGCACTTCAGTCGAATGGGCTATGCCGACGAGGCGAATGCGGTTAGGCGTGCATGGGAAGATGGTGGCTCCTCGGCTGGAGCTGCAGCCATGCCCGAAGAAATAGTCAACAGCCTAGGAGTTGCAGGTTCTACTGGTGAATGTATCGATTACATAGAAGAAGCTACCGAGGCTGGATTTGACCTGCATGGAGTTAGTGTAAACGAGGCTGATCCACATAAACGATTCGAGGCTTTCAAAGAACTCGTTGGATAACCAGAAAGGGTTTCATACTCGTGGATCTTCTGCTTAAAGGAAAAGTGGCCCTAGTTACAGGCGGCAGTCGTGGAATAGGCAAAGCTATTGCTGAAAGACTCCTTGATGAAGGAGTACAGGTTGCGATCGCAGCTCGCGATCAAAATCGACTAAATGCTACTGTCACTGAACTAGACGAAAAATATACCGGTCAAGTAACTGGATATGTTTGCGACACGAGAGACTTGTCTTCTATCAAACAAATGGTCAGCGAAATAACTACCCGCTGCGGTGATATCAACATATTAGTCAACAATGCGGCCGAGCCAGGAGGGCCACGACCAATTTTAAGTGAAATTGACTGGGAAGAGCATTTGCTTCCGCAAGTCGACACAAAAGTCATGGGATACTTACGATGTGCGCAAATTGTGGTGCCGTTCATGAAAAAATCAACTTGGGGCAGAATCATAAATATTTCTGGAATGCAGGCGCGGAACAGCGGAAGTGCAGTGGGCAGCATCCGAAATGTAGCTGTCGCAGCGCTAACAAAAAATTTAGCTGATGAGCTTGGACCTTCTGGAATCACAGTTAGCTGTATCCATCCAGGTTTGACACGGACTGAGGCGACTGAATCACGCATACGTGAACAAATGGAGCAAAAAAAGAAGACACGTGACGAAATTGAAAACGAATTATCGAATCAAAATAGTATTCGAAAGTTAGTTGATTCCTCTGATGTAGCCGCGCTTGTTGCATTCCTTGCCTCACCACTTTCTGTTGCAGTGACAGGTGAAGTAATCGCTGCCGGAGGAGGGGTTGGAACCGGAATCTATTATTAGCCAGTTGCGTTCATTCAGCTAGTCAATAAGAATCCAGTCCTTTTATTAAAATGTGGCCTAAAACCGATGACCAAGCCAAACTTCTTGACCTTGCCGAAATAATCTCGGCCGAAATCAGTAAAACCGCTGCTGAGCATGACCGGGCTAACAGTTTTCCTCATTCTCATTTTGAACTGATGAAAACCAGCGGTTATCTCAAGTCGGCAGTCCCTAAAACATATGGTGGACCGGGTTACGGCCTTACAGATCTCACCTTAGCTCAATACGCAATTGCCTCTGGGGATGGCTCAACGGCACTCGGTGTCGGCATGCATCACATGGCAGTCGGAACTGAAGCAATTGCACAAAAATGGCCTGAACATCTTCGGGAAAAACTATTCGAGTCAGTACTTACCAACGGATCACTGCTAAATAACATCGCATCAGAACCTGAATTGGGATCGCCCAGAGGGGGAGGTCGTCCAGCAACCACATTGATTCCGGATGGAGATGGGAAATGGCTACTTAATGGTCGTAAAACTTGGTCAACATTAGCTCCAAAACTGACGTATGCGATTACTTTTGCTGCAGTTGAAGACGGTAGCAACGATACGGCAAGAATCGCCCAGAGAATGGACATGGATGGGATATCCATTACAGAAACTTGGGACTCTATGTCTATGCGAGCAACAGGATCACATGACATAGTCTTCGAAAATGTAAAAGTTAACGCAGATGATTTCATTCAGCGTGCTAACCCCAAATCGCCGTCCAATGATGGAATCGATGGTGCTGCATGGTTTCCTCTGCTACTTAGTGCAGCTAATTTAGGAGTTGCGTCTGCCGCGTGTGACTATGCAATTGACTTTGCTAAAAATAGACAGCCTACTGGAGCACCGGCACCAATTTCTAAAATTCCACACGTCCGCGAACAAGTAGCCCGAATGGAATCACTCCGCAGATTATCGAAAAATACGCTACTCACATCAGCCGAAGATTGGGAATTTAACCCAGAAGACCGACCTGATCTGTTACCGCAAATATCCATGACCAAACTAAGCTCTATCGATTCCGCAATTCAGATTACAGACCTAGCTATTCGTATTGTTGGAGGCGCGGCACTTGAAAAATCTCGACCACTTGAACGTTACTTTCGAGACGTCCGGAGCGGACTATTTAACCCCCCAATCGAAGGACGCGCGCTCGAACAAATTGCGGCGTCCGTGCTTGATGGCGAAAACTAATTGAATTAAGTGCTTATACTGATCTCTGGTCCGCAAGCGAACTTATTAGTCATGGCCCATGAATAGATTCAACTGCTCAACAACGAAGTCGTATGTGTCCTGAGCAATTACCAGGGCCCGGTCTCCATCTTCAGATGAATAAGATTCAAAGGGCACCCCTGCTGGAAGAACACTAGGATACCGTGCACCCAAGTAATGCTTATCAAGCTGCACCGCACTTGACTTGATTAAATCAAAAGATGGCTCAAATGCCATTGCGTCCTCACATAAATCAGCTAGGCCATGACCCCACAACATCTCAACCCCTCGTGCGTATAAATATGCTGAGACAGCCTTCTCAGCGGTTTGATGAGATAAAAAACATACCAACGCATACATTCCAGACTGCATTAGAAAACGAGCTGAATCAAGATCATGACCGGACTGAGTAAGCCATCTATCAGCTTCTCTCTTGCGCCGTCGGTTGAGGCTTTCATTTGAATTAATCGACATTCATCAACGTCCTAACCATAGATCAATTCGCCGGCCCTCAGTGTTAGTTCTACAAACCGATCCTCACACTCGCCCTGACTAAATTCATCCGGATTGTACACATGAAAATGTGTCTCAACTTGCGGGCGCAAATGATCTGTGAAAAAGTCTGCCCTTTTTGGATATGGATCAGTGGTATCTCTAATAATCAAAAATTCCAATGGCGTATCAAAATCAACATAGCCCCGTGAAAAGTCACCAGCTAACCACACTTTGATGAGGCCTAGTGAAGGGAATTCTCTCCTGACACGGTCTAGCTCTTCCGAAAGCAGCGTCTTCCTGTGCTGAGAAAAACCAATCATTATTGGCATGGATTCAGACCGTAAATAAATTTGGCACTTTGGGTAAATCCATAACTTCTTCTGAAGCTAGTCTGTATGCCTCTTTCTTATATACCTGAACTCGGTGACAGCCATAATCGCCTACAAACAATCGGCCATCTTGGGTTCTAACCGAACTCGGTGACTTAAATCTCTTCGTGGGCTCGAGATCAGCCATATCACGAAGTCGTAATACCTTTAAATTAGTTAGTATGTAAATTCGTCCCATTTCACCAAGTGTTGAGTCTCCAATGAACTCTTCCACGTGTCGGCCGTTCCGATCAAATTGCAAAACCCTACCATTACCTCGATCAACTACGTATATATCTCCGTCGGCATCAACTGATATTCCTGCTGGGCGAGACAATTGCCCAGGACCAGATCCTGATGAACCTACAACCTCGAGGACAGTTCCAGATGAATCGAATACTTGAATTCGATCATTTCTCCAGTCAGCAACGACGATGTTATCTTCTGGCGTGACTGAAATACCCCAAGGCATATTAAACTGACCAGGCTGGTCACCAAAAGTCCCGAACGAAGATATGAATTCTCCAGTAGAAGAAAATTTCTGAATCCTGTGATTCTGCGTGTCTGATATCAATATATTTCCATCGGAGTCAAATGCCATATGAGATGGCCTATTTAATTGACCAGGTTCTGAACCATATTCTCCCCATCGGCCAATCTCTTCACCATCCGTCTTTAGCATCGTAATATTATGAGCACCTTCATCTGATATATATAAAAGACCATCTTGGTCCTTGGTTATTCCGGCGGGCCAAGTCCAGCCGCCACCAATTCCACCTAAATCTTTATCATCCCAACTTACAGTCCTAATACTGCCCCCCACATCGAATCGGCCTAGACAGTAGACTTCATTATTAGGGCCAACTTCTATATCAATGGGATACCAAGTTATCCGCCGCATCCCCAATGTCTTTTCGTACGGAAACCCAGCCCTGAGCAAAACCTCATAATCAGCGGTGTCCGTCTTCTTTATATCTGTAGTCATATCTTTTTCTCGCTTTTTTAGTAATCTAAACCAACATCGTTGTGTTGTATGGTCTAATTTGCTCATACGTACCACCGACAATTGGTTGAGCATCCATGCCCATCCATTGCTCAAGAATACTGGTGTATATGCTTCGATAATCAATCGTGTGCGTTAAGTCTTCACCATACAACCAATCCTTTGGATCAAGTGATGGATATTCCGCGTACAAACCTCCAGATACGTGGTCGCCAATGATATATGCACCACCACCAGTGCCGTGATCGGTTCCCGAGCCATTATCCATTATCCGTCTTCCGAATTCGGTAAAGACTAAGATAGTCACTTCTTCCGATGCGTCATGATTTCTGATATCAGTCATAAAATCAGATATTGCTTCTGTTAGTTCAGTCAACATGCGCGGGTGAACTTCATTCTCGAGAGAGTGATAGTCGTACCCCACGTGGTTCGTATAAAACACTCGGGTACCCATGCCCGCGGTATGTATCCGTGCGACGTCGCGAAGCGCCTGAGCGATGGGATTGTTCGCATACTCCACATCACTTGAATACCGAGAAGGCACATCCGCCAACATATCTGCACCTCGCAGAATATCGCGTCCAGTCTGAGCAAGGTAGTCATTGACCAATCCGTTACCCACGGCTGGGCTATACATTCGCTTGAAAATATCAAGGTTAGCGGTTCGCTCCTCTACTTGCTCAATCTTTGTCATTAACCCAAATTTGTCCAGATTGCCCACGGATGTTGCCGTTACCCCTGGTGCAACTAACGCTCTAGGTAGACCTCTCCCAATAGAGACAGCAGTTAATGGATTTTCTGAATTGGGATCTAATTCACGGGTGACTTTACCCAACCAGCCTTCGGTTGCTACTTTTTCAGGTTCGCAGGTATGCATTATATCCATGGCACGAAAGTGAGATCGGCTCGCGTTCTCATAGCCAACACCTTGGATAGCTGCCACGTTGCCAGCGTTATAGAGCTCAGACAGTGCTTGCGCAGAAGGATGCCATGCCAGCCGATCATCAAGAGAAATAGTAGATTCTGCAGCCACCGAGACCGTAGGTCGCCAGTCATAAATACGACCATCCGTATACGGAATCAGTGTATTCATAAAATCCAAGCCACCTGATAGCTGAACTACAACTAAAACTGGATCTTTCTTCTTAGTCGTCATAGATATCTCCTCTATTAAATACTCTTATTAGGCGAATTGATACTCAGGCGCCGATACAATCAGCTGCAAAAGTCTAATAATCTGCTTTTGACTCTCTGTGACATTTACTTCCGTATCAAATTGGAGCTGTCCTCCTTGACTCGCAAGATCAACAAGTGCCGCATGGGTGTCACCACTAATCTCCACGTGACCAGTGAGATCCAAACATAAATTTACCAATTCCTCTGATGATAAATTATCACCGTGCGACTGAATTTTCGACAGAATACTACTCACCCCAGGAAGTGACGCTTCTGCAACTTGATTTACTGCGAAATTTACTCTTTCAGTCAGTGTTCCAGAGTCCAGCCACTCTTTCCCTGTATGCCAGCCCTCAACGGTAGGTGGATTAAGCAATTGCTGCCCCATCGCGGTCGTCGCAGCGTTCAATGAGGCCAACATAGGGTCCGGTGTTTCTGGCAAGCCCGACAGTACCAACGCACCAGCCACAAATTCGGCAGGACTCTTTATTTTTTTGAAACGTGC
Source organism: Dehalococcoidia bacterium (assembly GCA_029247135.1). GTDB lineage: Bacteria > Chloroflexota > Dehalococcoidia > UBA2979 > UBA2979 > UBA2979. Next base: position 26,542 of record JAQWLS010000072.1, on the reverse strand, counting down.
ATCCTTGAACCAATTTGCATTCAATAAGACTCGCATTACTGCTGTTAAATCACCATCCGAATCCAAAAATACGCCTGTAAGTTCATCAATTGCTTGCTGATCCTGGGGCGGAGTAATACTCCATGCAGGTACTTGCGGTTCGTCAGCGACGAAAAAATTATACAAATGCCGTGAAATGAAGCGAGCACATGCCTCCTGCTTCACTATAATGTCGATAATATCTTCTCCATTGAAATTTCCTTTTTCGCCGAGAAATTCTTTTTCCGAGTTATCATGCTGCTCAGGATGATAAATAAATTCTGCCGCATATCCGCCATACGGGTAAAGAGGAATCGGCTGCTTAAAAGTCCATCCAGTAAATGCCCTAGCAGCCATTTTGACGTCAGTTTCGGTATAGGTTCCAATACCCATCGAAAACAACTCTAATAGTTCCCGACCGTAGTTTTCGTTAACTGCACCGTCTCTGCTCTCAGAATTATCTAGCCAAAAAATCATGTTTGGATCTCTAGAAAGAGCTAACAAGATATCGCGCATATTACCAAGGCCAACTTCTCTAAACATCTCCATGTGTTGCACTATTGCCGGCCCATTCTCAGCCTTATACCATGCAGTCGCGAACACATGATGCCAAAACAGTGCCATTTTTTCCATTAATGGGCGATCACTCTGCGCAAGGTTATACATCCATCGGGCGGCCCACGTAGCGCCAGTATCAGGACTTGCTGATTGTGGCAGGTATCTGTCCAATAGATCTACATCTGGGTCAGCATACAGATTCGGGCTCAGCAGGTCTTCTACCAACTGCTCATACGATTTCTCTGAAAGAGACTCAAGTCTGTCGCGACTGGCACCCACACCAACTCGGCGCATTAAATGCCCAATAAGGGCGATTCTCTCATCTGTAGATATCGAAATCTCGGTTGTCATCAGGTCACTCCAACTATATTTTTTTAGTAAATAAATCGTTAACTTACAGTGTTATAACACATTTCAACCACCTTCGAAAAGGTACATTTTCTAACCCCGCGGTAATCCAAGTCCACGAGTTGCAATGATGTTGCGCTGTATCTCACTCGTACCAGCCGCAATCGTTAGCGAGACAGTAGTCATGTAATACTGACAAAATTCACCACTGAGTGGAGCATGCGAATCAGATGGTCTCAACCCGCCATAAAGTCCCAACATGCTGATTCCACGACGAGCCGTTCTCTGTTGCAATTCCGAGCCAAACATTTTCGACATTGATGACTCCTGATTGGGTACAAGATTGGAGGCTTGCATCCACGTAACCCGATATCCAAGATACCTAGCAACCTCAATTTCAATACGAGTTTCAGCTAGTGCCTGCCGTGAAGGCGCGTGATCCGATATTTTTCTGCCACGACCTCTTGAATTCACCTCCTTGGCATTTTCTAACAATCGGTAATAGGGCGAGATCGCACCCGCCATCCGATGGATTCCACTACGTTCAAAATCTAAAGCGGTCGCCGCGACATACCAGCCCCTGTTTTCTTCGCCAATCATATTTTTCGCGGGCACTCGGACATCTTCAAAAAATGTTTCATTGAATCCGTGTCCATCACTATCACCTTCATCATGTAGCTGTGAAATCGGGCGAATGGTGATGCCCGGAGTATCCAACTTAAGCATGAAGTAAGAAATTCCTCTGTGCTTGGGCGCCTCCGCGTCAGTCCGAGTAAGAATATGCACCCAGTCAGCTTCCATAGCTCCTGAGGTCCATATTTTCTGACCATTAATTATAAAATCATCACCATCACGGGTCGCTCGAGTTTGCAACGATGCCAGGTCAGATCCCGAACCCGGCTCTGAATAGCCTTGGCACCACATCACTTCACCTTGCGCAATTGGGGGCAAATGCTCCTGCTTCTGGGCATCAGTGCCATGAATAATAAGCACCGGACCTACTCTGTCAGCTCCTTGTCCGCCGGAGGGTGCATTAGCTAATGCTGACTCTTCATTAAAAATCATTTGTTCCCAGTAAGTAGCACCGCCGCCGCCATAATCTTCCGGCCATGACATCGTTAACCAGCCGCCATCAGCAAGTGAACTTTCATACGCCCTAGCTGCTTTCCAACGTTCACTTCGGGCAGCCCAAGCACCTTTAACCCAATTATTTTCTATAAAATCATGAACAGTACTGCGGAATTCCGTCTGCTTAGTCGTAAAATTGAAGTCCATAAAAATCCTCCAAAAAAGTATAAAACTGTCTCACCAGTCTAATCGATCAGCGAATTCTTTTTAGTGATCTAGAAATATTTACAATGATATTTAAGAGTCTGCCTGTAATCTCCCCAAACGCAGACTGTTTAAAATAACTGATAATGATGAGAATGCCATAGCCGCGCCAGCTGCAGCTGGATTCAAAAACCAATTTTCAGAGAAAACAATCGATAAGAACTTGGGAACTTGAACATCACCCACAAATAATTGAGTTAACACATAGCCCGCCCCCATCGCAATCGGCAACAGAAGTAAGTTATAAATGAAAGCCCAGCCTAGATTCTGTCGCATCACTCGAATCGTGGCATGAGATAGCTTTAATAAATACAAAAGTCCTGATAAATCTGGTCGCAAAAAATTCACTCCTGCACTACTTTGAGTAAGGTCAGAACTATTCATCATAGATATACCAACGTCAGCTTGAGCAAGTGCTGGTGCATCATTAATACCATCACCAATCATCGCGACAAGCCCAGTTTGGCTCTCTTGCTCGGCTGCTACGATTTGGTACTTTTCTGCCGGACTAATCTCTGAAAAGGTCAAATCAATTCCTACTTTTTTAGCAACAAGATTCGTGACCGGAGCAATGTCGCCAGAGACCATCACAGGCACTACTGAGAATCGTCTGAGACCATAAATAACTGATTCGGCATCTACTCTTATCGAGTCTTCTAGCCCAAATATCCCTACTGCAGATCCATTGACTGCCAGAAAAACAGGAGTTAGGCCATCCGAAACGGACTTCTCAAAAATATCATCCAGACCACTCACTGAAATATCTTGCGATAAAAGTAAGGCACTATTTCCAATAACCACTTTATATTCTTCATCATCCCTGCTGAGCTCGGCAGTAATCCCATTTCCTGGTAAGGCTCTGAAGGTCAGAGGCCAAACAAGTTCAATATTTCTGTCACGAGCAAGGTCAAACATTGCGGTTGCATGTGGATGGTTTGATCCTCGCTCAGCGCTTGCCACCATAAAAATTAGCTCTTCCTCACTAAACGTTGAGTCCGCACTAGTGGCTATCTGGGTTACGCGAGGTGTCCCATGGGTTAGAGTCCCGGTTTTATCAAATAATAGTTTTTTCGTCTTGGTTAAATTTTCAAAAACCCCAGCATTAGAAATTAATATTCCTGATTTTGCAGCCTGACCTACTGACATCGCGATAGCTGCTGGAGTTGCGAGACCCAGAGCACACGGACACGCAACTACCAAAACAGTGACCGAGTTAATGACGGCGAAGGTAAATCCATTAGAAGGACCAAAAAACCACCAACCAAAGAATGTAAAAATGGCCAGACACAAGACCGCTGGCACAAAAACCGACGCGAGTCTATCTGCAAGTTCCTGAATTGGTGCCTTCGATGCTTGAGCACGCTCGACAAGTTGAGCAATATTTGAATAAACACTTGCATCGCCAACGGTTGTTACCTTCACCTTCACAGTGCCATTGATATTCTGGCTCCCACCGATCAATAAGTCACCAACCCCCTTTGAGATAGGCTTAGACTCACCAGTGACCATCGATTCATCAGCTGAAGTTTCTCCCTCGATAATCTGTCCATCAACAGGCACTCTTTCACCTGCCCTAACAATCACAACTTCACCCGTCCTGACCGCTTTTGCCGGGATCTGAAACTCAGATCCATCAGTCTCGATTACATTTGCTGTCTCCGGGTAAGTCGACGCTAGATTTCGTAACATCTGCCCCGCATTATGCCGAGCCCTCGCCTCTAGAAAACGCCCTAACCATAAGAAAAACACTACTAAGACGACTGCATCAAAATAAAGCGCCTGATTCGAAATCTGTATCGATACCCACGCGAAAGGCGTAAATAAGACAACCACGCTATATATGTACGCTGCGGTGATTCCAAGCGTTATAAGCGTATTCATATCGGCTGATCTGCTTTTCAGAGACCGTAACGTTGCTGTGTGAATTGGAGCGGCAATCCAACTGATCGAAACGCTCGCTAAGACAAACGACACAAACTTACTAGCCTCAATATCAAACAATCGAATAGATGAATCAACAATTTCAAACGAGAAAAAAAAACGAGCGCACATAAATAGCAGAACAGGTATTGCTGTAAGGACTCCTATAAATGTCCTAAATCGAAGAACTGCGATTTCTCTGTCTTGTCTGCGGAAAACTGATTCCAGCCATGAAAACTTCGATTCGCCACTTGGAAACTCTAACTCGTATCCAATCTGCTTAATTGCTGCCGTTAGTGCGCCCTCAGTATTATCTGCAATCTCTTCGACTTCGATTATGGCGCTATTTGTAACCAGATTTACAGACGCAATGGTTACTCCTTCGATTTCTAAAAGTGCTGACTCCACTCTTCTAACGCATGAGGCGCAAGTCATCCCAGAAACAGATCCGCTTAGTACGGTTCCGATAATTGAATTCATCTCACTCACCAGTCGATGTATCTGCTACAAAGACCTTGTGATCAAACGAGCGATTGCAAACTCCATCGATTGTCCCCATGGCATCTCAACTTGGGTGCTCTCGATTTGATAATTCGAACCGAGTTCGTCCAAAAGTCGCCAAGCGGCAGTGACTTCAGCAATTGCATGATGATCACAACATGATTGAATAGTCTGTCTCTTGAGTGCCCGATGAAATTCGACCGTTTCTGTAGAACTGCCACATGGGCAAGTATATGAAATTTCTGCACCGTAATCAGTCGCATCAATCACAGGCTTGGGATCGTACTTCGCACCAGACGAACCTGCTACTGGTGCAAGCGCTGCCGATCCTAAAGAGTACCCGGCCTCCCCCAACCGAATCTGCAACGTATCGAGTATTAGCCCTTGCTCGAGAGAAAGTGAAAATGAGCGCCTATCCGCATCTCCACTTAGAAATTTGGCACCATCAGTGGCATCTGTAGTCGCTTTAATAGTCTCAATGCAACTTTCGCAAGTGATATCTTGACTAAATAATGTAATCTCAACTGCCATGGCTAATTCCCTTGTTAACTATACTTTAAACATCAAACAACAGCTAGTTGAACCCAACCTTGAGAAACTAGGAGATTAGAGGTCCTATGGTACACAACGAAGACGATTTAGCCCTGCTAACCCACGCAGTCTACAGCCCCAAAAATAGCTCCGATCTAAATCTTCCTACTATTATATTGCTGCATGGATACGGAGCTCACGGTCTAGATTTGCTTCCGCTCGCGCCGCATCTTTGTGAAGGAAAAGCGTTGATAATTTGTCCGCAGGCGCCTCACACAGTTGGTGTCCCTGCCGGTTACCAAGCCCCTTCGAACAATCAAATGTTTACCTGGGAACAGCGCGATGAGCACGGCGAAAAAATAGAGGGCGACATTGAAGAAATGGTCTCTGTGCTTGAATCTTTTATTCCGGCGGCGTTAAGAAAGTACGCTGCGAAAGAAGAAAAAGTAGCACTGGTAGGGTTTAGCCAAGGGGGGTCGCTAGCCTATCGACTAGCATTCAGCAATCAAATTACAACATCTGCGGTTGCTGCCTTATCAACGTGGTTGCCTGACGATCTAGATCAAATAGACAGTTTACCAACAGACCTTCCGATACTCGTGCAACACGGTACTGACGATCCTATGGTCGACATTGAACGTGGTCGAGAATCATATAAAAGGCTTGAAACGCGAGGTGCCAACGTAACAATGAAAGAATACTCAATGCAACACGAAATCAATCAAGATTCAATATCTGATCTGTCAATTTTTCTAGCTAAGTACCTAACATAACGAAGAAATCATCCGACCAAACACTCGCGAGTAGTTCAATCTCCAACACGTTTCCACTGGACTAACGTATATGGTGGATCAACGTCCTTGTGATGTTCAAAGACTGCTTCTACTTCCTCGCCGATAGTTATAGGCCGCAATGGATCACCGAGTAGGTTTCCCACCATACGAACATTATCTGCGCCTGGTAGTTCAACTAGCACAACCATATAAGGACAACTCGCTTGAAGAGCGGGGTGCACCGGATGCCAAACCCTCTCCCAAGAATAAATTTTACCCTTCGGCTCGATCTCCACATATTCAAGATCAAATTTGTGACATCTGTGACAAATCCATTCCGGTCCCCATTGATGAGCGTCGCAAGAATCGCAATATTGTACTACTAAACTATTTCGTTCAATCGCATCCCAATAAGGGGTATCTAAGCCATCTTGCCAAGGCCTCGGAGCCGCGAGCCCAGGCGGTAAATAGTTATCTGGTTCAGAAGCATGCCACTGAGAAAGTTCACCTGTCGTCATCGATCTACCCCCAAAATACAACTACTTACCGGAGTCACCATCGGGCCAGACGCAACTAGAGCCACCTCGGCATCCGATACCTGATTGGGAGACTGCCCGCGAATTTGTCGGGCTGCCTCAATAATCAATTCCAAGCCATGCATATAGCACTCGGCTAGATTTCCTCCACTTGTATTAATAGGCAGTTTACCTGTGGACTTAAAATTCTCAAGGGTAAATATGTCGTTTACTTCATCAGCTGAGCAAAGGCCATGCTCAACGATGCTCATCATAACTCCGCCTGTGAAATTCTCATAAACCTGAGATACATCGACATCGTTAGGAGTTAGGCCCGCAATCTCGTACAACCGCTTCCCAACATGCTGAAAATTTGATGTGGCATATATGTCCGCATTATGAGCTGGAGCCTGATTTCGGGCTGTCGACCCCTGAGCCGCTGCCAAAACCACTGCGGGCGTCGGCTTTAAGTCTCGGGCACGCTCCACCGACGTCACGATAATTGCAGCCGCACCATCATTCTCCATGCAGCAATCGAACAGATGAAAAGGTTCAACAATCCATCTGGACTGATCATAAATTTCTTCTGTCAGTTCCCTGCCATGCATAACTGCCCGAGGATTTTGCTGGGCATGGTGATAAGACGCCATAGAAATTGCTCGAAGTGCTTCTTGCTGAACACCATTTTCGTGCATAAATCTTCTGACACGCATAGCAAATGATTGAGCAGGTGACATTAATCCAAATGGAGCAGTCCATTTACCATCATTATTTACTTCATTTACAACGGCGCCCTGCCCAAATCTCCCAAATTGACCTTGGGCCAAGGCACGATACACGACAACTACCTCACATTGGCCAGAAATAATTGCTGAGACCGCGTTAGCCAGTGCACCTGAACCGCCACCGCCACCGCCACCCCAAAACATATTTGATAAGCGCATCTCTTTAATATCAAGAGCAGCCGCTATCCGATCCGGAGAAGATCGTTCGTTGGAATAAGAGCAAAACCCATCAATATCCCTGGGGTCAATACCAGCGTCTTCACAAGCTAACAAAATCGCTTCCAAGCACATCTTGAATTCACCATCTGGAGCCATCGCACGCTTGTAATATTTGGTTTCACCCAGTCCTGATATTGCTGTTCTTCCGCGCATCGGATGATCTGACATTAAATACCTACCAATCCCTCATGTATACATTGCGTCAAAAGAGTAACAAAAAAAGTTCCGTACGTCAGCAAATAAATGCATGTGGAAAATGGCTTTCAGCGCTAAACTCAGAATCATGAAAAATAAAGACGCAATGACTCAATTACTGGACGATCTTAAGGATGAGCAGGACTACCTAGATGGAGCCCTCGCAGACATAGACTTAGACACTTGGGAAAATAAATCTCCAGCGGATGGCTGGCTTTTACGTGACTGTATCTCTCATCTTGCTGATGTCGACGAAACTGCCGCACATGTCGCAACAAAAAAAGAAATGCCGGTCAGAGCGCCTTCTGATCAAACAAATACTCCCAAAGATACTCTTCAAAATGATCGACAAAGACAAGCTAGGAATTTATCAATTCCAGAATTATTGGCTTGGTGGCGAAGAGTTAGAAAAGAACAGAACGACGCACTCAGAAAACTTGATGCCAAGGATCGATTACCTTGGGCTGGACCACCCATGTCCGTTCGGTCTTTCGCGACTGCTCGCTTAATGGAGTGTTGGTCGCACGGTCTAGATGCGCTTGATGCTGCAAAAATTACTCCTGTTGACTCAGACCGTTTGTTACACGTAGCCCATCTTGGAGTCATCACCCGAGGGTTTGCCTATCAAAACCGTGGTCTTGATGTACCGACTACGGAAATCAGAGTTGAATTAATATCACCGTCTGGCGATATATGGGAATGGGGTGATCCCGAAGCAAAAAATCGCATTACCGGCTCTGCAAGTGAATTTTGTCGGGTAGTCACAAGAAGATTACATCTAGACGATACTCAAATAAAAAGTGAGGGTAAAAGTGCTTCCGAATATCTAAAAATAGCTCAAGCTTTTGCTGGCCCTCCGGGGCCAGATCGACAACCTAAAAACCACTAACACTAGCCAAAAGCTAAGGACCGGAGATTAGCAAATGAATGATCGAATCCTTCGGTATGGAATCGTAGGAGTGGGCTTAATGGGTCGAGAGCACATTCGAATACTCTCACTAATCCCAAACGTTGAAGTTGCCGCCTTTTACGACCCCGATCAAACCTCCCGCACTCAAGCATCAGAGCTCATACCAACTGCAAAAGCCTACGACGATTTTGATAAATTCTGCAAGAGAGACGATATTGATGCTCTGATTATTTCCTCACCAAACCACACACATGCTGAAATGCTTCCGAAACTGATTCACAATAACCAACATATTTTGATCGAAAAACCCTTAGCCACATCAATCAAAGATGCAAAAATGATTTCAGATCTGTTACACAATTATCCAGGCGTCGTCTGGACAGGTATGGAATATAGATATGCGCCCCCAGTCAGCTACGCTATAAATGAAGCCCATTTAGGAACGATCGGGCAAATTCACATGTTATCTATTCGTGAGCATCGACACCCCTTCCTGCCGAAAATAGGTGACTGGAATCGGTTCAATCGGAACACCGGTGGAACTCTGGTTGAAAAATGCTGTCACTTCTTTGACCTGATGCGATTTATCTTAAAGTCCGATCCTGTCTCGGTCTTCGGATCAGGAAGTATTGGGCTCAACCATAAAAATGAAAGCTACGATAGTGAAACTCCAGATATTTTAGACAATGCCTTTGTAATTGTTGACTTCGATTCAGGGGCCCGAGCGATGCTCGATCTCTGCATGTTTGCTGAACAAAGCACAGAACAAACAGAAATTCAGATTGTAGGTGAAGCTGGAAAAATAGAATGCCGCCAGCCATCCTCTACAGTAACAATCGGTCTAAGAGAAGACTCCTGGCCCGACTGGAAACTCGGCGACTATCGGAATCCCAGTCGAATCAAAAAAATCAATGTGCCCATTCAGTCAGATATTGCATCCGGACACGGTGGCGCAACTTATTATGAGCACCTTGGGTTTATTGAGGCAATAATGAATAATCAACCACCGCAGGTAACTGCCGATGATGGCCTATGGTCAGTTGTCATGGGACTGGCTGCCGAAAAATCAGTTCAAGAAAAAAGAGTGGTTGAGATACAAGAAGTACTGCAATGAAGCTAAAATGATCGCATTTTGAGGCTATTCAAGATAGGCTACGTTTATGGAATTACCACTTAAACATCTTCGCGTCCTTGATTTATCGTCTGGCCCCGTAGGTGGTATGGCCACTATGGCCCTAACTGATTTTGGTGCCGACGTCATCAAAATTGAACGGCCGGGCGGCGATCCTTTTAGGACCGCAATTAATGCCCCCATGTGGCTCCGCGGTAAACGCTCCGTAGAACTAGATTTGAAACGCGAAGTGGAACGTGAACGATTGTATCGGTTAGTAGAGACTACTGATGTCGTACTTACCTCCTTCCGTGCGCACTCCGCCGTAGATCTAGGTTGCGATTACGACGTACTTGCAAGCCGAAATGCCGGCCTAGTCTACTGCCAGATATCTGGATTTGGACCTTATGGTCCATATGTAGGTTATCCAGGCTATGAGGGTGTAGTGGCTGCTAAAGCAGGCCGAATGCAAGCATTCAGTGGGCTCGCACCTCGTGAAGGCCCTACATACTCGGCGGTACAAGCCTCATCACATGCGACATCGCAAGCTGCGATCACGGGAATTTTTGCTGCACTATATGCTCGCGAACGTATTGGCTTTGGGCAATATGTCGAAACAAGTCTGTTACAAGGTTTACTCCCTTATGACTTGGCGGGACTGACGCTACAAAGTCTAATAGAAAAAGATCCAGACTCATGGGAGGATATGCTAAATATGTTTCCGTCGCCCGCTGTTGCTATGCCCACGATTAACTATCACCCAGTTCAAACAAAAGATGGTGACTGGATTCAATTAGGCAATCTACTTCAACATCTTTTTGAAAATTTCATAGTTGCGGCCGAGCTCTTTCAAATTTATGGAGACGAGCGCTATGAAGGCCCTCCTTTTGAGTGGCCGGAAGAAGCCCGAGAAGAATTTCGAAATGCAATGCTGCTGCGTATGCGAGAAAAAACCACCGACGAATGGATGCAAATATTCTCGGACCATGGCGGAGTCGTGGCTCATCCTTGGCAAACAACGCAATCAGCTCTCACTGATCCTGATTTAACTGAAAATGGACATGTAGTTGAACTCCCAGACGGGAGAGGACCGCGACTTAAGGAAACCACGTCTGTAACTGAAGCCGTGCTCGGTATGTTTGGCGAAACCGATCAGGACAGACCACCCATGAAACAGCTTGGTCCCCTCGCTCGCTTTACAAAAACCCCCGCTGAAATTAATGGCATAATCCCTAATCCTGGGCAACATACCTTTGAGGTATTCGATCAAGAAGTAAAATCACCCCGCCAACCATGGCTACCATTTACCAGCGGTGACCATTCAGGTTCACCCGCTCTTGATGGAGTACTGGTATTGGATTTTGCAACTATCATTGCGGGCCCTCTCGCCTCAGCTCATCTTGCTGACCTTGGTGCTCGTGTGATAAAAATAGAACAACCTGGCGGAGATCCTTTTCGAGGTATGGGTCGCGGGGGTATCTCAGCAATGAAGACAAATGCAGGTAAAGAAAGCATCGTCGTCGATTTGAAACAAGACGAAGGACGAGCCATTGTTACAAAATTACTTGAAAAAGCTGACATCGTAATTCATAATTATCGTCCGGGCGTGCCAGAAAAATTAGAAATATCATATGAAGACGCTATTAAGGTGAATCCCGAGATTATTTACGTCACCATGAACGGATATGGGAGTCATGGACCCAGCTCACATAGGCCCTCCACGCACCCAATACCTGGGGCAGCGCTTGGTGGTGCCTTTTATCAAGCCGGACATATTCAGGAAAATACAGACAATATAGATGATCTTCGAGAGGCCGCTCGACGTCTCACCCGAGCAAACGAGGTCAATCCTGATCCAAATACTACGGCTGTGATTACCTCCGTCGCGATGATGGGACTCTACAACAGACTGAAAACTAAGCGAGGACAGGAAATATTTGTAGATATGATGGGCGCAAACGCATGGGCAAATGCTGACGACTTCATCTGGTATGACGGTAAGCCTGATCGCCCGAAGCTAGACGACGAACTAATGGGAATAGGCGCGACTTATCGGCTATATAAATGCAGTGAGGGCTGGGTATTTCTAGGATTAGTCCTTGAAAAAGAGTGGTACCAATTTTGCAACATCATTGAAAGTCCGGAACTAGCAATCGATCGAAGATTTAGAACAAGTGATGCACGTGCTGAAAATAGGTCTGCGCTGGAATCGTTGTTAGAAAATCTATTCCTAACAGATACCGCTGATAACTGGGAATTATTATTGGCCACTGCTGGACTGGGCTGTGTGCGGGCTGATGGCTCTACTCCTGGTGAATTTTGGCTTCGAGATAAACATGTTCAAGTCAATGAATATACGAAAAGTGTTGAACACAGTGAACATGGTCCATATACCCGTTATGGTCCAGTCGTTCGACTCAGACGTACCCCAAACTCTCTAGGACCTGCACCAATGGCGGGAGAACAAACGTCAAGCATCCTGAAAGAACTTGGCTATAATCAAAAGGCCATTACTAAATTGCGCAAAACGCAAATTGTCTGGAGTGAACCCGCAGTTGATCTCTCATAACAGGGACTTGTGCATCAGAAAACCCTATAATCAAACAAACTAGACAACTTCGCTACGAAAGGGCTAAATATGCTTTGGGAACTCAGACAATACCACATCCGTGATGGTAAAAAAGATGAATGGGTACGCTTGATGGAAGATAAAATCATACCGTTTCAAGTATCAAAAGGAATGGTTATTCTGGGGTCATTCACAGGCGAAGAGGATGAAAATATCTATATTTGGATGCGACGATTTGAAAATGAATCGGAGCGAGAACGGCTATATAAAGAAGTGTATGAGAGCGACTATTGGAAAGATGAAATTGGACCACAAATTCCAGACCTAATGGACCGTGAAAAAGTGAATGTCACTCGACTAGAGCCTACCCCATTATCACCTATTCAATAAATCTAAACCCGTTCAATCTTTCCACCGATACTCGATAAGGTACCTGCTAGGTTCTCATATCCACGATCAAGGTGAAATATATCTTCGAGGGTAGTGACGCCTTCGGCAGCTAACGCCGCAACAACTACCGCTGCGCCAGCCCGAATATCAAGCGCCTTTACGCGAGTCCCGCGTAACTGGGAAGGTCCTTCAATTAGGACAGAAGAGCTGCTCCCAAGGGTGATTTGTGCGCCCATTTTTCTCAGCTCGCTAACGTACAGGGTTCTATTGTCATAAACGCGCTCATGAATAAAAGAGACTCCTGTGACCTGAGTCAACGCAGAGGCCATAGGTGGGTGCAAGTCAGTGGCGAAGCCTGGATAGGGTACCGCCTGAAGTGCGACTGATTGAAGCTTGGTAGCACCTGATACGTGAATTCCTGTATCCCCGTCATCCGACTGAACATCCATCTGTACCTCAGCCCCCATTTCTAATAACTTAGACGTGAGACTGCTCAAATGCTCAGGCACTGCATTCGAAATAAGCACCTCGCCTCTCGTGGCAATAGCACTTAGCAACAGAGTTCCAGCTTCTAGTCGATCCGGAATTATAGTGAAGTCACAACCGTGGAGTTTGTGTACTCCAGAAATCTTTATGTGAGCCGTACCCTGACCTGAAATATTTGCACCCATTTGATTTAGCATATTCGCTACCATTTCAACTTCTGGTTCAGCGGCAGCATTGACAATTATGGTGACTCCATTGGCCAAAACTGCAGCTAATAGCACATTCACCGTGGCCAGCACGCTTGGGTAATCAAAAAAGATAGATGCGCCAGATAGCGGAGAACTCGAGGACACGATCCAGTTGGTCTCGTCATGCTCAATCTCTGCACCTAGCGCTCTAAATCCAGTTAAATGAATATCCAACGGACGTGAACCAATTACATCACCGCCTGGGGCAGCACACTCAGCTGACCCTACTCGTCCAAGCAAAGCTCCTACCACCAAAAAAGACGCGCGCAATTTCTGAACTAGCTCACCTGGTGGTTTAGTAGAAATAATAGTCTTGCTTTGTAATATCAGGGATTTATTCTCGCGACGAACAAGAGTGCCAAGTGATCGAAGAATGTCAGATAGTTCTTCTATATCTGCAATATCAGGAACATTATGTAGAATCACTTCATCAGAAGTCAGCAGACTTGCAACCACCGCATAAAGCGCAGCATTCTTTGATCCTGCTACCCGCACAGTGCCCTTCAGTTCATTGGATCCTGTGATTAAATAAGCGTCAGACACAGTGGGCCCCTTAGAAGACACGGTTCTAAACTTGATCTAGGATCGAATACCGCAGTCGAATGATAGCTTACTTCAGATTATGCGAAATCTGTTATGTTTCGTCTTCATCTTCAGGCACATCAGCGAGAATATTTACCTCATTGTTCACAACTTGTAAAAAACCGCCTGCAAGGGTTATCGTCTCCACGCCATTTGTCCCGAACAGAGTCATACTGCCAGCAGCTAAGCTAGTCATGAGTGACGCATGAGATGGAAGAATCGTAATCTGACCATCAGTAGCAGGCACCACAATCTTCTGCACATCGTCCTGTGCCAGAATAGATTGTTCTGCAGTCACAATGTTTACCGAGAGAGCCATAAGTTCCTACTCCACTTTGATTAGCTTTATTGATACCAGTTAGTACTAGGCTTCAGCCAGCTGGCGGCCTTTTTCAATGGCATCGTCAATATTTCCGCACATATAAAAAGCCTGTTCAGGAAGATCGTCGTGCTGGCCCTCGAGAATTTGTTTGAAGCCCTCAACGGTCTCAGCGACTGTTACATAGCGACCTGGGTTTCCCGTAAACACTTCACCAACAAAAAATGGTTGAGACAAAAATCTCTCAACTCGCCGTGCACGGGCAACAATTGCCTTATCTTCCTCCGAAAGCTCTTCGATTCCAAGAATCGCGATTATATCTTGTAAATCTTTGTATCGCTGAAGTGTCTGAACAACACCTTGAGCTACGTTGTAATGTTCTTCACCAACAACAAGGGGATCTAACACCCTACTGTTGGAAGTAAGTGGATTTACCGCTGGATACAATCCTTTTTCAACTAAAGCTCGATCGAGTGTAATCGTTGAATCAAGGTGACCGAACGTCGTCGCAACTCCCGGATCAGTATAATCATCCGCTGGAACATAAATAGCCTGAAATGAGGTAATTGAACCTTTATTAGTAGAGGTGATTCGCTCTTCTAGTACCCCGACCTCCGACGCAAGTGTTGGTTGGTAACCAACCGCAGACGGCATACGACCAAGAAGTGCTGATACTTCCATTCCAGCCAAGGTATATCGATAAATATTATCAACAAACAAGAGAACATCTCTGTTCTCTTCATCACGAAAATATTCGGCCATGGTTAGTCCACTCAACGCTACTCGTAAGCGAACGCCTGGTGGTTCGTTCATCTGACCATAGACAAGAGCCGTTTTATCGAGAACTCCGGATTCTTCCATCTCATGCCATAGATCGTTGCCTTCGCGAGAGCGTTCACCCACACCCGCGAATACCGACAACCCACCATGCTCCGTCGCCAGATTTCGAATAAGTTCAGTGTTAGTAACTGTCTTTCCAGTGCCGGCTCCTCCAAATAACCCTACTTTCCCGCCTTTAGCCAAGGGTGCGACGAGATCAATGACTTTCACACCTGTCTCCAACACGGCCGCACTGGTCTCTTGCTCTGAAAAAGAAGGGGCGGCCCTATGAATTGGCCACCTAGTCTGAGATTCAGATATAGGCTCACCTGGATCTAGAGGCTCACCGACAACATTAAAAATTCTTCCTAGAGTCTCCGGACCCACCGGTACTGTGATAGGTTGGCCTGTGTCTACGACTTTTGCACCTCGGGCTAATCCATCGGTCGAGTCAAGGGCTAATGCACGAACCCAGTTATTACCATTATGCTGCTGAACCTCAGCGATAAGTGTCTCGCCATTTAAATCAATATTGATTGCATTGTAAACTTCAGGTAATTCTCCAGTAGGAAACTCAACGTCTACTACCGTACCAATCACCTGTCGCACTGATCCTTCTGCCATAAGATTGCCTCCTAGATATGTATGAAGAAAAACTTTCGTCTTCTATCTATATTCCTTCTGAGTATTCCAACTTTCCTAATTTCTCTTCTTATTTCTCTAACGCCGCCGTACCACCAACTATATCGAGTAGCTCACCTGTAATACCCTCTTGCCGGGCCTTGTTATATTCCAATGTAAGACTGTCAACCATGTCATTGGCAGCATCTGTTGCCTGACGCATCGCGACCATTCGCGCGGACTGTTCGGATGCGCGTGCTTCTAATACCGCTGCGTAAAGTTGCATCTCAACATAACGGGGCAACAACGTATCTAGCAATTCAATCGGCGATGGCTCGAACAACATATCACCGGATAGCGTCTTTTCAACACCTTCTTCCTCAGCCGGTGCTTCAATTGGAAGAACTTGAACTGTCTCAGGACGCTGAACAGCGGCATTAATGAATCGTGAAAAGCCCACAAATACTTTATCTATCTCGCCGTTCTGAAATTGCTCTATCACTGAAGCTGCAATTGGTCTCACATCCGAAAAATCAGGAAAGTCACCGAGACTTGGCCAATCTTCCATTACCATTCCTGCTCGACTGAAAAAGTCTTTGCCTTTCCTACCGAGAGGAATAACTGTCATACTCTCTACATTAGGCTGATGCTCAAGAAGAAAAGACGCACCGGATCGGTTCATATTTGCACTCAGTCCACCCGCCAAACCTCGATCGGCGGTAATGTGGATGTACACCACATTATTAACCGTTCTAGTAGTCAAAAGGGGATGAGCACTTTCACCTTGGGTAGAACCCAATGCATCTGCAATTTCACCGAGTACAGAAGTCATTCGATCTGCATACGGCCTAGACTGCAAAGCACGATCAGTCGCTCTGCGCATTTTCGAGGCAGCAACAAGCTCCATCGCTCTCGTTACTTTGGAAGTATTAGCAACCGACCGAATTCGATCCTTTATTGCCCTAATTCCACCAGCCATTTACGTCTCCTTTTACAGTCTTTAATTTGTTACAAGACTAGTAAGCAACCGTACCTTTAAAGTCAGTTATCGCCTGTTTTAAAGATTCCTCATCACTGTCATCATAATCACCAGAACTCGTGATGCTCGCAATTAGATCACCATGCCCACTTCCCATGTATTCGTGAAAAGCCGCCTCAAATTCAACAATCTTATCGGACGGAACATCATCTAGATGTCCAAACACTCCGGCGTACAAAATAGATACCTGCTGCCCCAGTGAAAGAGGCTGATATTGTGGTTGTTTGAGTAGCTCCGTCAGTCGTTCACCACGTACGAGTTGCTGTTTAGTAGCGTCATCAAGATCGTCCGTTCCAAACTGCGCAAATGCCTGAAGTTCGGTGTATTGAGAGAGATCTAATCGCAGTGAACCGGCAACTTTTTTCATTGCTTTTGTCAGAGCTGAACCACCAACTCGTGAAACAGATATTCCAGGATTACAAGCTGGTCTCAGACCAGAATTGAAGCGATCCTGCTCCAAGAAAATCTGACCATCCGTAATTGAAATTACGTTGGTAGGAATATAGGCCGAAACGTCACCTGCCTGCGTTTCAATAATAGGAAGCGCGGTACTCGATCCTCCTCCGTGATCTTCAGTCACTCTAGCTGAACGTTCCAGCAAACGTGAATGAAGATAAAAAATATCACCAGGATAAGCCTCTCGACCTGGGGGTCTACGGAGTAAAAGTGAAACCTCACGATAGGCCCAAGCATGCTTCGATAAGTCATCATAAATAATGAGGACGTCTCTACCTTTAGCAACGAAATACTCAGACATCGCAACACCGGCATAAGGTGCAAGATACTGAAGTGCTGCTGATTCAGAGGCCCCAGCTGAGACGATAATTGTATGGTCTAAGGCACCATTCTCCTCAAGAATCGCGGCAGTCTGTGCTACCTTGGCTTCTTTTTGACCGATAGATACATAAATGCATATTACGTCGCTGTTTTTTTGGTTAATAATTGAATCAATTGCAATTGCAGTTTTTCCAATTGATCGGTCTCCGATTATCAATTCGCGCTGACCACGTCCAAGAGGAATCATGGCGTCAATCGCCTTAATCCCAGTCTGGAGAGGCTGGTCCACAGAAACCCTAGACACAACGTCTGGAGCGATTCGCTCCATAGGGTATGTTTCCTGAGTAGCCAAAGGGCCCCGTTCATCAACCGGGTCACCAAGAGCATTAACTACCCTGCCCATTAGCGCTTCACCAACAGGCACAGATGCTACTTGGCCTGTAGTTCGTACTTCGGCACCTTCTTTGATGTTGGACGCATCTCCCATGACAACGGCACCCACCGTCTCTTCTTCGAGGTTCAAAGCCAACCCACGAATTGGTTGCCCCGCGCTGTCCTGTACATCGAACTCGATAAGTTCTGATGTTACGCAGTCGCCTAGACCATGAATTCGAGCAATTCCATCACCAGCTTCTATCACAGTGCCAACATTGGCACTAGAAACGCTGGCGTCAAAATTCTCTATCTGCTCTCTTAGTATTGATGCTATCTCTTCAGATCTAACAGCCATCAGTTCACCTCATTCTTTTCTTCGTCTTAAGATCTCGCAATATGAGTCCGTAACGAACCCAATTGCCCTCGAGTCGATGCATCAATTAATCGGTCACCAACTCGTATAACAAGCCCGCCTATAATCGACGAATCTAACTTCGCTTCAACAATTATTTTCTTACCCATCGCAGTAGATAATTTTTCAGCTATTTCGACTGTCTGCGATTCATCTAACGGAACAGCACTCGTGACAGTAGCTCGTGCCACGTTCTGTTCATCATCCAACAGTTCCTTAAAAAAGGACTGTATCGATGGTCCAAGTGCAAGCCGATTCTTGCGCCTAAGTAGCCTAAATAAATTTAATTGGTTAGACGAAATCTCTGGCATTACCTTTCGGACAATATTTTGAAAAGTATCGTCTGTCATACCATCGCCCTGCAGAATTTCAACATATGAGGGGTTACCAGTGAGCACATCTAAATTTTCAATGGCTTCTTGCCACTTATCTAACTCACCAGAACTCTTTGCAATTCCCAGAACTGCTACCGCATATCTTCTCCCTGCAACGTCTCGAGTACCTGACATTATTTATGTCCGCCTTTATTAATCATCTTGAGATTCACTAAAAGAAGTACCAATTAGAGACTCAGTTATTAACCGCTGATGAGCATTTTTATCAAGCGACTGACCAATCACTCTCTCAGCCGCATTTACTGTCAAATCAGCAAATTCAGCTCGCAGAGAATTAATGGCCTGCTGCCGTTCTGTTTCAATTTCATTTCTCGCGCGCGTCACTATCTGTTCAGCATCAGCTCGTGCCTGTGTCTCGAGTTCTTCACTCAACCGAGCAGCTGTCTCCTGAGCTCGAGTGATTAACTGTCTACCCTCAGCTCGTGCTTCCTCTAACGCAGCTCGTGCCTCTTCCTGGCTCTTTTCTGCAGATTCAGATGCAGCCTGAGAAGCATTAAGCCCTGCCTCTATCTTCTCTCGACGCTCGTCCACAATCTTCATAATTGGACCCCAAGCCAAAAAACGAAGCACCACTAAAAGAACCCCGAAGTTGACTAGTTGAGCGACGAGCCCCGGAACATTGATTCCCAAGGCTCCAATGCCGCCACTCTCAGCCGAAACGCCTAGAGGAGTGACAGCAAAAAAGAGGCCTAAGACAGCGGCGATAACAACTCGCCGACGCCACGATAAAAAATCAAATTTGATTTCCGTCATTCTCCGTGGCTCCTTCCCATACAAATCAGCACTGCCAAATAATCAAATATGCATTCTCTGCAGCCTGACTATCGGCTCACCAATAGATTTATTCCTAAAATACAAATCCGATAAGAATCGCAACAACAAGAGCATAAATTGCGACAGCCTCAGCGAAGGCGATTGCAAGAATCATATTCGTCTGAATTACTCCTGCAGCCTCAGGATTTCGACCCAGAGCTTCCATAGCCTTCGACCCGAGCATACCAATTCCGATTGCGGGACCTAGTCCTCCAACACCCATAGCTATTCCAGCCGCAAGAAACTTCATGGCGGCCTCAGTCGAAGCATTATCTGCTTCGCCCTCAGCTGCTGCCACCGCTGTGGCAATCAACCACATCGCTGCTGAAAGCATAGTTACGTAAAACGCTCGGCTTCTAATCTTCATTCCTATCTCCTTCTACCGTTGCGTCAGCTACTTCTGCAACCGACAATCTTCTTACCTTATTCAGCTTACTCACCAGTTAAACAAAAGTTGTTCAACTAGTAAATTAGTTATTTATGCAGCCTATACAGTCAAAGCCTGTTCTACACGGGGCTGACTTCCGTGCTCTTCATCATGATCGTCGTCGTGATCACCATGAGCAGTCACTGCTGTTGCAGCGAATACTGTAGTAAGCATGGCGAAGACAAATGCTTGAACCAATCCGACGAACAACTCAAGTAAATAAAAGACATCAGTTAATAAAAATGGAATCAAAAAAGTCATCATCAGTAACAAAACTTCACCGGCGAATATATTTCCAAACAAGCGGAAAGTAAAAGACACAATACGTGACAATTCACTTACGAACTCCAAAATACCGACAAAAATATCAATTACCCCTGAGCCACCTTTTTTATAAAAATCCCAGGCAAAGAATTTCTTAAGATACGAAATACCAAGAGCCTGAAGACCCCATATCTCCACAAATATAAACGAATATATTGCAATAGCTAACGGGGCATTCATATCAGACATTGCCGACCGCAAGGCAGGTTCGATAGCACCGTAAGTCACCCCTTCATCGCCTGAAAGACGCGACGCGGATACAACTGTGTCCGGCTTAGCACTCACA
Source organism: Dehalococcoidia bacterium (assembly GCA_029247135.1). Classification (GTDB taxonomy): domain Bacteria; phylum Chloroflexota; class Dehalococcoidia; order UBA2979; family UBA2979; genus UBA2979. The sequence goes on along the minus strand of JAQWLS010000072.1, from coordinate 5,944 downwards.
CTCACCGAACTGCCACCAGTCACTTCACTGTGGTCATCTCCATGAGAATCAACTCGTTTTTTATCGTTAGCTTTTAGCGGTACAATCGAAAGCCCTACGCCTGCAATTTCTGCCTGCTTCAGTTCTGTAACTGTTTTGGCATGAACAGCATGATCCTCATCAACCGCTCGCCCGATAACATTGAACACGGGTAATAAACCAGAATAATTTGAAACCAGAACAAAGAAAAATATAGTCGCGACGAGAGGAAAAAACTTCCTGGCATTTTCTGGACCGGCCGCCTGTTCAATAAATCCGTAAAATCCCATGACCGCGGCCTCGGCCACACCAGCAAATCCTCTAGGCACTAGAGCGATACCGCGTCGAACAAAGAATGCAACAATTATTAAAAAGACTACAACAACCCAAGACGTAAACATCGTATTGGTTATACGAAATTCGCCACCCGTGCCCAGCGATTCGGGAATTGGAATACCTGTAAACCAAATGTTCTCAGGGGCTACTACGATCACCGGCGATGGGGTCTTTATAAAGAGAAAACCCAAAACCATAAATGCGATAACACCGAGAGCGATTAGAGCTGGTTTAACTTTCACTGACCCTCCCGCTTAGCTTCATTTTTCCGCTGATTTCGGCGCTCTTGATAACGCACAACGTCTAATAACCTTCGAATCGCATCAGTGATTCCAATAATGAGTCCCAACACGAGCCCCAATACCGTCAGCACCGGATCTGAGTCTATCTGTCCATCTAGCCAACGGCCACCCAGAGTAAACCCAATTATCCAAAATGCGAGTGAACTTCCTACTCCAATCAGCCTAAAGGCTGGTGACTTATTCACGATCTAACTTTCTACGTGACAAGTTCCATCAGCGATGAAATTATCACCAACAAAACCTGCGTGCAACAACTGTATATTAAATCAGCCTATTCTGGTTGATTTCAATTCTAAGATTCCGATAGATCACCCAGATCATCGAGATTCAGTCCCTCAACGAGGTCTCTGAACGCAGTAAGTTTAGCTAATTCTTCGTCGGTTACCGGATTAATAGATTCAGCACTATCGTCATCGTCTAAGTCCACATGTGCAGGCAAAGTTATCGACGCACGTTCCATGACACCCTCTGAAGCCGTGATGGGAGCCTTCGCTCTAATTGCAAGAGCGAGGGCATCAGATGCGCGTGCATCCAGTGACACGATCTCACGGCCTGCATCAAGAGATTCAATAAGAACAGTGGCGAAGTAAACATCTTCCTTCAGATCAACTATTCGAGCTTCCGAAATTTCACCCTGCATCGAAGTGACCGTCGACAGGAACAAATCATGCGTCATCGGCCTAGGTGTCTCTTGTTCCTGCAGGGCCAATGTTATCGACTGGGCCATATCAGACCCGATCCAGATCGCTAAATAACGCTCACCATTTTTTTCCTTTAAAACAACAACAGGGCGCTGTTGTCGCAAGCCTACTCGCACTGAATCTATAATCAGTTCTAGCCAAACTTCTTTATCTTCCAAAATATTCCCCGTACAAAGATTAGCTCATCAAAATATATTTCAGGTTTAAGAATATGCCATATCAGTTATTAGTGTTTTCGCAAGCAAGAGGCTACCCATTGTTTCGAGAATCCACAGCATTCAAAATCTCTATTCGCGCATGATTAGCAGCTTCTCGTGCAGCGTCTTGCCAACCACCAGGTGCACATCCAGGATCGCCAGCCTCACCAGTTTCCCAGGCATACAAAATGCCTCGAGAGCTGTTTATAACAAATCCTTCACCATTGCCGTCAATCGACGCATCAATCACAGCCGCAAGGTCACCTGCCTGTGCACCAACACCAGGGACAAGAAATTGAAGATTCGGAGCTGTCGCTCTTATTCTTGCAGCCTCGTCTGGATAAGTTGCTCCAACCACTAGCCCAACGTTTGAATGTTCATTCCACTCATTTGCGAGCTCTGCAACTCGGAGATAAAGCGGTATATTTTCGTCACCAACTAATAAATCCTGAAACTCACCAGCACTCGCGTTGGATGTTTTACATAAAATAAAAACACCCTTTTCTGAGCGATCAAGAAAAGGTTTAATAGAGTCAGTTCCGAGGTAAGGATTAACCGTAATCGCATCTGCTTTCATAAAATCAAATACTGCCTCTGCATATGCTGCAGCTGTATGGCCGATGTCACCACGCTTCGCATCTAAAATGACAGGAATATGCTCAGGAATCATTTCAATTAACTCTTGAAGTAGTCTATATCCAGCCACTCCTTCTCTTTCAAAAAAAGCAGCATTTGGCTTGTAACTTGCAACTAGGTCTGAGGTCGCATCAACAATAGAAAAAAGAAAATCTTTCAGATCTACGCCGTCAGGCAATCTCCGCGGGTCAGGATCAAGCCCAACACACAATCGCGATCTATTTTGGATCGATGCAGCACGCTGCTTTTCAAAAAAATTATCAGAATTAGACATTTGGCACCTTCAATTTATCTAGTTGAATTCTTATCTCAGGCAGAACACAGCCTGCGTCCTCTAGTTTGCTTAATGTTTGCTCGAATGAACTTCCACTCCCCGTCAAAAATACGTTTACTAGGCCAGGTTGCTTAGGCGCATTCTTGTCGTCCCTGTCAATTTCACCAAACAACTGTATTGCTCGCATGGCTACCGGTCGAGCTGCATCAAAAAACTTTATATTTGCAGGGAATCGATCACTAATTTTTCTCATCAAAAAGCTATAGTGGCTGCATCCAAGTGCCACGCTGTCAACATCATGTCGAATAACTTCCTGAACAATAGGTCCAATAAGTGCATCAATCTCATCATCAGCTAATTGCCCTCGTTCGACGCAATCAGCGAGTCCCGGCGCGGCAATAAGTCGAGCTGCTATATCAGACGCGAAACGTTCCTTAAGCTCAGTAAGCAAATCTCCAGTTACTGTTCCACTGGTGGCGATAACTGCAACCGAGCGATTTATAGAATGTTGCGCCGCAGGCTTAAGAGGAGGCTCCATACCCACTATTTGTACGGAATCATCAAAATAATGCCTTAGATCTCTCAAGCTTGCTGATGACGCCGTGTTACAAGCGATTACTACTACCCGTGTCCCAATTTCATTAAACAAAGATACAAAATATCGCATTCGTGGAATTAGCGTCTCGACCGATTTATCGCCGTAAGGGAAAAGTGCGGTGTCAGCTATGTATCCAAGCCTAAGATTTGGATCCAACATCCTCAATTCCTGTGCGACCGACAAGCCACCAACTCCAGAATCGATAATCCCTACATCAATGCTTGCAAATTTTCCTATAGGTTCCGTGGATTTTGCAATTTTCAATTACTTCACCAAATACTCAACCACCCGCTCGTTCTAGCATAGTCGCAGTATGCTAAATTTTGTTAGTAGACTTTTTGGAGATGATTATGGCTAAAAACTCAGATGATGCCGCAAAGATTTCAAGAAAAGGTGGCGGCGGTAGCCGTGAATACATGCAAAGCTTTCAAGACGGGAGGTCGCGTGCTGGTTGCGACTCGTGCGGATTTGACATGCGACGACCCGATGATTACGGCAGCGAAAAGGATAAATCGCGTTCAGAAAATCATTGCTCTACCTGCTACGTAAACGGGAAATATGTTCACGAGGCCAAAGACTTAAGTGATTTCGTATCACTTGCAGTTGGGGATCTAGCATATCAACGAGGCCAATCAACTGGAAAATTGAAACTGACACTAAAAAAAGAATTGAAAAATTTACCTCGATGGAAATGAAAGTAAAACAAATGTGCTAAAATTTGACGCAGAGATAGTTTCATGATCACCACATTAGGGAAACTCCGATTAACTCTGACACCTCTAGACAAACCACTATCAGCCCAGATGCTAATGATGATGATTTAGGAACTGAGAAATCTCTACGACCCCAAACACTCCCTAGCTACTTCGGTCAAGATCGAGTTAAAGAGAATCTTAAAATAGCTATTGATGCCGCCAAGATAAGATCAGAATCTCTTGATCATGTCTTGTTTCATGGTCCACCGGGACTAGGGAAAACAACCCTAGCGATGATTCTGGCTTCTGAAATGAATGTATCTATTCGTATAACCTCGGGCCCTGCCCTAGAGCGTGCCGGCGATCTTGCTGCTCTACTAACCTCATTGCAACCTGGTGATATTCTCTTCATCGATGAAATACATCGCCTGTCACTAGCCGTGGAAGAAGTACTCTACCCTGCGATGGAAGATTATTCGGTGGATATCATACTTGGAAAGGGTCCAAAAGCCCGAGATGTGCGATTAAAAGTTGCGCCATTCACTCTTGTTGGAGCGACTACCAGATTTTCATTAATATCTCAACCACTTCGTGATCGATTTGGTTCGTCATTTCGACTGGAATTCTATGACCCTCCTGCACTAATTCAGATCCTAAATCGATCTGCCGAGGTTTTAAATTGTCAGATAGATAAGGAAGGTTTATCAGAAATAGCTACGCGCTCAAGAGGAACTGCAAGAATTGCCAACAGACTGTTACGACGTGTCAGAGATTATGCACAAGTGAAATATGACGGCAAAATCAATAAAAAAACGGCTGATGAAGCACTAGAGCGGCTAGAAATTGATGAGATTGGTCTTGATCGAATGGATCGAGAATTATTAAAAACTCTTGCTAATAGATTTAATGGCGGTCCGGCCGGACTCGACACGCTTGCAGCTGCAATCTCAGAAGAAGCAGATACGATTATGGATGTTTACGAGCCGTTTTTATTGAAAGAAGGACTCATTGTTCGTTCACCTCGAGGCAGAATTCTCACAGACACAGGCTATAAGCACATCGGACTGATTCCGCCACAAGTAGTCAAAACATCTGAGACGCCCCAGGTTGGTCTCTGGTCTTCCTAGCCCGTCTACCTAATTACCCCAGCAGCAGAAAGTTCTGCTATCTCGTCATCCCTAAATCCTCCGCCAAGCAATACTTCGTTAGTATGTTCGCCGATCAATGGTGAGGGACCTTGGACTCTGGCTTCTGTGTTTGAAAATTGCACTATCGGACCAACAACTTCCTGAGGGCCTGTTATAGGATGCTCCAATGGAACCATTACACCCAGCGCCCTAACCTGCTCATGATCAGCTAATTCCTCTGGGAACTGAACTGGAGCCACAGGGCATCCGACAGCTCTAAGCTCTCCTAACCAATACTCAGTCGACTGTTGCTTAACGCGGTCAGTAATTTCTGACTTCCATACTTCCACTTGAGTCTGATATTTAGGGTCATCAGGATCAAAACTCTCGTCGTCAGTTAGCTCATGAGTCATTTGCAGTCCAAGTCGCGCAGCGTCACGGGTTTTTGGAGTAAGGCATCCGAGCATAATCGCGCCATCCGAAGTCTGATATGCACAGTAATAAAGGCGTGGAAGACCTGCTGACTGCTGACGATACTTCACTCGCTCTGCTAAAACTTCCTTATAAGGAATTCCTTTAGCGAAAGATTCCTTAACTCGTTGCATCATTGGATCTCGATAAACTGAGTCGCTAGCAGGTTCTCGCATAACAAAGGCATCCTGGATTGACAAGGACGAGTTCAATAATGATGCATCAATCTTCTGACCAAGGCCTGTCTTATCACGGGAAAAGAGTGCTGCACTAATTGCACCAGCACTTGCCAGGCCAGTTAGGTAATCTGCCACGGATGGAACCATACCTACGGGAACTCCATCATCATCAGTTTTACCGTCACCCGCCACTAGACCAGAAAAAGCAGTAGCAACATAATCAGTTGCCGCCTCGTTCGCCCACGGGCCCGAAGGGCCAAACCCCGTTATCGAGCAATAAATAAGCCTAGGATTAATCGCCGAAAGCTCTTTATAGCCTATCCCCAGTCGCTCAGCAACCCCAGGACGAAAATTGATGACCACTGCATCAAATCCCTTGATGATTTTATGTATAACATCGATGCCCTTAG
>JAQWLS010000100.1 GCA_029247135.1 Dehalococcoidia bacterium | reverse complement strand
AACATCACTGTCCTCTTGAAGTACACGAACACCACGCCCACCGCCGCCGTGCACAGCCTTAAGAATCGCTGACTGACCCTGTTCCAAAGATTGCATAAAGTCCTTGGCTTCAGCCACAGTTATGGAGTGGTCGAGTCCTGGCAAAACCGGTACTTCGTGCTCGACGGCCAATCGTCTAGCCAATACTTTGTCACCGAAAATGTTTAGTGAGGAAGATTCCGGACCGACAAATTGCATGCCAGCAGATTCACATTCGATGGCGAAATCAGGATTTTCGCTTAGGAAGCCATATCCCGGATGAATCGCATCACACCCAGCATCAGCCGCTACATTTACGATTTGCTCTATGTCTAAATACGGTTGAGCACCGTGACCTTCAAGTAAGAATGACTCGTCAGCCCTCCGCCAATGAATCGAATTAATATCTGCTTCAGAATATATGGAGCAGGTCTTTATGCCGAGCTCAGATGCAGCCCGAATAATTCGAACTGCTATTTCACCTCGATTCGCCACAAGCAATTTGTTAAGTTTCATAATCACTCCAATAATTCATTAGCATCGCCTTAAAAATAAGAAAAAGCAACTATTCCATACTATTTAAGCTCCCAAAAACTCACGAATGTAGCTCAGACACGCTACACTCTCACAACACAAAGACCGGTCAACTATAAGACACTGGAGGAGGGGAGCCCATGAGTAAAATAATAGATAGTATCCAAGATATTTCAAGGGGTGACGTCATAGCAGAACTTGATGATGAGGGAGTGCTCGTCACAACATTTAACCGCCCGGAACAGATGAACTCGTTGAACGCAACACTCGGACAGGGCTTGGGGGAAGCCTTAGCGTTCGCTTCAAAAGAAGATTCAGTCAGGGCTATGGTGTTAACAGGCAGTGGTCGAGCCTTCTGTGCAGGAGCCGAAATCACGCCTGATCGTACACCAGCTGATTCGAGCCAAGAGTCAGGTGATGCTGTTCCCAGCCTCCCACGCTACGAACGCCTTCCACATCACAACCGATCAGTTGCAACAGCGTTAAGTTTCATTAAATCTGATGTCCCTATTATCGGTGCGATCAACGGAGCCACAGCAGGTGCTGGATTCGGTATGGCAATGGCTTGTGACATTCGAATTGCAGCGAAATCAGCGCGAATGGGACCAATTTTTTTTAAGCGCGGAATAGTCTCAGATTATGGCGTTCTCTGGTTTCTTCCCCGGGTAGTTGGATCAGCTCGTGCTTTCGAAGTCATGTATCACAGTGACGTAATGCCGTCGGACAAATTACTCGAACTCGGCCTAGTAAATAGGGTAGTCGAAGATGAAAATCTCCTATCAGAGGCTGTTGACTATGCGCGGAAAATTGCAGCTGGTCCACCACTAGCGGCGGCGGAGATTCGGCGCCTCTTGCACTCGTCATTAGATACATCAGGATCCGCCGAGCAATGGCTCATCCATGAATGGAATGCTCAGGCCGGATTACTGAAAACGAGTGACGCAAAGGAGGGTTTCCGGTCTTTTGTTGAGCGTAGACCTCCGGAGTTCAAAGGTTATTAATAGCCACTTTACGAATGGATAAAGGTTTAATAAATGACGAGGCAACTATTTGAAGGCATCAAGGTACTCGAACTGGGTACTATGGTTGGTGTTCCATACGCAGGAAAAATTTTCGCCGACTACGGTGCTGATGTTCTCAAAGTTGAGCCACTAGAAGGGGATCCTTCTCGTTCAGAGGGACCTTTTCTAAAAGACATTCCAAACAAAGAAACGTCAGCACTTTTTTTGCATTTAAATACAAACAAACGATCCATCACTTGTGACTTATCTACAGCAAGCGGAAAAGATATAGTCCGCTCCCTAATAGATTCCTACGACATAGTGATCGAAAATTTCAATCCGGGCACCCTTGAATCGCTTGGTTTGGATTACGAAGCGGTCACTTCCGATCGAACGGATCTGGTAATGGGATCCCTCACTTCGTTTGGACAAACTGGACCTTGGAAAGATTACAAAGGGTCTGAGCTAGTTCTTCAAGCAATGGCAGGTCCAATGCATATGAATGGCGATCCGACTAAGGAGCCTATCAAGCTTGGCGGAAATCTAGCGCATTACCATGCAGGCCTGTCTCTGACATATGCGTGCATACTCGCCCGTTTGCGAGTTGAGCGGGGTGGATCTGGCGATCATATTGATCAGTCTGTCTACGAAGCTCAAGCTGGATTTCGGGATAGAAGAGCTCCTGGCCTCACGTCTGCATCCTATACGGGCAGAAGTAATAAGCGAGGTGGTTCGCTAGGCAGGACTGCCTCCGGCCCTCGGCCAGCACAAGACGGGTACGCAAATATAATGGCCGGCACCAGCAAACATGTTCCCGCATTTCTGCGACTCATCGGTCGCGAAGATTTAGCAGAACATCCTGATGCAAAAAAACCGGCCCCACAAATGTCAACGACGTTTATCGAAGAAATGGAAGCATCATATGCCATTTGGCTGATCGAGCGCACCAAGCGAGAGGCTGTCGCAGCCACCCAATCGATCGGAATTTTAGGTGGCGCAATATTGACCGTAGAAGATCTTTTAAATGACCCTCATTATCAGGAAAGAAATGTGTGGGAGGAAGTTGAGCATCCCGAAACGGGTAGTATTCGCTACCCAGGACGACATTTTGTCACCTCGGGCGCGACTCGAAAACAAATGAAACGTGCGCCGCTACTGGGTGAACATACCTTTAGTGTTCTTACAGATATGGGCTACACGAATTCCGACATAGTTCAACTGCGTCGGACAAAAGTAGTATGAAGGTTAACTGATCATGGAAACTAAACAAGAGACCCCAACCAAATCAGATTTGCCGTTAGATGGAGTTAAAGTGGCTGCAATCACGGTTGTTTGGGCCGGACCACACTGCACTCAAGTTCTCGCCGAATGGGGTGCAGAGGTTATTCGAGTGGAACCCGTAGATGCAATCCAACCCTATTCAAGAGGAGCTGAACGCATTGCCCCTCGCGAGCAACTCATTGAAATGGCGAATAATGGAATCACACTGAGTGCGTATCCTGACTTCGAACCTGGGGATGAGCCCTGGAATAGAAACCCTGGATTTAATTCGCATAGCCGAAACAAGAAATCGATGGCATGCAACATAATGACAAGCGAGGGCAAACAAGCCTTTCTAAAACTTATAAAAGAAGTCGATGTTCTTGTTGAGAACAATGTTCCGACAACAATAGAAAAGGCAGGCATCACCTACGATACGCTCAAGGAAATAAACCCCCGTCTTATTATGCTTCGAATGCCAGCATACGGCCTATCAGGCCCATACAAAGGTTATCGTGCCTTCGGTACACACGTGGAAGCGATGATAGGCCACCATTATCTACGTGGCTATCCTGATGGAACTCCAGATCAAACTGGGGAGGCATTCACGGCAGATGCCTTTGCGGGATTACTTGGCGCTACTGTTATCACGGCTGCGCTCCGTTATCGTGATCTAACAGGTGAAGGTCAGCAGATAGAAATGCCGCTAGCAGAGGGATTTCTGTCTAACCTAGGAGAGTTTATTCTAGACTTTGAAATGAATGATCGGGTTGCAGGGCCACAAGGAAATACTCATCACTCACATGCCCCCCACGGCCTATTCCCGACCCACGGAGTAGATCAATGGATTGCAATAGATGTATCTGAAGATAGTGAGTGGCAGACCTTATGTGAGGTACTACATGCTGACTTGCTACAGAACGATACGAAATTCGCAACGCAGTTATCACGATTTAATAATCGTGACGCACTTCATAAAGAACTTGCAAAATTCACGGTCGAATATGACAAGAACGAACTATTTCAACAACTTCAAGTAGCCGGAGTTTGTGCCGGTCCCGTCATGGATGATGTCGAACTCCTCAGTTCACCCCAACTAATTAATCGCGGTTTTTTTGAAGAACTAGATTCCCCAGTAATTGGAAACTATCGATACCCCGGAATAATGACTAAATGGATTAATACACCAAATACACTCCGCACGGCTCCCCCAAGGCTTGGTGAGCATAGTGAAGAGATATATAAGGAATTGCTTGGCTATAGTGACTTAGAATATAAAGAGTTATTTGAGCAAGGTCATGTAGGGGACAGATATCCAGATCATCTTTTACCGGAATTTCTTCGCGCCCCCCAATAACAGGAACGCATCAACAAATTGATGGAATTTACTGATCCAGTTTTTCTCATAATCCTTGGAGCAGCAACAGGGATTTATGCCGGAGCCATTGGAGCAGGCGGGGGGTTCTTAATCGCTCCAATTCTGCTAATGCGACATCCTGACGCTACTCCGACCGAGATTACTGCCGCAGCACTGATTTATGTGGTCATCAACTCAGCTATTCAAGTTTTACTCTCCATTCGTGAACAAAGGATTGATGGAAAACTAATCCTCTTGCTTGCGATGATAGGAATACCTGCCGCCATTCTTGGAGGTCTCACCACGGAACTTATCGAGCGTGTCTATTTTTCGTTTGCTTTTGGGCTGTTCCTGGTCCTGATTGGTATATATATAATATTGCGCCCAACCACGGTTGAAGATTTTACACCTAGCCAAGGATGGTCTCGAAATATTAAAGACCAGCAAGGAAACCTCTATAACTACACCGTCCCCTTAGCTCGGACTGGAATCGCGCAAGTTGGAACCGCATTTTTTTCAGCCTTAGCAGGTATTGGAGGTGGCCCAATTGGTATACCAGTAATGACTCGTATACAGCGAGTACCACATGACATAGCTGTGCCGAGTATGCATTTGTTAATATTGATCCAATCTCTCAGCGTCACAGGTGTACATTTCTTGAATAACGTAGGTGGTTCGCCACTCGACGATATTCCTTGGCTCGCGGCTGGCGTCCTAATAGCAGGGCCAATTGCCATAAAGGTTCGACAGCGAACGGGTGAAGGTAACCTGATGCGAGCTCTGGCAGTCGGTCTGATTATTATTGGAATAAGTGCAGCCTGCGATATTTTCAGATAGTATTTTGCCTTATGAGTTCAAACAACACGATCCCTCGCCAAGACTTCATTAACCGCAGAAATCGTTTTATGAAAAAAATAGGTGATGGAAACATTGCCATATTGGTTTCAGGTGAGGAAATAATTCGAAATGGCGACGTCTACTATCCATTTCGCCAAAACTCGTCGTTCCACTATCTGACTGGATTCCCAGAACCAAGTTCTGTAGCTGTATTTGTGCCTGGTAGTAGCAAGCCATACACGCTGTTTGTCAGAAAGCATGATCCTGTAATGGAAACATGGGTAGGTCCGCGAATAGGCCTTAGAAAAGCAATTAGTCGGTACGATGCCAATCAGACATTCGATATCGACGAACTCTCCTCAGAATTGCCGAAACTGATCAAAAAGAGTGACAGTGTTTGGTATAGCATCGGCACAAATTCAACGATAGATCAACTGGTCACAAATCAAATCGCTGAAAGACGAGATGGGCGACAGAGAGGTGGGTCACCACTTAATGCGGTACGCGATCCTCAAGAAATAATTGACAGTTTGAGAGTAATTAAATCGAACAATGAAGTTAATGCTTTACAAGAAGCAATAAATATCACTGCGGCTGGACTAGCCAACATCGAACAACTCGACAAGCCTGGAAGAACTGAATACGAGGTTCAAGCAATTCTCGAGTCCGAATATCGACGACTCGGATCAGTGCGTGATGGTTTCCCATCTATCGTCGCAGCAGGTAATAATTCCTGCACCCTTCATTACACCGCTAATCGCGCACGTATTAAAAATGGAGACCTCCTTTTACTCGACACTGGTGCCGAATGGGATCTGTACTCTGCCGATGTTAGTCGAACATATCCAGCTAATGGAAAATTCACATCGGCGCAAAAGGACGTATATGAAGTGGTCTTGTCAGCTCAGCAAACTGCTATTGAATCGGTAAGACCTGGTACAACCTTTTATGAACCTCATCATGCTGCTGTTCGTGTCCTAATAGATGGACTAAAGGATCTCAAGGTTCTCAAAGGTACTAATAAAAGTATTGAAAAATCTTTTTTATATCGGCCCTTTTATATGCATGGAACCAGTCACTGGCTGGGCCTTGATGTCCATGATGCGGGTAATTATAGTGACCCAAACCAAACACCTGTAACACTCAAAGCCGGAATGGTACTCACAATTGAACCAGGTCTTTACTTCCCTAAAAATATCGAGGGTGTACCCAAAGAGTTGAAGGGAATCGGCATACGAATTGAAGACGATGTTCTTGTCACAAAAACTAGTCGACGAAATTTATCCGCAGCAATTCCTTCTAACATTGACGAAATATCAGACTAGCTACAGCCTGTAGTTTCACCACACACCATGCACTTCAAACAGGTGCCAGACCTTACCATCTTAAATTCACCACACATAGCACAGGCGTCACCCTCAAACCCGTATCTCTTTGCCTCTGTTTGCTGTGCTAAGAGCGTTGACTCTGTCGTGGAAAGATCAGTTCCACCACCACTAATTACTGGAGTTACTGGTTCCTCTACTACCGGCATTCGCGCAGGAAATTCCAAAACCGAAATATTATCTGGCTCATCTATTAAATCAGACGAAAGCACCTCTGATTCGGCATGAATTGAAGTACTCTGCTCCTCTGTCTCAATCTCAGGAACATGTGCTAAATTCTCCATCCCAAGATATGTCACACCAAGATCTCGGAATATGTAGTCAATAATTGATCGTGCATTCTTAATTCGATCATGCCCTTGCACCAAACCAGCTGGCTCGAATGCTCTAAACGTAAACTTATCAACAAACGTTTCAAGAGGAACTCCATATTGCAAACCCACCGAAACTGCAGTTGCAAAACAATTCATCAAACTACGAAAAGCCGCACCATCCTTGGCCGTATCAATAAATATCTCACCTAAACGTGGCCGACCATCATCACCAGTCTCTGGATATTCACCAGTTCGTAAATAAATAGTGTGTCCGCCAACCATAGCTTTTTGGGTATACCCACCAGGTCTGCGACTAGGCAAATCTTCTCGGTGGCCACGGCGTAATCCAATCAATCGTTCAGCGGATTCAACAATCGCTTGTGTAAACTCCTCAGTATCCTCAAATTCCTCGCCACCCGACAACAACATGCTCTTATCAGAAGACAACGGTTGGGATAATTTAGATCCATCACGATATAACGCTAGTGCTTTGACACCTAATCGCGCAGCCTCGTCATAAACCTCGGTCACCTCTCCAACAGTAGCCTCGGTTGGCATGTTAATAGTTTTTGAAATAGCTCCTGACAGAAATGGTTGTGCAGCAGCCAACATCCTGAGGTGTGCCATTGCTTCAATATATCTTGTTCCATAATCACCACATTTATTTGCGCAATCAAAGACGGCCAAATGCTCGTCACGCAGATGAGGAGCACCTTCTACAGTCATTCGCCCGTTTATATAATCGTTCGCTTGTGCAATCTCTGCAGCATCAAAACCTAGAGCCGTGAGCAAATCAAAGCCTGGAACACTCGAATCATCTGATGATATCCCTAAAGCATTCATTAATTCACTTTCAGTCACTAGCGTATTTACCGCGACTGAGACGTGAGGAGCCCAAACTAAAGCCTCTTCTACTTTACCCAAATCAAACTCTGACAGACCTAATTCACTTAGTGCCTGCCGATTAACGTGAGGAGAATTATTAATCGAATGCGACCCGATTGCGTACTGCACAATGTCATCAACTTCGATCTCGGTATAGCCCAATTCCTTTAGAGCAGCCGGTACAGATTCGTTAATAATTCTAAAAAATCCACCACCAGCTAATTTCTTAAATTTAATTAATGCAAAGTCTGGCTCAACTCCAGTCGTATCGCAGTCCATCAGCAGACCTATCGTCCCAGTTGGAGCAATAAGAGTTGTTTGAGCATTTCTATAACCATGCTTCTCGCCTAACTCGACTGCATCGTCCCACCATTTTCTCGATGCCTCAAGAAGTTGTGTGTTCGCGTGGGTTTCATTTATGGCAACTGGAAGTACGCTCAACTCTTCATAATCATCAGCTGGAGAAGAATATGCAGCTCGTCGATGATTGCGCATAACTCGTAACATGGCGCCATCATTCTGCTCATATCGAGGGAAAGCCCCTAGTTCACCAGCCATCTCAGCTGATGTTGCATATGAACACCCAGTCATAATAGCCGTTAATGTTCCTGCAAATGCCAAGGCTTCGGGCGAATCATACGCAACACCCTTCTGCATTAACAAAGCTCCAAGATTGGCATATCCAAGCCCTAAGGTACGGTAGTCATACGAACGCCGAGCAATCGCTTCCGAAGGAAATTGAGCCATGAGCACCGAAATTTCGAGAACAATCGTCCACAATCGGATTCCATGTTCATAAGCAGGTATATCAAAGTCCTTCGTATCAGCATCATAAAAAGACGCCAAGTTAAGTGATGCTAAATTGCAAGCAGTATCATCAAGAAACATATATTCAGAACAAGGATTTGATCCATTGATTCGTCCACCCGCTGGTGTAGTATGCCACTCGTTAATTGTGGAATCATACTGAACTCCAGGATCAGCACTCTGCCATGCTGCTAATGCAACCTTTGACCAGAGATCTCTCGCCCGAATTGTTTTACTAACTTCTCCATCTGTTCTTCGAATCAAATCCCATGAATCATCCTTTCGGACCGCATCCAAAAATTCAGCCGTAACTCGAATGGAGTTATTCGAGTTTTGTCCCGAAACAGTCTGATATGCCTCACCTTGCCAATCCAGATCAAATTCGTCAAAATCAACATCCACATAACCTTGCTGAACAAAATCAAGAACTCGTGATATGACTGACTCAACTACGCTATCAGCTCGCGCTGATCTGATGGCCTTTCGAAGAGCTTTATTCTCAGTAACATTGCTGCCACCGATCTCCTCATCTGAAGCGAGTCTGAAAATATCGGCTAAATGTCTGCGTGTGATTTTTGACCCAGTAACTAAAGCCGCTACTTTCTGCTCCTCTTTTACTTTCCACTCAATAAATTCTTCAATATCTGGATGGTCGGCATCCAAAATAACCATCTTCGCCGCTCGACGTGTCGTGCCACCTGATTTGATAGCTCCAGCAGATCTATCTCCAATCTTCAAAAATGACATCAATCCTGAGGACTGTCCGCCGCCAGATAATCCTTCACTATCACCCCTGATAGAAGAAAAATTTAACCTGTACCAGATCCATACTTAAAAACTCGAGCCTCTCGAGTCCATAAATCCATAATTCCACCTTGATTAACAAGGTCATCCGCTACCGACTGAATAAAACATGCATGTGGTTGAGGGCGTTCATATGCTGATGTTGATGGCCGCATCTCTGCAGACTCTGGATCAACAAACCAGTGACCTTGGGAAGGACCTTCGATTCCATACGCCCAATGCAAACCTGTGTTAAACCATTGAGGCGAATTTGGTGCAACCATTTGACGAGCCATCATGTGACGTACCTCATCCGCAAATGCCAAAGCATCCTCATTGCTGTCGAAATAATTATTCTTCAATCCCCAGTAAGCCCAAGTTAAACCCAAGCGATCGAATGACTGTCGTGCATCCGTTTCGCCACCAAACGTACTACCGTCTACCGGTTCACGACGCTGAGCCCATTCCGGGATTCCTTCCTCAGCAATAGGTGTTGTCTCACTCGGAACCCCAGCTCTTCTAAAATACTTCTGAGCCATTACATCAGTAGCAACTTGAGAAAAGGATTCTGGTATTGATATATCTTTTGCCTCAAACACCATAGTCCCATCAAATTCAGTTATACGAGAATCTCTCTTTACAAAAGAAACTCCCTCGTAAGGACTTTGACCTGATTTTGTAAAACGACGATTGATCTTCATCAAGTACTCCTACTTAGTTACTAATCGGCAAACTGTTAATATGCCTCGGTTACTCTTTGGCTTGAGAAACAACTAAGCCAACCTCGTACTCAAACGTCTGGCTTTTAAATGATCACTTGCCCAAGCGTTTAAGCGTAAAAATTACTGGGTACTGAACTGTATAATTTTTTATAGTGACCTGTCAATATCAAATGGATAGGCGCTTATACATTAGTACCGATAAATCTGTACATTTCAACAATTTAACAAAACTAAACAATCTAATTTATTAGATTTCCACATTCTAACCACGAAGAAAAACAGGACTGTTTGCCTCAGAAAGTTCTTCGCTATATTCGTACCCGCTCTCTCTAAAATCAAACAAATCCGAAGCTTTCTGTGCCTGTTCTTTAACAATCCACCGAGCCATAGCACCTCGAGCATTTTTCGCAAAAAACGAAATAATCTTGTATTTACCATTCTTAAAGTCTTTGAACACAGGTGTACTGACATTAGCCTGAATATCTTGACCATTCACAGCTTTGAAATATTCATTAGATGCCAGGTTAATCACCAAATCGTCTTCATGTTCCTCTAGATCTTCCATCAAGCACTCTGAAATAGACGAGCCCCAATATTGATATAAATCTGAGCCAGCCTTGGTATCCAGTCGAGTTCCCATTTCTAGTCGGTACGGTTGTATAAGATCAAGAGGTCTCAACACGCCATACAACCCCGAAAGAATTCTTATATGATTTTGAGCAAATTCAAGGTCATTCTCGGTAAAATCATCAATCGCTAGACCCTTGTACACATCACCGGAGAATGCAAATGCAGCTGGTTTAGCATTTAATTCATTAAACGGGGTCGTAAAAGACGCAAATCGTTCCGCCGTCAAATTTCCGATTTTCTCACTTACATTCATCAATGCCATAAGCTCATCCGGGCTGTATAACCGAAGTATCTCAACCAATTCATTGCTTTTTGAAAGTAAACGCGGCTCCGACACCCGGACTTCAGTCTGACGAGGGTCGAAATTCTGGCCCTTAGCTGGCGATAGCAAAACTAACATAGTGTTATTTTACCTCACAATTCTGATCACATCTGACAAATACATAATTTCTGCGGCAATATCTTCATATTTGACATCTCTAGGGCTGAACGGTGACCTTAATTGCTCCACTGGCCTTGTCGCCAGCAAGTTTTATTCCGGTCCCCGCATCTTGCAGTGAGACTCGATGTGTAATCAACGTCGACATAAGATCAGTATTATTTTCCAAAAGCTCTACTGCCAGTTCATAGTCATGTTTAAACCCCACATAGCTATAAAACACTGTTCCCGCCACACGCAATTGCTTAGAGAGGATGACGTGTGCCGGCATCATCACACTTCTGGAAAATACTCCCAAAATAACAACGCGTCCCCCTCGCCTGACTAACCTGCAGGCAAGTGCCGCCGTGTCTGCGCTTCCCCCAACCGTCTCGATAACTGAATCTACCGGTATTGAATCACAAAAAGATTGCAAACCTTCCTCATCTTCAGAATGAAACACTTGGGTCGCTCCTAGGCGCAATGCGGCATCCCGTTGCTGCGGATAACGATAAGTAGCGATAACTTCGCTTGCGCCCGATTGCTTGGCATAAAATGTAGACATTAATCCTATTGGCCCAGATCCAAGAACGAGAACCCGTTCACCATACGTTGGCCGACTACTATCAAGCTGTGCTGCCACTCTGTGGCCATGAACCGCCACTGCCAATGGCTCAGCTAATGCTGCCACAGCGAAATCTACAGAGCCAGAAATTCGAAATAAGTTTTCTTGTGGAACAGCTAGGTATTCTGAGAAACCACCAGGAAGTTCACCGCCAAACAATCCGCTAGATTGCTGGCAAATCTCTGTGCGTCCGGTTCGACATTCAGCACACTCCCCACAAAACAACCTAGGTTGCAAAGTTACATGATCACCAATCTCAAAACGTCCAGCGTTTTCACCCAGTTCAACAACTTCACCAGCTATCTCGTGACCGAGAACTCGGTCAGCTTTCCAACTGGCATCGGGCGAGAGCCAATGGCTTGGATCTCTGTATGCATGCAGATCTGAGCCACAAATGCCACACGCTTTAACTCGGATCAAAACTTCCGTCGGATCTGGTGACTTCACATCCGATTCGATAATCTCAAAAACCATTGGATCCAAAGTAGTAACGGCCGTTTTCATATTTCAAACCTCCACATTCCCAACTAATATAACTTGATCAAAAAACATTCACTCGGTGTAGAAGTGGCGGGCCTGATCACAACATCCATTTCCCAGCAGGTCTAAAACAAGACGGCTTGGCAGAACCACGGCCGTTTCAACATTTAAAAGAAGGAACGAAGAGTGAAAGATTGGTGGGCCCGGTGGGGATCGAACCCACGGCCAATCGGTTAAAAGCCGATTGCTCTACCACTGAGCTACAGGCCCACAATGATAATACCGAAAAACTTCATTAAGCGATTCATTCTCGCCATTGAGACTGTTTAGGGATATCATTCAAGACCCTTAACTGGGTCGACTAATAAGGAAAATCATGCTGACGCAAACTTATAAAACAGTACTCAGAACCCTTGTTAGTGTGTTGGAAGAAGCCACGCCGGAACCCACTGATTGGGCCTTGATCGGTAGCGGTTCTCTGCAACTACAAGGCCTGAACACTGAATATGACACTATCGAATTTATGACTACCGATAAAATCGTTGCAACTATAGGTAAAATGCTTGGAGAAACACCTGACCAAATATCATCGGCAGTAGTGTCTGGTACACGTCTCCACCTCACCCGAGAAGATATACCTATTTTCGTGATTGGTGATCCAATATTTCAAGGTACTGAAGAGAGATTTTCTCCTGTGCAAATTCCATCTCTCTGGAACGCCTTGAACCATGGTTCACTGGATGGACATCGCATTCCCTGTACTCCCCCTGAATGGGAGTTAGTGCTTGCAGTGATTCTCCAAGCAAACAATCGTGTAGAAGAGATACAGCAGTATCTCTCTGAATTTGGGTACGACAGCAGATTATTGGTAAGAATTCTTAGAGAGGGCCATGCAACAACTCAAACCGAGAATATGGTTTGGTCTCTACTAGAAGAACGTATATAAAACCGCTACACACTCTCTGGAAATTACTAGCTAGCTTAACTGGCGTATAACGTCGTGCATCCAAAAGTCATAGGTTTCATTGACTTTGTCTGTATTACCCATATTGAAGTTGGGCACAATTAGTTCATTGACTCCAGCCTCAGCATACTGCGCAATAACCTCCACTATTTCATCTGGGCTCCCGGCTATTAACCGATCTGTCGCATTCTCCTTTGCCCGCTCAACAGCCACTGAATCTTTTGAAAGAAAAAATAACGCCTGAGCTGACCGCCTAATCTCTAGCGGATCTCGGTCGATTGCATCACAGTGTTGGTCTAAAATACGTCCTTTTTGTTTCAACACTTCAGGACTGCCCCAAACATTCCATTCGTCGGCGAACATAGCTGTGATTTTTAATGTGACTTTCTCACCACCGCCACCCACGAGAATCGGAAGATGACTCTGAACAGGCTTCGGGCTGAGCGGCGCGTTCGCTATTTCGTAATACTTACCTGAAAAGCTTGTAAATTCCTCATCTAGGAGTGATCTAATTATTTGAATACTTTCTCGGAGTCGAGCAAGTCTGCCCCCAACCGTCGAAAATTCAATACCGTAAGACAAATGTTCGTTTTGCTGCCAGCCAGCTCCCAAACCGAGCACCAGGCGACCATTACTTATTACATCGACCTCTGCCGCCATTTTTGCAAGTACAGCAGGATTCCGATAAGTGTTTCCAGTCACCAATGTTCCGATACGCACTCTTGGTACTAAGGCCGAAACTGCTGCCAAAGTCGTCCATGCCTCAGATGTGGGGCCTGACGTTGTAGACTGATCTCCTGTATTCGGCATAAAGTGATCGGCTACCCAAATTCCATCCCAGCCAGATGTTTCTGCCTTCGAACAGATATCAATAAGATCGCTAAATTTTCCACTTAAATGGGGCCAAATACTAAATTTCATCTACAACACCAATCTAATAACTAGGAACTTTAAATTAAACGTTAGCCAGTTAAGAATTTTCTGCAATAAAACCTAGAACTTTTTCCCAGGCGTCAGCCGATTCACTAGCAAATTCCTCAAAGTGTCTGTCAAAAAAGGAATGTGGAGCATCTGGATAGGTAACTATTTGATGTTCGATATTACTCGCACTTAGTTCTTGATCAAACTTGCTAACAATATCGCTGGGTATACCTTGGTCCGCTCCACCCATTAGTCCGAGTACAGGACACGAAATATCTCTAACTCTCTCGATTACACCTGTTGCACCTTGAGGAAAATCAGGTCTATCTGGATGCCCATAAAAACCAATAACCCCAGCCAGCCCATGACCATTTGCTGCCTGATGCCAAGAATTTGAACCGCCAAAACAAAAACCTAATGTGAAAATTGAGCGAGAGGAGTCTTGCTCCCGGAGATATTTCACGGCGGCAGCAACGTCGTTCTTAACGCCATCGAAGGTTGACTGCGCAACATGCTCTTGCCAAGGAAACTCCTCTCCACGGGCGCCAAGACCTGCAGTTCTTCCAAAGTAGTCAATCGCTAACGAGTTTATATTTCTCTCCGCAAATCTCAGAGCCAACTCTTCGTAAAAGTGAAATAAACCACGTACATCTGGCAGGATCAAAACGGTTGCGTGCTCAGAACCATCGCCCTTGGCCGAGAACGCAGAAAATTCATTTCCATCCGCAGCTCTAAGTGTTAAATTTTCATTTTCTACAGCGGCCCCCAATATCTGAGGAACTGGCGGTTCTGCATCATACGGAAAACACATTGTTTGACTCCCTAAATCTTACTAGTCGCACCGACCTATGTGACGTCATCGTAAACGAGTTCACGCGCATCTGTCATAAACACACCATAAATCTATGCCAAAAAATAGTTTTGATAAGGACCTAGCACTCTCGGCAGGAGAGTGCTAACATGATTTCTGCTTGCGGTGGGTTTCAACTTATTCGTCGTCTAAACATGGGCGACGGGGTCGACGCGACTCAAAAGCAAAAAACCAGAATGGAGACTAAGTCGGTTTTCCGACGTCAATCAGATCTGGTAAATACATGGCAAAAGTTTTTTGCCGCGTAGTAAAGATAGCGAAAATAAAGTATGGGAGAGGACTGAAAGATATGGCAACAGGTGTAGTTCCAGTTACAGACCACATTATTCTTAAGGCTGTTGAGGCCGAGGAGATTACAACTAGTGGATTAGTTATTCCGGATTCAGCTAAAGAAGCGCCACAGCACGGACATGTCGTGGCTGTAGGGCCAGGTCGACCGCTTGAAAACGGCGAGGTTCAGAGTATGGATGACATAAAGGCTGGTGACCGAGTTCTCTATCAGAAATACACAGGTCAAGATGTATCTGTGGATTCAGAAGATTACATCATCATTCGATACCAAGACGTACTAGCTAAGTTAGAAGACTAAAAGTCGCTCGACGTCTATATATATTTATAAATCTGAAAATTTAGGAGCACTAAATGACTGCTAAGCGACTTCGCTTCGACGAAGCTGCCCGACGTGAACTACGTCATGGGGTAGATATTCTTGCTAATTCAGTGCGTGCGACACTTGGACCAAAAGGTCGAAATGTTGTACTCGACAAAAACTATGGGCCGGCAGTCATCACTAAGGATGGCGTGACAGTGGCTCGCGAAATTGAACTCACCGATCGTTTCCATAACATGGGTGCTCAATTAGTAAAAACGGTAGCCGTCCGCACAAATGATATTGCTGGTGATGGCACGACTACCGCGACAGTCTTTGCTCAGGCGATGTTCCACGAAGGCTTGCGAAATATAGCGGCCGGAGCCAATCCAATGTACCTCAGGCGTGGTATGGATGCCGCCACGAAAGCAGCTATCCAAGACCTAGTGAGCCAGTCCGTGCCCGTTGAAGAAAAAGAAATGATTGTAGCCGTTGCTTCGATTTCAGCGAATGAAAAACGAATCGGCGATCTCATCGGTGACGTGATGGAACAAGTTGGAAAAGACGGGGTCATCACCATTGAAGATGGACGAGGACTCGATGATGAAATCGAAGTTGTCGACGGATTACAAATTGATCGAGGGTATATATCTCCTTATTTTGTAACCAATAATGATCGAATGGAAGCACAACTTGACGATCCTTACATACTAATCACGGACCATGCAATTAATTCACTGCAAGACTTTCTACCACTTCTTGAAAAGGTGCTCGCAGTCTCTAAGAACTTCTTCATAATCTGTGAAGATTTAGAAGGTGAAGCACTGCAGACATTAATTGTGAACAAAATGAAAGGTGCAGTAAATCCTTTAATCATTAAGGCTCCTTCGTTCGGTGACAGAAGAAAGGCAATGCTCGAGGATCTAGCGATTCTGACAGGAGCCACTTACATCACCAATGACATGGGTCGTAAGCTTGCTGACACACAGCTAGCGGACTTGGGACATGCACATCGAGTCGTATCCGACTCAAGCATGACCACTATTATTGAGGGTGCTGGCTCAGACGAAAGTATTCAGCAACGTATCCGGCAGATTCGCGCTCAAATTCAGGATGCAAACTCTGACTTCGATCGGGAAAAAATGCAGGAGAGACTAGCCAAACTTGTTGGAGGAGTCGCTGTTATAAAAGCTGGTGGAGCGACTGAGGTCGAAGTTCGTGAAAAGAAATTCAGGCTGGAGGATGCGCTATCTGCAACCCGAGCAGCCGTTGAAGAAGGTGTCGTACCAGGCGGCGGTGTCGCCTTTATTAGAGCACAAAGCGCGATTGATGCTGTGATTGAATCTCTATCAGGAGATGAAAAAACAGGTGCCGTGCTCGTATAACGTGCACTAGAATCACCACTTAGACAGATTGTTGAAAATGCTGGTCAGGAGCCGAGTGTCGTTGTTGAAAACGTCCGTGATGCTAGTCCAGATACTGTCGGATATAACGCTGCAACAGACGAAATGGGAGATATGTTTGATCTTGGCATCCTTGATCCAGTCAAAGTATCCCGAGTTGCTCTTGAAAATGCTACGTCAATCGCAAGTCTTATGCTTACGACCGAAGTAGCTGTAGGTGAAATTCCAGAGCCACCTGCTCCGATGGGGCCTCCCGGAGGTGACATGGGTGGTATGGGTGGTATGGGTGGTATGGGTGGTATGGGTGGTATGGATATGGGTGGCATGGGCTTCTAGCCACGAATTATTCAGACTAAATATACAAATACAAAGCCCCGGCTAAACACCGGGGCTTTGCTTTTCACTCCGTATTTACAATCGTCAATCATCCGATCGAATTGTCTCTCCGTCTGTTAAGGGTCGTTTCCCATCGGGAATATACACAATCTGAGTAGATACGATTTTATCCCAAAGCGTCTGGCGTCTGCGATCCCATAGCAACCAAGCAGCCGCGATTATTGGTACTAGACCGATACTGAATGAAGATAATAAAACAAAAAATAAAAACCACTTAATTACCCACTCACGTAAAAACGTATACCAACCACCTGAACGAGAACCATCCTCACGCATCACAAACACACGCAAAAATTGCTTACCAGGTGTTTGTCCATGTCCTAAACAAATAATTCTCCAGACAACAATTCCAGCAAACACAGCGAAACCAAGAATTATAAAAAGACCTAGTAGCGCCCCGCCCGAAAACGCGCCGATTACAAAAATAATGATTGGAAAAACCACGAGTGCAATATCAATTAGTGCGTCAATGCCTGCAGCAGCCAGCCTGCGCAGCGGCGTAGCAAGTTGCAGTTCATCGCCTTGATGAGATTTAATCAGTGCGTCAGACACGTATTCCTAACCTTCCGCACTGTGATCTGACTGCCTAGTGTAGACAGTTTCAGGCCACCAGTGAAAGACGACAAGAAGAGGAGTCACTGTTGCGAGCAACACAGTAGATGCCAAAATTAACCTAAATGGTCCTGGATCAAATTCGTCAGAAAGTGCAATTACACCAAATGTAAAACCAATCAACGCCGCGATTAAGTAAACCATCACTACAAATATCTGCTGACGGGCCTGTGTTTCCTTAAGAATGCTATACAAAATTCCAGCCAAAATAAAATACGCGAGCAGTGCAACAATAAATGCAACTCCAACCTGCCCAAAACCTTCCGTTAGGGTTCCTTCCGTACTGATCTCACCATGCAGCCACAGTGCTTCGAGTGACTCTATTGCCCCAACAGCAGCTATCGCATAAAGAAACCATCTGAGAGGCCTCCACCTCGCCGGAATCCTGCCAAGCCCAATAACCGAACAATACGCGCCTGCTAATCCCAAAGCTAAAAAGCTGTAGGTCATTCTCAAAATTGTCTGACTTGCCTCATCGAATCCGACCCAAAGAAATACAATCAGCAGGGCGATTCCCGGGAGAGTGATGGCAGAACATAAAGGAGGCAAGTACGGTGCGACCGGTGATCTAGATGGGTTGTCTTTCGCAGTATTAGATATTTGCAAGCTAATAACTGCAAGTCCTATCCAAAACACAACGAGAATCTCCGTCCAAAAGATATCAGAGAGTACGCCACTGTCGAACGATACTCGTGCTGCAGCCAAACCCATGACTACCCATGAACCAAGAACTAGAAGTAGAAATCCTGCCATTACACGTGGCCAGCCAGCTTTCGGCATAAAATCTGTTATTCGATCAGACTCATTCTTCATGCTGTCATGTCTCCTAATAATCCCGCCATACAAAGTATAAAGATAATTCGAGCTTTCTTACCAACGTAATCACTGCTGTACTATAAGTTGATACATGCGACACATCTACATATCGAGCTATAGATGACCTTTTTTGAAGCAATTCGTACCGTGCTGACCAAATACTTTGTATTCAAAGGCCGCGCGTCCAGATCCGAATATTGGTTTTGGATCCTTTTTATCTCGCTCTATTGGCTAGTATCTATCATCATCATCGATTCATGGTTACCCGATTTCATTCC
Source organism: Dehalococcoidia bacterium (assembly GCA_029247135.1). Lineage (GTDB taxonomy): Bacteria > Chloroflexota > Dehalococcoidia > UBA2979 > UBA2979 > UBA2979. The sequence goes on along the minus strand of JAQWLS010000100.1, from coordinate 20,923 downwards.
TGAACCAATTCTCATATTAATTCAGCTAGCTCTTTTTTTTCCTACCTTGGCGGTCGGAGTGCGTCGACTACACGATACCGGACGGCCAGGTTCAAGATTTTTTTGGCCAGTTGGTGTTCTGATCTTACTTATCGGTGGTTTTTGGCTAATTCTGTTCTCGGGTGGAGGGAAATTTTGGCATTTCGCGTTACTCATCCCCTTCCTGATAGCATTTTTTACATCGGTGGTGCTTAATTTGTTTTGGCTATCTCTGCCTGGAGATAAGGAACCTAATCGGTATGGCGAATCAGCCAGATCTATTAGGGAAAGCAGGAATACTAGCTTGGAAGAAAGCAATATATCTAATAACTTCTTCTCCAACACACTATCGCTTTGGATGGCCTTCGGTATTGTATTCATTCTAGGTATTTTTTTTGTTATTACAGTGGTTGGATTGTGATAGCTAACTTGAAAATCAGCTAACAGAAGACTTTCGACGGCAACTCACATACAATCGTCACTGTCACGAGCAAAATTAACACTACAGTCATCGTGACAGATAAAAACTAGGAAGCCTCAGGCTTATAACGTAAAGGAATACTCATGGCATTTGCACCTTTTGATCTCACAGGAAAAGTAGCCCTAATCACCGGTGGCAATAGTGGCATCGGCCTTGGTATGGCAATTGGTCTGGCACAGGCTGGAGCGAACGTGTGCATCTGGGGCACAAATCCAGAAAAAAACGCCGCGGCTGAAAAAGAAATACTTGCGGTTGGTGGCAAGGCCGCAGCGCTTCGATGCGATGTGTCGCAGGAAAACGAAGTAGAAGCAGCATTCGCTGAGACGTTAAATTTATTTGGAAAAGTTGATTCATGCTTTGCTAATGCAGGCGCCGGTGGGGGCGCACCATTTCAAGAATTCCCAACCGACGTGTGGAATCGAGTTATGGGCATCAACCTTGATGGTACATTCTTTACGTTTCGGGCAGCTGCAAAACACATGATCGAGCGCGGAGAGGGAGGACGCCTAATTGGCACGTCAAGTCTCTCCGCTTTGGATGGTGCGGCAAGAAACGAAGCGTATGCGGCTACAAAAGGTGCCATGATTTCCATGACGCGGGGGCTTTCCGTTGAGTTGGCGAGATACGGCATCACAGCGAATACCATTATTCCAGGATGGATTGAAACAGCGATGACAGCGCCACGAGTGGGTGACGACACCTTCGAAGACAGAGTTATTAAGAGAGTTCCAGTACGACGCTGGGGACAACCTGAGGATTTTGCGGGCATCGCGGTATATCTTGCAAGTGACGCCTCATCCTACCAAACAGGTGAAGACTTCGTAATTGATGGCGGATACTACAGATTCTAGATTTAGTCGGACAGCTTTGCTCTATTCGATAGGACCTAGCACGCGATCAGTGTATGCATTGGCAAGTCGGCCGTTTGGATCCAATATCTTTCGAGCTCTCTGGAAAGACTGCCATTCTGGATACAGATCTCTTAGGGTCGCGGCCGTTTGAAAGTGCATTTTACCCCAGTGCGGTCGACCGCCATAATCGCGCATAATGGTCTCAACTGGAACGAAATAAGGCTCAAACGACTCATTCTGCCTGACGTGAATTGCGATCGATGCAGTCTCTCGTCCGAAACACATACTAAGAGGTAAGTTATCAGCTCTCGCCCAACGTACCTCAATCGGCATCGATATCTCTAAACCAGAGTTCTGTACAAAGCCTAGTGTTCGTTCTAGAGCCTCCCGAGCAAACTCCCTAGGAATAAAATATTCCATTTCGACGAATTTTAATTTGCGTTCTGAAGTAAACACCGCATAGGAACGATCTACGTAATCCTCTCTGGTACCAGAAGGTAGAGAGTTGCCAATAAGAGCACCAAGACGTGGGGATACTTTAGTCGCCACCATAGCTGCTCGCCTAAGGTAATTATACGAAAATTCTTCCTCGTACCATCTTCGCCATCTAGAAAACTCTGAGATACTTTGGTCTGTCCTATTATTTCGTTTAGTAAAAGCAGCATCCATACTGGGATGGCAGAAATATTCGAAGTGCTCGTTGTCGTGAATGAAGTCTTCTTGCTTGGAGAGGACCTCCTCAAGTGGCATCATCATCTCAAGCGCGTGCAAATTAAATGCGGACTCGAGTTGCAACGTGACCGTCGACAATATTCCTGCTGCGCCCACTCCGACCACTGCTGCACGAAATAACTCGACATCTTTTTCTAAAGAGCACTCGATTATTTCACCTTCACCAGTAATCACGCGGGCTGACACTACCTGGGTAGCCAAGCAGCCATACCCCAGGCCCGTGCCATGTGTACCAGTGGAAATTGCACCCGCTACCGATTGGTACGCAATATCTCCTAGATCAGACATCGCTAACCCGTGCTCCCAAAGTTCTGGGCTCAAATGTTCCAGTTTTTTGCCAACCTGAACCGTGACTTGCTTTTTTAAGACATCGACATCAAGAATATTCTTGTAGTTAGATAAATCAATTAATACTCCGTTAGTCAAAGCCGTACCGGTAAAGGAATGACCTGTACCCACAGCCTTGATTTTTAGATCGGCCTGAGCGGCCTTTCTGATAACAGTCGACAACTCCTCCTCAGTGGTCGGAGATTCAATTAGCTGTGGAACGCATGACTGGTTCTCAGCCCAGTTCTTCCAAATCAACTCTTCGGTCTGCATATTCATCTCCATACTCGGTCGGTTCATGATAAATACTAGATGCGGCACACCATAATTGATACGTCATTGAAAATGCTTAGTACACTGACTCTTTAATATTCCAAATAAGGCACTACATGTTTGAGTTTAATTTAGTCGCAGAAGCTGTCGTTGTATTTTTTTGCATTGGCCTTTCGGCCTACACTCAGTCAACTCTCGGTTTTGGCTATGCTGTACTTCTCGTTCCGTTGCTCACGTTATTTATTGACCCTAAATCAGCGATCGCACTTACGCAATTAGTTGGTCTCGGAGTTTCAGCGATAAGCTATGCAGAATACACGCCACGAACAAAAATTAGATCAATCGGACCCATTGCCTTAGCAGCGACGGTTGCGACTCCACTCGGAGCCTGGGTGTTATTAGCCGGCAGTGAACAAACCATTCTAATTTGTGTTGGATTGGGGATTGCAATCAGTGCGATGGGCACCTTGATTCGTTCGAGAATGAGCACAGACAGTCACATCGAAACAATAAAATTACAAATTCTCGCGGGTACCGTCTCAGGATTACTTCGCGGATCAGTCTCAATGCCTGGACCACCCGTCATTATTTATCAGCATTGGATTGGTGGAGGCGCTGATCAAATCAGATCAAGAATGTTTGCATACATGATTGCGATGGCACTCCCTACGACAATAATTCTTCTGATTATGGGCGTGTTTTCCTGGCAAATAATTTACTACGCCGTCCCAGGACTGCTAGCCGTATTCGCGGGAAATTATATTTCTCAGAAAACCAGAAATCTCATGACTGAACAAATATTCAAATCCCTATCCATAGCTTTGCTTATTGTCTCTGCAACTGTTCTGATTATTCGAGGATTCACCGGAACAAACTGATCTGAATCTAAATTGACGTACACTAGTCTCGTGCAATGATCGAATTTCAACCATGAATCGTTACGGAGGAATTGACGCTCATGTCAGGGAGAGTTCAAGATAAAGTCGCAATTGTAATAGGTGGTGGACAAACTTCTGGAGGAACCGTTGGTAACGGTAGAGCAACAGCTCTTGTGTTAGCTCGTGAAGGCGCGCGAGTCGTAGTGGTTGATCGAGATCTTGAATCTGCCTCGGAAACGAGTCAAATGATCAAAGATGACGACGGCATCTCCATCTCGTGCAAGGCCGACGTTACCGATGAATCACAAATAGCCGCTGCGATAGACACCTGTATGAGTGAATTCGGACGAATCGATATTCTACATAACAATGTCGGAGCCAGCGTAGCTCTTAAAGATGGATCGGCCACAGATCTGGAAGCGGACGCATTCGATCAGATATATAAGGTTAATCTCAGAGGGGTATGGCTACCAACAAAACATGCCCTTCCACATATGAGAAAACAGCAACATGGATCTATTATTAATATTTCATCTATGGCTGTATTCTCAGGGTCGTATCCATTTATAGGATACAAAACCACCAAGGCTGCGATCATAGCCCTCACTGAAAATCTGGCGTCCGCAAACGCTCAATATTCGATTCGTGCCAATACGATCCTACCTGGACTGATCAATACACCGATGGCTATAGAAGCACGTGTCAACGCAGGCGCAGACCGAGCCGAATTAGTAGCACAAAGAGATAGCCAGGTACCTTTAGGTGGAAAAATGGGAACAGGCTGGGATATTGCTAATGCATCGTTATTCCTGCATTCAGAAGAAGCTAAGTTTATTAGTGGTGTAGCACTCCGCGTCGATGGCGGGCGGTCTGCAAGTAGTTAAAACGGTCATCACAAAAAATACCGGAGGCTTGTTAGACTCCTAACACAATGGAATAGGAGCAGGCCAAGATGTCTACTGGTTTTGTTTGGCACGAAAAATATATGTGGCACGATACTGGGAGTGGTGCGACCTCAAATATTGAACCCGATGAACACTTTGAAAATGCCGATACTAAGCGAAGACTTAAAAATTTACTCGACCTTTCTGGCTTAAGTGATGAATTAATGCAACTCAAACCGAGAATGGCTACCGAACAAGAACTCCTGCGATTTCACACCGAGGATTATGTAACAGAAATACGTACCTTGAGTGACGCGCATGGTGGGTTCGCCGGACCAGGTACACCATTTGGTGCGGGTTCGTACGAAATAGCGAAGCTAGCAGCAGGTGGAACCATAGTTGCAACTGATGCTGTACTTAAAGGTGAAGTCACCAATGCATACGCGTTGGTACGGCCGCCTGGACATCACGCTGAACGAGATTTAGGCAGAGGCTTCTGCATATTTGCTAACGTTGCGCTTGCTGCGATGCATGCCAAAGAAGTATGGGGAATCGAACGGATTGCCACCATTGACTGGGATGTTCACCATGGAAACGGCACGCAACAAGCCTTCTACGAAGACCCGAGCGTATTAACTATTTCAATTCATCAAGATGGGCTATTCCCAGCAGAGTCGGGAAAATTTATAGAGCGTGGTGTAAATTCTGGAGCAAATTACAACATAAACATTCCTCTACCGGCTGGTTCGGGTCGAGGCGCCTATGAAACCGTATTCAGACGCATCATTGGTCCGGCAGTTAAGGCCTTTCAGCCCGAACTAATTCTGGTACCATGCGGATTTGATGCGAGCGTCTATGACCCATTAGGAAGAATGTTACTTACGGCCGAGGCATACCGAGATCTCACAAAAGAACTAATGGCGATTGCCGCGGATGCCTGTGACAGTAAACTAGTACTTTCACATGAAGGAGGCTATTCCAAGCGATACGTGCCATTTTGTGGACTTGCCACAATTGAAGCGTTAAGTGGTTTTAGAACTGAAATTAGTGACCAAGCTGGCAGGGATGATATGCCCGGCCAAGAACTCACTCCTGCACAGAAAGCTCTAATAGAGGAGATAGCTGCCTCACTACATCTCTCATAACAATAATCAGAGATGTAATCTTGGGCCTGATTTAGCTATTTCTATTGTGGTGGCTGATAGTTAGGAACTTTGGCCGCAGCAGCATCCATTTCGGCAGCAGTAATCAGTGGAGTAATCGTTGCTGCCACAGCACCGGAGGAGTTAACTGCTAGGGAAAAGGCTAATGCAGCCTCAGAGGTACCGTCACCGATAAGTACGATATCATCATCGCCATATGCGAAATAAGCAGTTTCGATGGTCATTCCGAGTGATTCTGCCAGCTCTTCTATGTACTTCACACGACCTTCAAAACCTTGGTTGGTCGCAGCTGCTAGCGCCTCAGGACCGTACGACCCAACAAGTAAAAATTTAGCCATCACTGCCTCCTACTAATGTACATATGTTTGTTATCCATAATAGACGATAGGTGCTAATGCACATTGAATTCAATCTATTTAATGAGTCACCTAAAATTGATCGGTTTCATGGATATCAACTTCCAAAAAACTAATCTCTTCGTCAATTTCAGATAGTTTCCCCACAGTCAAAATTGGGAAATGTCCGCCAGTAACCATCGCATCTTTTTCGATCGCAAGATTAACAATACGTCTACGTGAACGTGTCGTTTCTGACGGATTGTTATCCACCGCGGGAACCCAATCATGGTGAATAAGATGTTCTGGATGATGAGCTGCGTCACCAACCAAGAGCAAATGTTCACCAGCAGAAGAAAGCAAAAATGAGGTATGTCCAGGTGTATGACCGGGTGTAGGAATCGATGTAAGAAAGGGTTCAACTAATGTCTCGCCAGAAAATGTCTCGACTTTTCCCTGTCCGACGATCGGATCAAAAACGTCTCTTAGTATGTGTTCATAATCCGGATGTGGCTGCACAGCCCCGTCATTCCACCAACTAATTTCTTCCTCAGACACACGCCACACAGCATTTCGAAATGTTGGAACTCGCTCGTCACCCTCCGCCACAGTATTCCAACCCACATGATCAAAGTGAAGATGTGTGTGAATTACGGCGTCAATTTCATCCAAACCTACCCCTAAATCACGAATTCGGTCCAATAATCCCGCTGCACCCTCAGCCGCAGCATATGGTCCCTGTTCGCCAAAACCAGTATCAAGAAGTACCGTTCGGCCGCTTCCCCGAAGTAAAAACGAACCGAAATTAAACGGTACTGAGTCATCTGGAGTGGCAATCGAAAGAGCAGTGGTCCAGTCTTCATCTGGAACTTGATTAAAAAATTTTGGAAGCGGCATTTCTGCGGCAGCATCAGAAAGTGCTGCAACCGAAATATTGCCCACTTTAAAGGTCGCTGAGAGTCTCATATTTTCTCCATTCTTAGTGGTAAGATTCTAACTCTTTGCTGGAGAAAAAAACCATCTAAGCAAAAAAATAATATTTACATGCGTTCCATCTTAATGCGCCACCGAAAAACACAAATAAGCGCCTGAAGTTGGATCTAATCGTAGTCAGATTGACTATCATATGAGAATTCCCTAAAGGAACAGGTTGTTGAGACTGCACAGTCTCAAATTAACAACAACAAAGAGTTAACTTGCCGTTCCTAAAAAGCGAAGTTGATTTGAGTCGAAAGGACTTCAACGTGACAAAGCATTTGAAAAGAGCTGTCCTCCCAATCACCGGCTATCTTGATCCAATGTCTGCCCGCCCAGGAGAATCGATTTCCGTTAAAGTCAGTGCCGATTTTCAGGGAACATTTGACGTCGATACTGTCAGAATTATCTCCGGAGATCCAAATCCTGCGGGCCCCGATGTACTATACGAGCCGCGTGCTTTCGGCCTCGAACCAAGCTATCAGGCACGATTTCAAGACATCAACATTGGTTCATATGCAGTCGTGCCTGGTAATAATTATTTCACTGCAGAGAGAATGTTATTCACAGTATTAGTTCAACCATGGCTTCTTAAAGAAGAGACCTCGGTAATCGCCAGTGCACTCGATAGTTCAGGCGCCGGGTGGCAACTGAGTGCCAGACAAGGAACGCTCGCATTCTCTTATCAAGCAAATGGATCAGAATTGCATCAAGTCGAATTACCAGACGTGCTCACATACAAAAATTGGCATCACGTTTGGGCTGGCTATGATATTTCCAAGAATCACCTGATTCTCGGTGTCCGAGACCTTAAAGATGAGAAGATAAAAAGCCTATCAGAGTCAAAGGACCTTGCACCACTTCCAAATAAAATTGATCTTGTCTTCGCAGCTCGTAAAACCGAATCAATTTCTGAGGATCATTTCAACGGTCGTTTGGAGGATCCTGCTTTTTATAATGAGTCATATTTAGAACCAGAAACGTTACCATCTCCGCACGAAGCACCCTCAGGTGCCATCCTAGCCTGGTGGGACTTTGCCATTGGCATCGAAACTCAAAGCATTGTTGATAAAGGTCCATTTGGCCTGTCTGGGAGATTAATCAATATCCCCTACCGAGGAATGTCAGGCTCGCGTTGGTCAGGCAACGAAATGGATTGGCAAAAGGCCCCGCGTGAGTATGCAGCAATTCACTTTCATGAGGACGATCTCTACGACTGCGATTGGGAGACTGATTTTCAAATCACGATTCCATCGGACACTCCAAGTGGTGTTTATGGTGTCAGGCTTCAAAAAGATGACTCCACTGATATTCTCCCCTTTTACGTGCTGCCTGCCAAAAGTGGTCCAAAAAACAAAATATGCTTCTTAGCATCTACATTTACTCATCAAGCCTACACAAATCATGCACGTGGTAATTGTGATAGTGAAATGCGAACTCGAATGAAAGAATGGAACGCTAGTCCTTTCAATCCTGACGATTATCCAATCTACGGGCGTTCCACATATAATTTTCATCCAGATGGAACAGGTATATCAATTTCATCTCGACTTCGGCCAGCACTAACCGTTCGTCCGGGCTATATCACCTTCACTGATAAAGCCGGGTCTGGTTTAAGACACTTTTCAGCCGATACCCATCTTTTGTATTGGTTAGAGAAAAAAGGAATCCCGTTCGATGTAGTTACTGACGAGGATCTCGACAACGAGGGCCCGGAATTACTAGCGAGCTACGACACGATTCTTACTAGTTCACATCCGGAATATCATACTGGCAAGATGCTGGATTCCCTTCAAAGTTACGTCGATTCGGGCGGGCATTTGGTATATCTTGGGGGTAATGGCTTTTACTGGAAAATAACGCGTCTCCCCACCCTCCCTGGTGTTATCGAACTACGGCGGGCAGAAGGTGGTATACGCGCTTGGTCACCTAAGCCTGGTGAGTCTCACCACCAACTGGATGGTGGATACGGTGGGTTATGGAGACGTAATGGCCGCCCACCACAAAAACTTGTCGGCGTGGGATTTTCAGCTCAGGGGCTTTTTGAAAGTTCTTACTACAAACGGACGCGCGAAAGTTACCAAGAAAATGTCGCTTGGATTTTCAAGAACGTCAACGAAGAGAAATTAGGTAATTATGGGTTGAGTGGGGGCGGTGCTGCAGGATTTGAACTGGATCGGGCAGATCTGGAACTTGGCACCCCGCCAGAAACAATCATTCTCGCCGTAAGCGAAAATCATAGTGATAGCTTCATAGCGGTACCCGAAGAGTTACTAACTCACATTAATACAGAAACAGGAGAACGCCCTGAAGATCTAGTTCGAGCGGAAATCGTCTACTGCCCCAAGCCCAATGGTGGCGCAATATTCTCTGTCGGATCCATTTGCTTTTGTGGCAGCCTGAATCACAATGATGGAGATAATGGCATTTCACAAATGCTCGAAAATGTTATTCGTCAATTCGCTTCTTTATAAACCAAGCACTACTGGACTCTGCACTAAAAGTATCAACAACCATCCCGTAGGTCAGTAAGGGAGTTCTTCAGGTCTCTCTTAAATCCACATACGGACTTCAATTTGTATTATAATTGACGAATTCTATTCCAACATCAGAGCGCCTTACGGGGCGCTTTGTTTTTGTTCAATATTTTCCTTAGCACTTTTTTTACTTGCCTATATATTTCTTGAAAACGGAATATCCGATTCCAAACACCGCTACCAACATAATCATGTCCCAAAAAGACAATCCAATACCCATTTGTGACTCCTCCCACGAACCGATCGTAGCTATTTTTTAAAAATTTGTATGTACCTTTTGGCTATAAAGTCCATGTCATACATTGGACGGAGGTGCCACCTCTTGCCCTCCCATGCACCACTTCGAGAACTCGGGAAAATATCAATGGCCACTCCCCACCTATAAGAGAAGACCTGCCGATCCTTTGACCCGCACGGGGCACAATTTGGGCACATAACTCCAGATAGACCTAGATCAACGCAGATCAACGATGAGACAGAAGGCCTTGCTACATAAGGGAAATAAGATAACCCTGATAGCGCAAGATACTACTTGAATACCGAATAGGTGTGGTCCTGTTGAGTAATAAACTCAAGAAGTACCGCAGTACCCTCCTGAGTCTTTTGTATACCTCGTTCAATTGCTGGAATGATATCCTCTGGTCGTTCAATACGCTCACCGTAACCACCAAAAGCTTTAGCCATATCTGCGTAATTACCTGAAATATCGGTAGATCCGTATTTCTCACGAGCCACTTGCATAATCGGTAACTCAATTGCCATTGAAAAATTATTGAACAGAATAGATAAAATTGGAATATTCTCACGAACGGCTGTCTCAAAATCCATTCCTGTAAATCCAATAGCCGCGTCACCCCACACGTTTATACAGAGCTTATCGGGGCGAGCTAATTTCGCACCCATAGCCAGACCAAGTCCGTACCCCAGCTGTGTAGTTTTTCCCCAGCCAATGTAACTTAGTGGTACATCTGTAGTCCAAAATGGCGACAACTGATCTCTGGGACTGCCAGCATCATGCGTGATGATCGTGTTATCTACATCCACCGTTGCATGTAAATCCCGAATAACTCTGTAGGGTGATAGCGGAGCGCTGTTGTCATCAAGTCGCGGCCGCCAGTCAGTTATCCACTCGTCGCGGATAGAAGCAATTTCTGCTGCGACACCGTCTGCTCGTCCCCGTCCACCATCACCTACCAGTGCGCGAACCTCGGGAATAAGAGCAGCAAGGGTTAATTTTGCGTCGCCGACTAACGGCTGAGTTACTTCAACTGTATTGTCGAGGTCCAGCGGGTCCAAAGTTGAATGAATCACGGTTTTGCCTTTTGGAATTTGAATTCCAAATCCAGTTGCGAAAAATGAACAACCAATACCAAAGATAACGTCTGCGTTCTGAATGAAGTGATGGACCGGCTTGGGTAGTGCCCGTCCGCCCGAACCGAGGGCCAATGGATGGGTTTCCGGAAATGCACTCTTTCCTTCAAGACTTGTTGTAACAGGCACCTCAAGCAGCTCGGCCAGCTCTTTCAGCTCTTCCCATGCCTTGGCATAATGCACTCCCTGTCCCGCATAAATCACTGGACTGGCAGCGTTTACCAGAATTTCTGCGGCCTTCGAGACATCAGCTGGATCAGGAGCTGATCGTGCGACCTTTACCGCTGTATAAGACAGTGACTCAATCTCTTCAGGAAACACGTCAGTTGGGATTTCAATTACTGCCGGACGTGGTCGACCATTTCTCACAGCACTAAATGCCCTACGCATAGCATCTGGGATTGCAGACGACACAGTAACCTGCTCGACTGACTTCGCAACGTGCTGGAAGTTTAAAAGACTACTGAAATTAGGAGTGACATTCGTAAGTTTTCGATCGTAACCGGCAGGAATTATAATGATCGGTACTGAGTCGCCATACGCTTGAGCGACTCCTCCAAACGCATTCTCACTCCCTGGACCATGTTGCATCACAAAAACACCGATTTCATCGCCAGAATTGATACGACTAAACGCGTCAGCCATATGAATACCAGTTCGCTCTTGTCGCACGATAATCGTTCGAATATCTGCCCGAGCGGCAGCCTCAATAATCGGATTCACTGGATATCCAACTATAAATTCAACACCCTCTCGCTTTAATATTTCAGCTATAGCATCAGAAACTAACACAGTACATATCCCCCTAATTAGCCCACAACACGGAGCTTCTTTGACAGTCTTGTAGCTTAAAAATTCTACAAGCTAAACGTTTTGTTATTAGCCTCAAGTTATACCAAGTAGTAGGTGTTTACAAGGCCAGACGCGCGATCTAATCTGATCGACACCATCCAACCTCAACGACGATTTATCTTTCTAATTTTTGATAGGCAAATTTGGCAACACATCATTCGTAAAGCGAACAAAACTATCGTGGCTGAGCGGTGCACACATCAAATAATCGAGCCCGATTTCCTCCTGCAAGCGCAGAATTTCATCGACTACCTTCTCCTTTGTTCCGTGGATCATCACCTTCTGCACGTACCGATCAACCGGATCCATATCTTCATCTGGGCGATTGATATAACTCCCAAGCATCCACTTTGCGCCCTGACTCGCTATCGCCTCAGCCTCGGCATCAGTATCAGCTACAGCAATCAGTCGTGCAGTCGGAAGTATCCGATTTTCGGTCGAATGACCGTGTTCCTCTAACGTATCAAAAAAGAACTGTCTCTTCTCGCCAATTTCTTCATGGCTTGAATGTGGATCCATAAGAATAGAAAACCCTAGTTTCGCAGCAGCTTCGATAGATTCTCGTGATGTTGCAGCCATCCACACCGGTGGGTGTGGATCTTGAAGTGGCTTGGGAAGGACCTCGACATCCTCAAAATCCCAATATTTTCCATGATACGTCAGTTTTTCATTCTTCCAGGCTTCAACCACAATTTGAAAATTTTCTCTAAATTGCTCACCACCAGTCTCAGGTGTGACCCCAAAGATCTCATATTCTTTGCGATCAAAACCACGCCCAGCACCCCAGTTCACTCGGCCACCAGAGAAATGATCTAACAAAGCGACTTCTTCTGCAATTCGCAACGGATGATACATCGCTGCCAGAGTAACCCCCATCCCAATTCGAATATTTTCAGTCCTTGAGGCTACTTGCACTCCCATCATGTGGACCGAAGGACAAACGGAGTACGTCGAAAAATGATGCTCCGCTAACCACACGCAGTCATATCCGGTTTGATCCATGATCTCAACACGAGATAATGCGCGTTCGTATACTTCAGGAAGTGGGACTCTTCTACCAGGCCATGAAAAAAACTGCAGTGCGCCTACATTCATACTAAATCCTTCCCTAGTCCCCAAGAAATATAGCAGTCACTGAATGAGCAAGTCAGTTTTCAAGGAAATTAGGATTTCACAAAAAATAACTGAAACTCTAAGATTCCATTATCTTCGATCGAAACAACCGAGCGCGAGGATGGCTGCTCAATGTCATAATCGGCAAACATGACAGGGTAGGACCCAATAATTACAAGCACATCGTCAACTAATGTTCCCTCAACCGTTATCACTATCTCTCTAGACACACCGTGCAAGGTCAGCAGCCCAGCAATCTCATAGGACAGTGAAATCCCAGTTTTATAGTCCTCTGTTATCTCAATCTCATCTATTAACTTGAATTCTGCTTGAGGAAAAAGATCTGTCTCAATAGCCTGGCTTCGTAGCGCTCTGTCCCTGTACTGATTATCACTCTCTAACGACGTCAAATCAGCAGTTATCGTGACTGACAGCACCTTCGCTCCGTCAAATTCCAAAACCGCGTCGATATTTGATGTTCTACCGACCGCCGTGAACTCACCTAGCCTGGAGAGGACCTCGTCTACCCGATATCCAACAAATGAATCTTGCGAGTCAGACAGTATCCAATCCCCCGCTGTCGGCTCATCCTCAGCCTCCTTGGTGGCTGTTTCCACCGGTTGGGTAACTAAGCTAGTTGCCGTTGGCGTGGCCGAGGCTACAGATGCCACAGCAGCTTCTAGCGACACTTCCGCTTCCACTGACCGGAACACAAACAGGTACAAAAATGCCGCGATAGCAACTAGTACCAGACCAGAAAGAATTGCGAAGGAGATAAATATTTTTGACTTAATTTTTTTCATACTCTAACTCTATACAATATTTTCTTATGCTCCTCAATAATTCATTACACTAGATGCACGACTGTTAGAAAAATCACATTACCTGTTTAGCCGTTAGTTTGGAGACTCATGACACACGCATCAACGCATCTCTCAATTCTCAATGCGATGGTTTGGTCAGGAACTGAAGAGTCACCTATCGAAAGAGACATTTTCGTTCAAGACGGCATCCTCGTAGACAAGCCATCCACAAATTCAGTAGACATTGATGCATCTGGCCTCACACTGATTCCTGGTCTGATTGAAGCCCACGCACATCTTTGCTTCAATGCGGGAGCGGACTGGAGAACCGTATATGACAACGACACGTCTTCAAGTATGTTGTTAAGAATGGTAGAAAATGGCCACAAAATGTTGCGGTCAGGAATTACTACAGTGCGTGATTTAGGCGCACCAACAGAACTCGCAGTCACTCTGCGAGATGCAATCGACACCGGAGTGACCCGCGGACCTTCTCTCATAGTCGCGGGCGCACCAGTCACACCAACGGGCGGACACTGTTATTTTATGGGTGGGGAAGCCGATGGTGAGCTAGGCGTCAGGATAGCAGTACGCGAACGGGTTAAAGCCCGCACAGACTGGATCAAAGTTATGGCTTCAGGGGGCAATATGACACCAGGTACTAATGTTGAACGTGCCCAATATTCCGTCGATGAAATGCGTGCAATTGTCGACGAGGCTCATCGACTAGGTACGTCCGTTACCGCGCACGCACATGGCGTTGAGGGAATTCGCCATGCTCTAGCTGGTGGCGTAGATATGCTCGAACACTGCTCGTTCCAAACACCTAACGGTAGTGAACCAGTCGCGGAGGTTATCGCAGATATTGTCAGTAGCAAAACAATCGTGTCGCCGACGATTGTCGGCGCTCTGAGTCAGCAAAAAAATACCGAACGCTACTCACGTCGGGCAGATCTAACCAAGCAGTTAGTTGAAAGCGGTGCCAGAATCCTGATGTCGACTGACTGCGGAATTCCCAATACTCCGCATGAAGATTTAAGTTACGCCCTTGAAGTTATGCAGGACATGAGTGAACTCAGCGCCCTTGAAACTTTGCGACTGGCTACAAGTACTAGCGCTGAATTACTCGATCTAAATGACCGGGGTCGCATCGAAACCGGATACAGGGCCGATCTTTTGGCATTACGCTCAGACCCGACTAAAGATTTAAGTGCCCTTCGAGATATTGAATATGTAATCAGCGCTGGCAAGCTGGTAGCTCTTTAAAAATAGATTTCAGTCCCGTCGCATGCGAACCAAATCTGGAGTTAATTCCGCGAGAGATGATGCACCAGCTAGTGCCATCGTGCGCTCTAATCCCTCTCGTAAATGCAAAAGAGCATGATCCACACCACGCTCACCACCTGCACCCAAACCATATAAATAGGCCCGCCCTGCCATGCAAGCATTAGCACCCAACGCAATAGCTTTTGCAATGTCGCTTCCTCTACGGACTCCACCATCGCAAATTATTTCGATTTCGCCTCCAACTGCCTGAACTACCGACTCAAGGAGTTCAAATGGAGCGGGTGCTCCATCTAACTGTCGTCCGCCATGATTCGAGAGCGCAATTCCTTCCAAATTCAGATCCGACGCGATTTTGGCATCTTCTACAGTCTGTATTCCTTTGATTATGATCGGGCCTTTCCAAATAGATCGAAACCACTCAACATCTGACCAAGACAAACTCGGATCGAATTGTGAATTAATATAATCTGACAATGTGACAGGATCTGACCCATCACCGACGCCCTTACCTTTGACGTTCGCAAACGAGATCGGATCAGAAGTCACAAAATCCCAAGTCCAGCCTGGATGTAACATACCGTCGATAATCGTACCCACCCCGATTTTTGGTGGCAAGGTGAAACCCTGTCGCACATCTCGTTCCCTACGTCCAAGCACCGCAGTATCGACCGTAATCATTATCCCCTCATAATCAGCCGCAATCGCCCGCTCGAGCATCTCGCGCACAAGTTCACGATCACGCCACACATATACCTGAAACCATTTTCTACCAGAAGACACCTCAGCAATCTCTTCAATAGATCGCGTTCCGAGAGTTGAAAGCGTGTAAGGAATTCCTGCTCTATCCGCAGATCTTGCCACAGCCAATTCACCTTGGGAGTCCGCTATTCGCCCAAAACCTGTCGGTGCGAGTATTAGGGGAAATGAGAGATCTCGCCCAAAGAGTTTGGACTGCAGGGAAATATTGCTGACATCACGGAAAACACGCGGTCTGAATTCAACCGCCCCATATGCTTCACTGTTTCTCCGAAGTGTCACTTCATCCTCCGCTGCGCCATCGATGTAATCAAACACCCCCCCAGGAAGCCGTCGCTTAGCTTTTGCTCGCAAGTCCGAGATGCTCGCCGCAGTCTGAAGCCTCCTCGTGACAGGATTCCATTCGAATTTTCTGAAACGCAGTACTGACCTAAGAGTTGAAATAACACGCATAGCTGATCTCCTACTCGCACGATCGTCTTTGTTTTTCGTCTGTTAATTGATCCCGCTATGAATCGCCATCCGGACGCAAAATTAACATGTTCATGAATGCGACACCAGCCGCAATCGCAATAGCCACAGATAAATTCACCGAGTCTGGACTAAATAATGAACCATAGCCCACATTATAAAACGAAGCGCCTAGCATTTGTACAAATCCTAATATGGCAGATGCCATACCAGCGATCTGGGGAAATGGGATCATCGCGGCAGCCATCGCTGCAGGCCTTGCAAATCCAAAACCAAAAGCAGTGGCAGTCATCGGCAATACGATAGTCCACACATTACTCATCCCAGTCAAAGCAAAGACAGCCATTGTCGCTCCACCCAGCATTCCAATCCCGGTTCCAATAAGCACAAGTTTATTTGTTTTGATCCGCCCTATAGAACGACTCGCGGTCCATGCACCCAACATTATTCCGAATGCCATCAGGCCGAATGAAAATCCGAAGTTTCTGGGTGACAGTCCAAACTCATCAATAAGCACAAATGAGGAAGAGGAAATAAATATCAATTGCGCACTAAACATGAAACCAATAGTGGTCGAATAAACGACAAAATCTCTGTTAGAAAAAAGTGTGCCTAGATTTTTAACGATTGAGTCGTACGTCAGTGCGGTTGAATCCTGATAACGATTCGTCTCAGAAAAGGAAACTCGATACCCTATCAACAACAGAACACCTAGCAATATGAGTGCGAAAAACACAGCCTGCCAATCAAATATCTCAAGTAGAAGACCTCCAATAATCGGTGCAAGCATCGGAGCCAGAGGTGTCGCAACGTTGATGTAGGAAAGCGCTCGAGCCGCGCCTTCCTTACCGTAATGATCGAGCACGATTGCGCGACTAATTGCCGCCCCAGCGCCACCGCCGAAACCCTGAATAACTCTACCTACGATTAACATTGTCGAGCTGTTTGCCAAGACGCAAACTATTCCACCCAAAACGAACAAAAAAAGTCCGACCGTCAACACCGGTCTCCTGCCATACCGATCAGAACATGGCCCGTAAATCAACTGTGAGCTGGCAAATGCAAGTAAAAATAACGTGACGCATAGCTGTAGTGCAGTCGAACTAATATCTAATTGAGATGCCATAGAAGGCATCGCTGGCAAAAACATATCGACCGCGAGTGGCGCTATCGCACTGAGGACTATCAGTAGCGATAAAATCCATAATTGGTTTTCAACACTTTGCTTTCTATAGAAGATTTGAGTTAGGTTCATAAAGACAAGATAGGTTTATTTTTGGCTACAAGGTGAAAAGTCGATGAGTATAGCTGTACGTCAAACAATACCCTTTTGAACTCCGAGGTAAACTCCCATACTTATGAATGAAAAACTAGTCCAAATGTTTCATATCGTTCTTTTTGAGCCACTAATACCTGGAAACACCGGAAACATCATTCGACTGTGCGCAAATACCGGAGCCACACTGCACCTGATTAAGCCTCTCGGATTCACTTTTGATGAGGCACATTTACGTCGAGCATCGCTCGATTATTCTGACTTAGCTTCGATAACAGAATATGAAAGTCTTCAATCATATATTTCAAAGTGGCCAGAAAGACGAATACTTGCGATCACAACCAGCGCTACTGAAACTTACACTGATGCAGAATTTACAACCTCAGACTCGTTACTTTTTGGTCGTGAAGATACGGGTCTGCCCGACTCATATCTTAAAGGGCTACCGACGGACCAGAAATTATTAATTCCAATGCGACCATCAAATCGGAGTATCAACTTATCGAACTCTGTGGCAATAGTTACCTACGAAGCCTGGCGGCAGCTTTCCTTCCAAGGACGGGTTTAAAACAACTATCCAATCACCAATCCAATATCTCGGTGCACTCGCCGTCTTCAACCCGAATAACTCGAGTGGCGACCTCTTTAACTAGCAAGTCATCGTGACTCGCGCACACGATAGTCCCTTCATAATTAGACAGCGCTTCAATGAGTTTCTTACGAGTAGTCACATCCAAATGGTTCGTCGGCTCATCCAGAAGCAACACATTTGAAGGTTGGAGTAGAAATTTTGCCAAGGCGACCCGACTTCGTTCACCACCTGACAAGACTGAAATTAATTTATGTACGGTATCACCGCGAAACAAAAATTGTCCTAGAGCTCTTCGAATCTCTGTCTCGGATTTACCAGCCGCTACTGACTTCACTTCATCAAGCACAGATACACTTACATCCAACACTTCATCCTGGTGCTGATCGTAATACGTCGGTTCAGCTCTGTCGGCCCAAAGAATGCTGCCCTCCGTTGGAGCAAATTCACCCGAAATAGCTCTTAAAAATGTACTCTTTCCACTTCCATTTGGCCCAACCAAAACAACTTTCTGTCCGCGTTCCACAACCATATTTGCATCGATTAGTACGGTCTGGTCATCCCAGTTATGACCGAGACCATCCACCTGCAACACTTCACGCTCTACTCGACCTGATGATTCCAACTGAAATGAAACATGTTTCTCCTTCGATGGCAGAACAGTTCTAGTAATTTTTTCGAGCGACTTTTCTCTCGATGCGACTTGTGTTGCCTTTGTCGCTTTACTACGAAACCGTTCAATAAAACGCTCTTGCCTAGCAATCTCACGATTCTCCTGAGTGGCTGCCTTCTCAAGTTGCGCTATTTTGGCAGCTTTTTGCGTGAGAAAAGACGAATAGTTACCAACATAACTTGTCACCAGTCCATCACGCAGCTCAACAATTCTCTCTGCTACACCATCCAAAAAATCACGATCGTGAGTGACCAACACGACCGTTCCCGAAAATTGTGAGAGATATTGGGTAAGCCATGCCTTAGCGCGCTCATCCAAATGGTTAGTGGGCTCATCTAGCAATAAGTGCTCCGGCTGACGCACCAATATCTTGGCTAGTCCAATTCGCATTTTCCAACCACCAGAAAAGTCGCCGCACTTTTTATCTCTATCTTCTTTTGTGAATCCTAGTCCGTCTAGCACACGTCCAATGCGCTCTTCTATTCTGTATCCATCCAACGCCTCAAACGCTGAAAATAGTGAAGCCTGTTGTTCTATCAGTTGATCGATATCGCCCATCCCTTGACTAATTAATTCAGAGACTCTATCAATTTCGCTCTGAAGTGAAGTCACATCATCAAATGAAACCCATAATTCTTCTAGTAATCTGCGATCGCTCTCGAAGGGTACATCCTGATTTAAGTAGCTCAATTCGCCAGCTTTACAACCAGCAGTTCCTGAATCTGGTGTTTCAACTCCTGCGACCAACTTAAGAAGAGTTGACTTACCTGTACCGTTTGGTCCGACCAGGCCTATTTTTTCACCGTCAGGAACGTGAAACGACACATCGCGTAGAATTGGTGTTGCGCCGAACGATTTACTTAGCTCATTAACAAAAATCACAGTACCACAATGTTACCGGAAGCCTATTTACGATCTATGATCTAGCGATATAAAGTGAGATTCAGGATGATCTATCAGATTGATACAAAGTGGGAGCAACTAAAATATCCACGGGCAACAATTACCGGAGGCGCGCTAGACCTAAATTCGCTCGTTGACGAGGTGTCCTGGTATCCAACCAGAACAAACATTAACTTACATCTAGCTCTCGCTGAGATATTCGAAAAATGGTCTTTCACACCGCACTTCAGCACTCTGAGCAAAAATAATAGTCTCGACATCGAAGTTCAAGAATGGGTAAGATCCTACGGTTTACTTCATCATCTGACAGATTCCAGACCTATGTTCACTAAATACGCACGTACTTTTATAGAGACTGCGGGCATGATTAGCTGGATCACTCAGAGCACAGCGCTTGTTGAAACAATACAGAAAATCGACTCAGGCGATACAGATTGGATCAATACCACAATCGCCTTCCCAAATCCGCTTCAGTATGTCACACCATCAAAAGAAATAGCGCACACAGTAGTCGACCATCACGGAAATCAGTTTCCCCGCACAGTTACTGAACAACATCAATTCGCTCCGGCCGCTAAAGCTCAGACAAGCGGCTTACATGTGACTAGTAAGGAATGGAATACATCCTCACGTACCGTATTGAATTGCATCCAAAAAGCTCTCAATACATATATATCAGCCGAGGTGGATTTAGTTCCTTTAAACACCCTGACTCACACAAATGATGGCACCAGCAACGACTCATCTCAGTACCTAATCCAACCTAAAAATCTAATTGGCTTTATATGGTCCTTATGCCTCACACAAACCGATCTGAATATTTCCTTATAACCCCAAAACCTTTCGCGAATTCAAGGTAGGCTGGATCTATGTTTACTAGTGCACGTCTAAAACATCTTCTCGCAACGTTATACGGTATTCCGTTCGTCATTATCGGAATTAACCACTTTAGAAATCCCGAATGGTTTGAACCAATTGTCCCTGAAGCCCTCGGATCGCCAAGATTCTGGGTGTTGGTAAGCGGAGTGTTTGAAATTCTCTTAGGAATAATGATAATGATTCCTCGCACACGTAAATATGCAAGTGTTGGTTTCGTAGTCATGTTAATCAGTATTTATTGGGCAAATATCAACATGTGGATTAATGATATTGAAATCGGGAATACGCGACTTTCGCAATTCGGACACGTCATGCGCGCAGCGATTCAATTTCTACTCATTATTGTGGCGTTATGGCTTGGTAAGCTACCACCCTTTAGTAAAAAAAGTGCACCTGATTAGTGACAGACATCACGAATATTAATATCTTGGCAATCCATCAATTATTTCCGAGCCAATCGTTCAAATCTGCGGCGTTCAGCTCTCGTCTTGCCAGG
>JAQWLS010000059.1 GCA_029247135.1 Dehalococcoidia bacterium | reverse complement strand
CATCGGGAGCACAGGCACTGGCTGCACTGGCCCACGGCACTGATACTATTCAATCAGTCGATAAGATTTTTGGACCGGGCGGATTGTTCGTCACGCTGGCTAAACAACAGTTGTTTGGTCAAGTGGGAATTGATTCGATATACGGACCGACTGAGACACTCGTCATTGCCGATGAATCGGCAGATCCAGCTCTAGTAGCGTCTGATTTACTTGCTCAGGCGGAACACGACGTATTGGCAACACCGGTTTTATTTATAACATCTGATATCGCTGCGCGCAGAATTTTGGCGGCAATTGATGAACAGCTGCCATTGTTAGAACGCGCAGAGATAGCACGGATGGCTATGCGGCGCGGTGGCGGAATCATAGTAAAGGACATCGATCGAGCTATCGAACTTGCTAATCGTTTTGCACCGGAACACCTTTGTTTACTGATCGATAATCCTGATTCGATCTTAGAAAAAATTAAAAATGCTGGGGGAGTCTTTGTTGGCGAAAGCTCGCCAGAAGTACTTGGTGATTACACGGCTGGGCCAAGTCACGTGATGCCGACTGGTGGTTCAGCTCGTTGGGCATCGCCTCTTTCGATACTCGATTTTTTACGTGTCATGTCTCTGGTGGAGTTAGAGACTGATGATCTTTTACGACTTGGACCAGATGCGGCGGCTCTAGCGAGAATCGAAGGTCTTACCGGTCACGCCCGAAGTATTGAACGGAGATTGGAGTCCAGATAATGGTTGATGAACTAAGTGGTATAGATCTCAATGGATACTCGCTTTCAGGCGCGTTGAAAAGATCCCTGCGAGAACTTCCTCCATATGCTGCGCTTGAAGACGTTGGATTTCTTGCGGCTGAGCTGGGAATATCTCATGACTCTGTGATTAAGGTAGACGGAAACGAAAATCCGTATGGCCCTACGAATGAGACTGTACGAGCAATTCAATCTTTACGTGAAATTAATATTCATCGCTACGGTGACGCAGATCAACGTCGCTTACGGTCTGCGATCGCCGGACATCTATCTGTCGAATTTGATTCGATTATTTGTGGCAATGGCTCGGATGAGCTGATCGATCTTATGTTCAGACTTTTCATCAATCCTGGCGATAATATCGTAATTTCTAGCCCTACCTTTGGAATGTATTCATTTGATGCCAGTCTGCATGGAGCGAAAGTGGTTGATGTGCCATTGTTGGATGACTGGCAGTTTGATGAAGCAGGCCTCATGAAGGCGGCACACGACGCAAAGTTGGTGTTTATTCCATCTCCAAATAACCCTACAGGCAATACGATCCCAGTTCATCTTGTGAGGAAATTATTAGAGACTGGTGCAGTGATCGTTATTGATGAGGCGTATATTGAATTTTCTAAAGAGAGTTCATTGGCTGCAGAAGTCAAAAATATTCCAAACTTAGTGGTGCTACGTACATTCTCAAAGTGGGGCGGGCTAGCTGGCTTGCGGATTGGCTATGGAATAATGCATCCGGAATTGGCCAGCATCTGCCTACAAGCTAAGCAGCCTTATAACATAAGTGTAGTTGCTGAAGCGGCCGCGCTAGCAGCATTGTCTGATAGTGCCACACTTGATTCACAAGCCGAAATTATTTCTACGGAGCGGGATCGAATGAGCGTCGAGATCGCAAAAACTGAATGGATGAGTCCATGGCCATCTGATGCGTCGTTTATCCTTTTTCACCTAGATGGAATTTCTGGTCTAGGATTAAGGGATAGGTTGCGATTACAGGGAATATTTACCAGATATATTGCTCATCCACGATTGGAAAATCATCTGAGAATCTCCGTTGCGACGCCTGAGGAAAATGACCGAATTATCGGGGCAATCCGAGAAATAGAACCGGAGTAATTTATGTCGTCGCCAAGAGTTGGATCTAAACAACGTAAAACAGCTGAGACCGATATAAGTGTTTCTATTAATTTGGATGGTACTGGTAAAGCGGACATCTCAACAGAACTTGGGTTCTATAACCATATGTTGGAGGCCTTTGCACGACATGGCAGATTCGATTTGGAGATTCGGGCAACAGGTGACCTCGAAGTTGATACCCATCACACGATCGAGGATGTGGCCATCGTGCTTGGGCAGGCAATTGATTCAGCTTTAGGTGATCGTGGTGGGATAGTGCGGATGGGAGACGCAACTGTACCATTGGACGAAGCCTTAGTTCAGTCGGTCATCGATATTTCCGGACGCTCACATGCGGAAGTGAACTTCTCATTTGGCCCAGATGCTATTGGCGAAGTACCGGCCGAAATGGTGCCACATGTCTTTCATTCGTTGGCGAATGGAGCCCGTTTAACGGTTCATATTCGGCAATTAGCTGGAAAAAATAATCATCATATCGCTGAGGCTGCAATGAAAGCTCTCGGTCGCGCTTTGGATATGGCCACTACAAGGGATCCACGAATTGCTGGACTAGTGCCTAGCACTAAAGAAACGCTAACTGATTGAAGGCGAGGTATTCGTGAGTAATACTGATCAACTGACCAGTACAAAAATTGGGAAAATACTAAGCACACTAGCCGACGCGGCCGATGAGATATCGATGGATTTCTTTCATCGCCAAAGTGAATTGGCTGCTGAGCAAAAACGCGATGGCTCTTTTGTTACCGCTGCTGATAAAGCAGTTGAATCAGAGTTGAGACGAATACTAAAATCTGAATTTCCTAATCACTCAGTACATGGGGAGGAAGAGGGTTTGATATCTGGTGAAGATGGATCATATTCCTGGATTATTGATCCAATCGATGGGACGCATGGTTTCATGCGGGGCATGCCTATATGGGCAACTTTAATCGCTCTTAGCGGCAAAGACGGAGTAATCGGTAGTATGGTATCGGCTCCGGCATTAGCAACCCGCTGGTGGGCGGGTAAGAAGACTGGAGCGTTTAAGAGCTTTTACGGAGCGCAAGCACAACTAGTTGGTACCTCAGATATAGCCAATATTTCTGACGCCCAATTACTGTATACGGGATTCACTGCCTGCAAAAACCGATGGCCAGGATTTACTAGTTTGATTGATTCGGTATGGAGAGAGCGTGGAATTGGAGACTTTTGGGGACATTGCTTAGTTGCCGAAGGAGTAGCGGAAGTGATGCTGGATCCGATAGTTAGCGTATGGGACGTAGCGGCGCTGGATCTGTTGGTGACAGAAGCAGGCGGCATGATGACAAATAGCAGTGGCACTTCTACTTTTTCTGACGGTCACGTGATGACCAGTAACGGAATAATTCATCAGGACGTACTGACACAATTACTGTCTGATTAAATTAGGGTAATTGAGTAATCTTCAATCACTAGGTTAGCCAATAGTTCGCTGGCCATGCTATCTGCTTTAGAAATTGCCGAGTCCGCGTTTTCAGCCGTGAGCTCAAGATCTATTCGTTTGCCAGCACGTACCTTTGAAACTTCGCGGTAGCCCAGCTCACGGAGGCCATTCGCAATTGCTAAACCTTGGGGGTCGTTAATTTCCTGTCTAAGCATTACATCGACCCGAACTAAGAAAGTTTCTTGCATAGCAGTAGTTTACCTTAGTCCAGCGTAGTTCCAGTGATCAGCTCAAAGGCACGCACATATCGAGCGGTTGTAGCTTTGATGATCTCATCGGGCAAGATTGGTGGAGGTGGTTCCTTATCCCACTTTAGAGTCTCTAAAAAATCACGTAAAGGTTGTTTATCATATGAGCTTTGCGGTTTTCCTGGGAAATACTCATCTACCGACCAAAAGCGAGATGAATCTGGAGTCATAACCTCATCGATCAGAGAGGGTTCACCATCAATTAGCCCGAATTCAAATTTAGTGTCTGCGATAATGATTCCTTTTTTTCGACACTCTTGACTCCCAAATCCGTATAAAGCGAGAGCTCGAACTTTTATTGCGTTGGCGAATTCATTTCCAATTAAATCCTCAACCTCTCTGTATGTCATTGGGCGATCATGTTCGGGCGGTATAGCTTTAGTTGACGGTGTGAAGGTAGGATTCGGTAATTGACTGGATTCTAACAGTCCCTCATCAAGTAGCACGTCCGCGATGGCTCGGTGTGACTGGTAATCCTTCCAGCCAGACCCGCTTAAATATCCTCTCACAACGCATTCAACTGGGAGTGGATCTGCCTTCTTCATTATGATCGATCTCCCAAAATATTTAGGATCGATACCTGTAAGATTGAAAGCCCGAGCGTTGTCGTCATTTAGAAGGCCAAGAAAAGCGTTCGGTATGACTTCCGCTGTGCGATTGAACCAAAAAGCCGATAGTCTCGACAGTACTTCCCCTTTTTTCGGAATTCCCTCTTTCATAACTACGTCGAACGCTGAAATACGATCAGTCGCCACCAGTAGGAGTTGATCCGGTCCTATTTCGTAAACGTCTCGAACCTTACCTCGACTTAAAAGTGGGAAATCGAGATCGGTGTCGATCAGTATCTCTGAAGAGGGCATCATATTAGTCCGATTCGTCGAAAGGTCTCATCAATGTGCACGAGGTATGAGTGAGGATCAAATATTTCGTCGATAGCTTGCGGATTAAGTTGCTTACGAAATATTTCATCTTCTTCCATCAGTGATCTGAAATCGGTTCTGTCATGATGTGATTTCATAGCAGCAGTCTGCACGATTTTATAGGCATCCTGTCTTGGTAAACCAGATTCTATGAGGTAATTTAGGGCTTTTGATGAAAACACAAGACCGTTTGTGAGATTTAAATTTTCGAGCATGCGTTCCGGTTTTACTTTTAGGCCATGTATGACGCCCGTCAGGATGTCGAGAGCATAGTCTAGGAGACCAAAGGCATCCGGAAGAATAATCCGCTCAGACCCAGAGTGCGAGATATCTCGCTCGTGCCAAAGTGGCACGTTTTCTAGAGCTGTCAGTGCGTAGCCACGAAGAGTTCTCGCGATTCCGCAAACCCTTTCAGATAATTCAGGATTTCTTTTGTGTGGCATTGAGGAAGAGCCAGTTTGAGCGTTCTCTGTAAATGGTTCTTCAACTTCAGAAAATTCTGTGCGTTGTAAATTACGAAGTTCAGTTGCGAATTTCTCCAGCGAGCCACCTAATCCAGCGATGCAGTTAATTAAAAATGCATGACGGTCACGTTGTAAAATTTGTGTAGTTGCATCGGCTACTGAGAGCCCTAGAAAGTTACAAGCTGTTTGTTCCACCTCGGGAGGAATCGAGGCGTGCGTGCCAACCGGGCCTGACAATTGCCCCACAGAAATGTGTTTCCGTGCGAGTTGTAGTCGTTCCTGATGCCTGCCTATCTCTGTCAGCCAAACAGTTAGCTTCATTCCGAATGTCGTCGGCTCTGCGTGAATACCATGTGTGCGACCGATACAAATTGTATCTTTATGTTCCAAGGCTTTTTGCTTGATCTCCTCCTTGAGGCGACTCACCGATCGATCAATAAGATCGAGTGCTCCAATGCACTGCAATGAGGTAGCGGTATCCCAGACATCGCTACTCGTTAAGCCATAATGTATCCATCTGCCTTCTTCACCTAGTGATTCGCTTACGGACCGTATAAATGCCGTCACATCGTGGTGAGTTTCTTCGATATAGGTAATAACATCATCTGAATTTACTTGGGCATTATCACTAATGAGTTGGGCATCTATTTGTGGAATGGTGCCTTCATTTGCCCATCCTTGGGTCGCAGCTATTTCTACTTGCAGCCATGTGTCAAATTTATTTTTATCTGACCATACAGCGGTCATCTCAGGTCTTGCATAACGAGGGATCATAAGGTCTCCTAGTAATTTGATAAGTGCATGAGTTCATTTTATAGGTTGCTGATTCGGTTGTCCTGTAACGTAGCAGTCTAGTCAGGTTTTGCGACAATGCGTCCGATGTCCTTGCGAAAGTGTACTCCCTCAAAAGTGATTCTTTCAATATTTTCATACACCAATGCTCTTGCGTCTTCGAGGCTATTAGCCGACCCAGTCACACATAATACACGCCCGCCATTAGTAACCATATGGCCATTTGTATCACGATTTGCACCCGATACAAAAACCTGAATATTTGAGTCAATGTCTTCTAGTCCATATATCCGGTGACCGACTTCATAATGTCCCGGATATCCTTCCGAAGTGAGCATCACTCCAACAGTTGACTGATTTGACCACTCTATTTCCACATCTTTTAATGTACTCGTCGCTACACCAACAGCGATATCTAATAGGCTTGTCTTGAGGCGTGGGAGCAAAACCTCAGTCTCGGGGTCTCCGAACCGGGCATTAACCTCAACGACACGTGGCCCGGAATCTGTAAGCATAATCCCAGGATAGATCACGCCTTGATAAAGTCGATCTTCTGCACCTAAGGCCTTAACCAACGTCTCAGTGATTTGGGTCTCTATGATCTCCTGAATTTTGGGTTCCAACTGTGGCGAAGGTGAGTAGACACCCATTCCCCCGGTATTTGGGCCGATATTTTGATCAAATACTGGTTTGTGATCACATGAGAACGGCATATGGCGAACAGTAATTCCATCGGTAAATGCATGGGCAGATGTTTCCCAACCGTACATTCGTTCTTCAATAACGATTCGGTCACCTGCGGTACCGAAGTGACGAAGTTGCATAGACTCGTCAATAGCCTGTAGCGCTTCCGCGGGAGAATCGCACACAGTCACACCTTTCCCGGCAGCGAGTCCATTCGCTTTGACCACACAGGGCCCGTCAAGCTCTCTGACATAAGCTTTAGCTTCTTCGTATGAATCAAATAGCTTGGAATCAGCAGTATCGATTCCGTATTTATTCATTAGGTCATTCGCAAAAGCTTTCGATGTTTCAATTTCAGCTGGGCCGGCGTTAGCGCCGAACACTAAAAAACCTTCCTCCCTCAACCGATCAGCGACACCGGTACTTAAAGGCTTTTCCGGTCCAATAATCACAAGATCAATTGCTAGGTCGGTAGCGGCTCTTAGGACTGCTACAGGGTCTTCAATCGCCAAGCCTGCGATGTTTTCACCGAACGCCTCGGTTCCGGCGTTCCCTGGAGCAATCC
The DNA here is from genome assembly GCA_029247135.1 of Dehalococcoidia bacterium. GTDB lineage: Bacteria > Chloroflexota > Dehalococcoidia > UBA2979 > UBA2979 > UBA2979. The sequence goes on along the minus strand of JAQWLS010000059.1, from coordinate 16,008 downwards.
ATAACTTGGTGAGCCTTTGTGAGTCGGCTATTTTCCAAGCTATCGCATGCTCTCGTCCACCGTTTCCAAGAAGTAAGATATTCATTTTGCTAGCGACACTATTTCTGTTGGTTGTTTGGGACTGATTTAGTACCCGATGCTTATGATTAACCAACTCATTGTAGTTTATAGAATTTCCGTGCATTGGTTGTCAAAAGTTTGTCAATGGAGGCTTGGTCAAAAGCCTCAAGAAGTAACCTGAGGTCAATGTCAGAATAAGCGATGGGGGCTCTGGTCGAGGGTAAATCGGTTCCAAACATTACTGCGTTAGGATTGATCTCATTCAATTCTTTGATGGCCTCTACAGGATTAAAATCGATTCGACTAAATCCGGTTGCCTTCACATATGCGCCATTTGCTACTAATTTTTTGAGAGTGGGTAACCCCGCTTTACTCAATCCCAGATGATCGATACTTATAGCTGGTAGTCCACAGAGTAGCTCGTATAAACCCCCAAGCTCCCGAGAGTCGACATATAGTTCAATATGCCAACCGGCGATTTCATGAATTCGCTCAGCCATTGACTTAATGTGTTCAATATTCTCTGAGCCTCCTCGCTTTAGGTTAAATCTGACTGCACGTACTCCTTTTTTATTCAGTTCAATGATTTCATCAGCAGTCACTGAAACAGGTAATTGAGTGACTCCGACATAGTTTGATCCTAGCAATTTAAGCGTTTGGAGAAGATAACTCTGATCGAATCCTTGAAACGACCCTGAGACGACGACTCCTCCAGCGAGCGTATATTTGCGAAGACGCGTCAAATATTGCTGGGCGGTAAATTGTGGCGGTAAATATCCTGTGTTTTCGAGCAACGGGAATCTTGGATCAATCACATGAAAATGACTATCAAATATTGGGAATTCATGAATATTTAGGTTAGGAGTCATAAGTATTTCATTCTTTTTCAGCGAGGAATCGTGATCGAGCCTTTCATATAACGTCTAGTGGCTCCTCCGATTAATACTCGACCACCCACTAATTCACAATATAGTGTGCCGCCTCGATCAGAGAGTTGTCGGCCAGTGAGAGTTTGTTTATCAAGAATATTGGACCAGTAGGGAGTCAACACTGTATGGGCTGATCCTGTCACAGCGTCTTCGTTTATCCCTGTTTGTGGTGCAAAGAACCGAGAGACAAAGTCGCTAGTTGTTCCTGGAGCAGTAATTATCAATCCTCGAGAATCCAGGTTAGACAATATCGAGTAATCTGGCACTATAGATGCAATTATTGACTCGTTCTCAAACACAGCAACCAAGTCTTCCTTTCCTCGGAGAGTGGATATAGGATTAACTCCAAGCCCATTTTGAATAGTTGGTATGGGGTTGATTTTCGTAGGGATATCAACTGGAAAATCTAGGAAGATTAGATCGTCACGCTTGATTGCGATAAGAATGCCACTGCGTGAATCGAAACTGATTTCGTGCGTTGTTGGTGATAGGTAGTCGTCAAAAAGAATTCGAGCGGCTGCCAAGGTGGCGTGTCCGCATAGATTAACTTCCATCACCGGCGTGAACCATCGTATGAAAAAAGGGTCAATGCTGATATTAATGAATGCCGTTTCGGACAAGTTATTTTCTGATGCAATTGCCTGCATGGTCGTGTCACTTAAGGGATTAGTAAGCACACAAACAGCCGCTGGATTCCCAGAAAAAAGCACGGTAGTGAACGCATCTACTTGGTATATAGGCAATGTGTCGATTTCAACATTAGTCACAATGCCGGTTATTCCCATTCTATCGTTCCCGGTGGTTTCGACGTGATGTCGTACACAACCCGATTTACTTCTTCCACTTCGTTAGTGATGCGGGTACTGACCGTTGCGAGAACTTCATAGGGCAACTTTGCCCAATCAGCAGTCATAGCATCTTCGGCAGTAATACAGCGAATCGCCACGACTTCACCGTATGTTCGGTAATCGCCTTGTACTCCAACCGTTTTAGTGTTTGTAAGCACGGCAAAAGCTTGCCAAAGATTATTAATCTCTCCTGTACGTAGGAGTTCTTCCTGCAAGATCCAATCTGCCCGTCGTAAAATGTCCAGTCTGCTTTCACTCACCTCACCAATTATTCGTATTGCGAGACCTGGACCGGGAAATGGTTGTCGGTCGATGATTTCGGACGAGATACCTAAAGTGCGTCCAACATTCCGGGCTTCATCTTTGAATAAGTTTCGAAGTGGTTCTATCAGGGTCAATGTCATGTCTTTAGGGAGTCCACCAACGTTATGATGTGTCTTGATTTTTACCGCAGCAGAATTGCCGCTCGCCGCCGATTCAATAACATCAGGATACAGAGTTCCTTGAACTAAGAAATCAACATCGCCCAAATTCTCAGTCTCTTTTTCGAAGATTCGGATGAACTTCTCACCGATGCGAATTCGCTTAGTTTCTGGATCACTGACACCCTCAAGATTAGTTAAAAAGTCATTTCGTGCGTCCACGTGTATAAGCTTCATTCCCATATGCTCGCGAAATGTCTCAACAACCTGTTCAGCTTCGGTATGCCGGAGTAAACCATTGTCGACAAAAATGCACGTGAGTTGATCTCCAATCGCCTGATGTACAAGTCCGGCTGCAACCGCGGAATCGACCCCACCAGAAAGCCCGCAGATTACCAGGCCTTGCCCGACCTGAGCTCGAATTGCCGTCACAGTTTCATTAATGAAGGAGCTTGAGTCCCATTTTCCATCACAATCTGCGACTCGAAAGAGAAAGTTTTCAATGAGTTGGGTACCGGCTGGTGTGTGGACGACCTCTGGATGAAATTGGATACCGATATGATTATTTGTGTCGGCTATAGCGACGATGGGTGCATTCTCTGATTCGGCTAATAGCATAAAACCATGAGGCAACTCGAGAACGTTGTCGCCATGTGAAGCCCAAACTTCCATTACTGTCGGAAGGTTGGAAAAGATCGGATGTGAATTCGTCGTTTGCTGAATCACTGCGGGTCCATATTCACGTGCAGATGCTGAAGCCACTTCGGCGCCGTAATAATTCGCCAGTAGCTGCATTCCATAGCAGATGCCCAAAACCGGCAAACCTGAATCAACAACAAATGAAGGAAGGGTAGGTGCATCACTCCCGTAAACAGAAGCAGGCCCTCCCGAAAGAATGAACCCCTTGATATTTAGGTTTGATAGCGTGGCGGGTGTTACATCCCAGGGAACCAGTTCAGAATAGACTCCAGCTTCGCGCACACGTCTTGCAATCAGCATTGAGAATTGTGAACCATAATCTAATATTACGATGGTATCTTTTTTTGACTGATTTGGACTCATCAATGACCTTGCTTCCGCTAGATTGATTCGCATCTTGAGTCTAGCCGGATAATGCTTCGGGCGGTTAGCACTATTATAGATCTATGTTCGACGCCAGTTTCAACACGGAGGATGAAATTATCGCAGCACTGGTGGCAGGGCAGGTTGTCGGAATTCCGACCGACACCGTGTATGGTCTGGCGGCGGATCCACTCAACGCTCGCGCTCTTAGACGACTCTCCAAAATTAAAGGCAGGGATTCGAATCAACCAATTGCGGTTCTTTTTTCAGAATTATCAAAACTTGCTCCCTACGTTGAACAAATTGAACAAATTCAGCGAATTGAACTATTTTGGCCCGGGGCTATGACTGCGATCGTTCGCGCGAAGCAAGACGGACTTTCTGCACCCCTCGTCACCGAGCAATTTACCATAGGTATTAGAAAACCTGCGAGCGAGACTACTCTTAAGATCCTGGAACGAATGGGCGGTTTCCTTGCGGTGACAAGTGCTAATAAACATGATGAACCACCCGCGAATTCGGCACAAGAGGTGGTCGAAATATTTGGAGGCGAAGTGTCAGTATTGGATGGCGGGTCATCGAGTCATGGTGTGGCTTCCACTGTTGTAGATTTCACCTATGACACTCCAAGATTACTTAGACAGGGAGCTCTTGAGTTTGAGGAAGTGATGAAGGCATGGATGAAAGACTAAGTATCACAACTCGGTCGAATCCGTTAAATCACTTCTCAGAGTGGTATGAAATAGTGAAGAAGTCTGATCCGCAACCAGATGCAGTGGCACTCGGCACAGCCTCGATTGATGGAATTCCGTCGTTGCGAATGGTGTTGGTTAAATCATGGTCTGAGACTGGATTCGAATTTTTTACCAATCGTAAATCCCGGAAAGGTCAGGAACTTTTAGCAAATAAAAATGCCGCATTAACGTGGCACTGGAAGGGGTTTGGTGCTCAGGTTAGGATAAAGGGTGAAGTCTCTGTCATTGAGGATTCTACTGTAATGGCCTATTGGCGATCCCGCAGTTACGGGAGCAAAATTTCGGCATTGGCATCGTCCCAATCCTCCGCAATTATTGACCGTGATGCACTTGTTGAGAAGGTTGAACTACTGAGGCTAATCTACGATGAGGATTCAGATGTGCCTCTACCCAAGGACTGGGGCGGCTTTCGAGTGCATCCATCAATGTATGAATTTTGGTTGCATGATTCGGACAGACTGCATTATAGAATTGAATATGTTAACGTCGATGACAAATGGGTTTCCACAATCCTGCAACCGTAATTGGCGCAGTGACATAGCGATTTAGAGCGTGACAGAATTAGGAGAATATGATGCAAATAGCTATCGGTTCTGATCACGCGGGTTTTCAACTGAAAGAACTGTTAAAAAGTGAGCTCCAATCGCTCGGTGATGAGGTCCTTGATTTCGGCACCGATAGCACCGAATCATGTGATTATCCCGACATCGCCTTACCGTTGGCATCTGCGATTGCTGAAGGTAAACCTGAGTTGGGTGTGCTTATCTGCTCAAATGGAGTCGGCCCTTCTATCGCGGCTAATAAGGTAAATGGCGTTCGTGCTGCAGTCTGCCATGATGTATTTTCGGTAAAAAGAGCTCGACAGCACACTAACATTAACGTGTTGTGCATAGGTGCATGGGCAATTGGACAAGGACACGCGTTAGAAATTTTACTAGCCTTTCGTGAGGCGCAATACGAAGGTGGGCGACATGACCGCCGACTTTCAAAAATCAGTCATTACGAAGAATTGCACTCTGATCCGAAATAATTGATGGCCAATAACTCGCGACTGCGTAGCGTCTGAGTTACCCTTTGATCCAATGACGATTCCAAGACTTTTATTGTTTTACGCGCGGTTTTTATATCGGTTTGTAAAAGCCTATATAGTGGGTCAATTTGGTTTAGCTAATCCCCGACAGAATTATTCAAACGGATATACTGGCCTGCGAGATAAGTTGGAAATCATACGGGATAACTATGGCGTCGCACATGTGCTTGCCAATAATGATCAAGATGCGTTTTGGGGATCCGGATTTGTGCAATCTCAGGATCGGTTATGGCAAATGGAGTCAGCCCGGAGATTTGCCAATGGTCGGTTGAGTGAAATAGCAGGCGATAGCGCTCTTTCGACGGATCGACTTATGCGCCAAATCGGTCTGTATCGAGTAGCGCAATCAGACTTTGACTTGCTCGAGAATGAAGAGCTCGAGCTTTTTAAAGCGTATGTGTCAGGTGTGGCCGCGGGCGTTGAATCTCTACGTACTCTGCCCCCAGAATTTCATCTTCTTGGACTTAGCTTCGAGCCGTGGACAGTAACTGATGTTTTACTTGTGGCCCGATTATTACTATTCAGTTTTACGGGTAACTGGAAAACTGAACTAATTCGTGAGGAACTCCTTAAGAATGTGGACTCGAGCTTATGGCCGCTATTAGAACCGGTCCATCCTGATGAGGCGACTACTGCCGGCGAAACATATCAACCCGGAGGGTCTTCCGCCAGTGATCGCCTACTTAAAGCCTACAGAGATGCTGAACAGTGGGCCCCAACTTCGTCGGGTGCATCCAACGCTTGGGCCGTGCGCGGTGTCTTGTCAGAAAATGACATGCCCCTTCTTGCGGGCGATCCGCACGTGGAATTGCGGCTTCCGGGATTGTTTCATGTATCTCATATACAAGGAGGCAATTTCAATGTGATTGGTGGAGGTCTAGCTGGAGTACCAGGTGTATTGATTGGCCACAATGAACATGTCGGTTGGGGAGTTACAGCCGGCATGGTGGATATTGCAGATTGTGTAATCGAGACAGTAACGGATGAAACTATTGGAAATAATTTATCTGATATTGAATATGTGACACCTGATGGACCGAGGCGATTACAGGTGTTCAAGGAAGAAATTATCGTACAGAATCCAAATGGTTCCCGTGTGGTCGTAGAAGAAATAGGAGCTTCACGGCATGGCCCGATCGTAAGCACCCCTAGCGATTCTGAAGCTCGAATGATTGCGCTAAATTCCACTGTGTTTGATCCTTCGCCGATTGGAAAGACATTCATCCGTATGATGAAATCCCAGTCGATAGCGACATTAGCGGCTGCTTTATCTGAATGGCCTGGAGCGCCTTTTAACTTCGTGATGGCGGACACGCAAGGGGACATCGGTTATCAACTAGCCGGCAAGGTGATGCAACATAGTGCAGGCGAAGGTTTACTCCCTCGTAACGGGTCTACCTCACTGGGTAAGCTACCAACCTATGAATCAGACCAGATGCCCTCATCAGTGAATCCGTCAAATAATTCTATTGTCTCTGCAAATCAAGCTATTGGTGGAACACTTGAACTTGGGGAAGAATGGGCTGAACCGAGGCGAGCCGAGCGAATCGCACAGCTATTGGCGCAATCGAGTAAGCATAACGTCGAGTCATTCGCCAGAATACAGACCGACACCTATTCCGCCAACCTCGTTGCTCTTCGTGATTTACTTTTACCTGTTACAGATGATATTGGTCGGAAGGTGTCTCTATCCGAATGGGATGGACAACTTAATTCACAAGGTGATGCTGCATCGTTTGTTTCGTACGTGAGTAATGAGTTATCTGACCTCATAACAGAATCGATGGCAGGCTTATCGGGAGAGTTATTGCAAGGAAAACGAGACATGTTCGGCGAGGATTACAACTCGTTCACCACACGTCATCAAGGATGGTTGATTAACGCCGTTCGTCACGCAGACAAACCATGGTTTCGCGACATGGATCACAGAAAGAAACTACTTCGACTTGCCATAGCCCGTGCGGAACGCTGCGTGGAAAGATTAAAGAAGAGAGGTACCTCTGACGGATTTTCTGTGATTAGGCCGAAGCATTCTCTAGCAGCAATCCCGCTTTTAGGTAAAATTTGGTCTTCAAGAGGAATCCAATTTGGTGGTGACATCAATACAGTGTCCCAAGGTGCTTACCATCGAACACCTGATGGTCGTGATGTATCTGTTACTGCCGGGTATCGACAAATTCTGAAGATTGGGAGCTGGGATGAGGCTGTCTTTGCAATACCTACTGGGATATCTGGGATACCAGGGCACTCAAATTATTTGGACTTCACTCAAGAGTTTGCGGAGGGTAGTTATCGACCATTGCTTTGGAGTGTCGACGTGATAAGAACTCGTCAAAATGATAAAATTTCGTTATATCCGAGATTGATTAGCTGATGATGAGACCGAAAGCATGAATAGTACGGATCTTGACTTAGCACTAACGAGCTATCGACGACTTGTTGACGAAGAACTTCGAGTGATACTAGATCAACCTGGGCAGCTGTATGACTGGATGCGATATCACCTTGGTTGGCAAGATCAGTCAGGCCGAAAAGTAGAGTTGTCACCAGGTAAACAAATTCGCTCCTGTGCTCTATTCACAGCAGCCAAATCAATTGGAATGGATGATGCCAGCTTAGCGAGATGTGCTCCGGCAGCCGCAGCAATTGAACTAATTCATAATTTCTCCTTGCTTCATGATGATGTGGAGGATAAGAGTGCAAACCGCCGGGGGCGTCCCACACTTTGGACTTTTGCTGGTGAAGCACAGGCGATCAATACTGGCGACGGAATGTTTTCAATTGCGCGCTTGTCTCAGCACCGACTGTCTGAGGTTGGTTTTTCAGCTGATTTAGTTTTAGCAGTTATTCGAGAATTAGATCTAACATGCCTGCGCCTCGTAGAAGGCCAACAGCTAGATATTGCGTTTGAGGATAGAGGTGACGTGACTCAGGATGAGTATATTCGCATGGCCGAGGGAAAGACTGCTGCGATGTTCAGTGCACCTTTTGCGATTGGAGCGATGCTCGGTGGAGCTTCGGACAAAGATATCAAGATATTGAATCTGTTTGGAAAATCATTGGGGCTTGCTTTTCAAATGATTGATGACGTGCTTGGCATCTGGGGGAACACAGACTTGACTGGTAAACCCGTGGGGGATGACCTTTGGACTCTGAAAATGACCTTTCCAGTTATATATGCCCGAGATCACGAGTCGCCGGCCGGAAGGGAATTTCGTGCGGCCTATAAGAAACTTCCTAAAACAAAGGGAGATGTGGCGCACTTAACTGAATTACTCACCGCGACAGGTGCGAAAGAAGAAACTGAACGGGAGGCGCGACGTCAAATTGATATTGGGAATCAGTTGCTTGCATCCTTGTCATTTCGACCGAGTCCGGAGAGCTACATAGAGGAATTTAGTAGTCTATTAATCGGAAGAGCAGTTTGAATGAAATGAAACGGTCTATGAGTTGAGATTTGAACACAGGTTGGTAGGGAGCCATATTGCCATGCAAAAACAAACAATCGCTGATGTTAACCTGGTAGATAAACGTGTGTTACTTCGAGTTGACTATAATGTTCAATTTGATGATTCAGGAGCCATTCTCGACGATCATCGATTGAAAGAATCTATACCGACGATACGGGCATTAAAGGAACAAGGCGCTCGTATCGTAATTTGTTCTCATAGAGGAAGACCGAACGGCGTAGTTGTTGAAGAGCTGCGTAATGCACCAGTGGCGAGTCACTTATCAGCTTTGCTTGGCGAGGAGGTGTTATCGCTCGATGATGCAATAGGTCCGCCAGTGAGTGCTGTCGTAGACTCAATGAAACCAGGCGATATCGTACTGCTTGAGAACGTACGCTTTTATCCCGGTGAAGAGACAAATGACCCTGGTTTCGCACGAGCTCTCTCGGAACTAGCTGATGTCTTTGTGTCTGATGCGTTTGGTACTGCGCATCGAGCACATGCCTCTGTCGTGGGAGTGGGATTTTATTTGCCTGCAGTTTCTGGATTATTGATGCAGAAGGAGCTTGATTATCTCAATCAGGTTACGGAGTCAATTGAGAGACCATTTGGAATAATTTTAGGAGGCGGCAAGGTATCTGAAAAACTTAGAATATTAGGCCATCTAGCTGACAAAGCTGACGTTATCTGTGTTGGGGGAGGAATTGCAAATACTTTTCTTCAAGGACAGGGTATTGATGTCGGAGACTCGTTGGTTGAAGAATCAAGAATCGATGATGCATTATCTCTCATGCGGATAGCCTCTGGCAGAAAAGATCTGAAATTGGTCCTTCCTACGGATGTTGTAATCTCAGATTCCAGTGGTGGAGTCGTGAGTACAGTTTCGGTAAATCGAATCCCACCTGGTTTTCGAATACTTGATTTAGGTAGGCAAACTTTAGAGGATATTAGGGAAGCACTACGTCCGATGCGAACGATCGTCTGGAATGGCCCTGTTGGTTTATTTGAGCGGAGCCCTTTTGATACGGGGAGCATCGAATTAGCGAAAATTCTAGCTGATTCCGTGGCAGCCACTACGGTGGTTGGAGGCGGAGAAACAGCTGCAGCGGTGGCGAAAGCGGGGGTTGCAGATCGACTGTCTCATGTGTCCACTGGCGGTGGAGCATCTTTGAAGATGTTGGAAGGCACACTACTCCCAGGAGTCGAAGTACTGCTTGATAAAGAATAATCACTGGTTCGTGTGGGTCGAGTCGAGCGTGTAGACTAGTTACATGAAAATCGAACTGATTGAGCGACTATCTCAACAATCTAGCCACAAAACACTTCTCTGTGTTTTAGATGGACTAGGGGGGCTTCCAGGACCTGCGGGTCTAACTGCACTGGAGGCGGCAGCTACACCTAATTTAGATAAGTTAGCATCTGTTGGAAGCCAAGGGCGAACCCTACCGGTGGGCTATGGAATTACACCAGGATCGGGTCCTGGCCACCTGGCATTATTTGGATACGATCCACTCGAGTACGAGATCGGACGGGGGGCACTTGAAGCAACTGGCATCGATTTTGTTCTAGGGCCAGACGACGTGGTGGCGCGAGGAAACTTCTGTGACATCAGTGGGAATGGAGTAGTGACAGACCGACGCGCAGGCAGACAATCTACGGACATAACAGCTGATTTGTGTAGATTACTGTCACAAATCAAATTGAGCGATATCGAAATCTTTGTACTTCCAGTCCGGGAGCAACGATTTGTGTTGATATTGCGCGGACCGAACTTATCGGCATTGGTTAGTGAAACTGATCCGCAAATTGAAGGAGTTTCACCTTCGGTATGTCGACCATTAACTGGCTCTGTTGAGGCGGAACGAACGGCTTCTCTAATTCGTCGATGGGTTAATGCTGCGCATGATCTCCTGGAAGAGCGCGACCAAGGTAATGGAATTCTTCTACGTGGTTGGTCAACTCGACCAAACTTGCCTTCATTTCCGAAGATTTGGAAAACTCGAGCTGCTGCCTGTGCCGTATATCCTATGTACAGAGGTGTAGCATCACTTGCAGGCATGGACGTCATCAATGCTGGTGCGAGCTTATCCGAACAAATACAGGAAATATCAGCCCAGTGGGATAGCTTTGATTTCTTTTTTCTTCATTATAAATATGCCGACAGCGCTGGTGAAGATGGTAATTTTGAAGCCAAAGTTCAGGCGATTACGGACTTTGATACATATGTACCTGAGCTGCTAAAACTTAATCCCGAGGTCGTCGTTGTGACTGGTGACCATTCCACCCCAGCAGTCATGTCCGGTCACTCATGGCACTCAGTGCCAACGCTGATTGCCGGCCGTCACGTTCGACCTGATCAACAAGTAAATTTTGGTGAACGTGCTGCAATTTCTGGCGAGCTTGGTCAATTTCCAGCTAATGAATTACTGCCAATAGCTTTTGCCCATGCCGACAAACTTGCTAAATTTGGAGCCTAGTGGTGGCTGAACGTAGGCCGATAGTGGGTGGCAATTGGAAGATGAATACGACTCGTGCGGGCGCGAAACAATTGTGCGACTCGGTTTTACGTGGATTCACCGAGAGGAAAATAGATACCGAGGTCGTTCTATATCCTCCTTATCTTTGGCTTACTGATGCTGGAGACCTCATTAATGCGAGTTCGATTAAATTAGGCGCGCAAGATGGTCTAACTGAAGAAAATGGTGCGATTACGGGCGGAATCAATTTGACAATGCTATCTGAGGTTATTGATGCATTACTTATCGGTCACTCGGAACGAAGAAATATTTTTAACGAGACTGCAGATAAGTTTTCTCGACAGTTAATTGCGGCGTCAGACCTAGGTCTCTTGCGCACCTACTGTGTGGGGGAGGACCACACACAGCAAGAGACTGGCTCAACGTATGAAGTACTCGCCGAACAAATCGGAAGTGTTTTCGCGGGAGAGGAAGGGGAGCAACTTAGCCACAGCATAGATAGCAATCCTCCTAGTTTTGTCATAGCGTATGAACCTGTCTGGGCAATAGGAACAGGGCTTGTGGCGCAACCCAATGATGTTCAAGACCGTGCAGAATTTATTAGAGCGGAAATTTCAAAGTATTGCGATGTATCCGACCTCATTCGGATCCAGTACGGTGGCTCTGTGAACCAGAAAAACGCTGATGAACTTGCTGCTCTCACTGATATCGACGGGGCTTTAGTCGGAGGAGCATCCCTGAATGCTGAAGAATTTTTGGCTATTTGTGAAGCATTCTCCACGAATAGTCGTTAGTGATCTGTCCCTATGGTAAATGCACCTATTATTTCGATAGTCGGTGCAACTGCATCAGGCAAAACTAATTTGTCGATTGATTTAGCTCAACAGTTCTCCGGCGAGATTATTTCGGCTGATTCTGCTCAAGTTCGGCGCGGTATGCACATTGGAACTGCCGCCCCAACTCCGGAGGAAATGTTGCGAATTCGTCATCATCTAGTTGGCGTGACTGATCCTAATTCAGAATGGACTCTGGTCGATTGGCTTGAATCGGTCAATTCAGCGATTCGTGAAATACGTGCGAGATCAAATCTACCTTTATTAGTTGGAGGCACTGGTCAATACGTTTGGGCTTTTTTAGAGGGCCGGGAAGCACCGAAAGTCCCGCCAAACCAGGAATTTCGTCGAAAAATGGAGGAAAAAGCAAAAGATCCAATTGTTGACCTGCATGAGAGTTTGCGACTCAAGGATCCGACATCTGCGGCTCGCATTCATCCTAACAACCTACCTAGAATTATTCGAGCACTTGAGATTATTACAGCTACCAGGAAACCAGTCCCATTGCTCGTCAAGCGACCACCGGATACCGAATCTGTCATCATCGGATTGGAGTGGAGTCGCGAAAGCCTTTTCGATCGTGCTGATCGTCGAGTGGAAATGATGTTTCAGGCAGGTTTGGTTGAGGAAACGATGAATCTTGCCAAGATTTATGGTGATAACAGTGAAGGTTTTCGAGCTATCGGATATCGCGAGGCTCTGTCGGTTGGCAAGGGAGAACTTACGGTCGAGGCGGCGATTGAGCAGACAAAAATCGCTACTCACAAATTGATACGCTCGCAGAGTGGTTGGTTTAGATCAGATGATTCGAGAATTAATTGGCTCTCTTGTGAAAATTTGTCGCGTAATCAGCTTTTTGCCGAGGCGGTCACCATAGTTGAACAGGCACTGTTCTAGAAGTTCTCTCGCATTGAAACAGTCTACGAGTTAGTATTTTAATATGTTAGAAGTAAAAAACATCTTAGGCGCAGATATTGCGAGTTTTTTTCCATTAGACGTTTGGAAAATGCATGGTTGTGGGAATGACTTCGTAGTATTTCATATCGAAAATCAGATTAGTGATGAACAATTAAGCTCGCTAGCTCGTTACTTGTGTAACCGAAATTTCGGAATCGGTGCGGACGGAATCATTGTCAGTGTGCCGTCAGATAACGCCGACTTCGGTATGCGCATATTCAACTTGGATGGTTCAGATGGCGAGATGTGTGTAAATGGGATTCGCTGTTTTGCCAAATATCAATTTGACCAAAATCGAGTATCGGTGAGTAATCGAGAGAGCGGCGAGATATCGATTGAGACTACAGTAAGTTTGGTGGATGTCACGGTGAAACGCGATGACTCGGGGTTAGTCACGAGAGCAAGCATTACCCTTCCATCTCCTAGTTTTAACCCTTTAGACTGTGGTGTGACGACAGTTACTCAAGATGTTGATATCTTGCTGGATATTGACGAGGAGACGATTGATGTTCAACCGGTGTCTATGGGAAATCCACATGCTATTCACTGGTTGACTGAAGGACATCGCACCACGGACTATGAACTGATTAAAATCGGGCCACGAGTGGAACATGACACGATATTTCGTGAGAAGACGAATTTTGAAATAGCCGAGATCGTAGGACCAGATCAGATTCGTGCCCGGGTGTGGGAGCGCGGAGTGGGTGAAACGCTGGCTTGTGGATCGGGAGCATGTGCGGTGATGGCTTCAGCGCATAGTCGCGGACTAGTAGGTGACCTTGTGGTCGTTGCGATGCCCGGTGGAGAACTGTCTGTTGAGTGGTCGGGTGAAGGACCGATCACACTGGAGGGCGAGGTCACGAAGGTGTTTGAAACAACAATTGAATCTTGAATTGAGAAAATAATGACAACCGAACGACGAGCAATTGGTCAGAGTACAGATTTTACTGTTAGAAACGAACCACTGAATAGTGGGAAGAGGGCAGGTTTGCTTGAGCAGGATGGCACCGTACATCTGAGCTCTCCGACTGGTGAATTGATACTTGCACATGAGAATGGTCAGCAGAGCGTCTATTGGGGTTTTGACTCGATTGATTCTATGCGAAAAGAATTCTTGGCTATGTGGGATGAAGCGCTAATAAGCGTTGAGCGTGATGAGATTGATTATATTTCAATGAATTTATCGCAAGTAGCTGCTCGCGACATGGTTCTTCCCATCCTTGAGACGGCCTCCTTTAAACAATTTGCTGAGTGGATCGAGATGTTACATCCAGATCTTCCCGAATCACCACCTGTTTTTTCTGCTGGCATAGAGATGCGCCGAGCGGGGGAAGATGATCTTGATATTTTCGAAAACATTTGGTCTGATTCACTAGGTGATCTGGCGGACGGACTTGCTACGTTTGATGATTTTGCTTCGCGAGCTGATTGGGCAGGTGCTCTAACGCTGAATAATGAAGTAATTGGATTTGCGTTCAATGGCACATCGACTAGTGGTGACGGTCAAATCTTAACGGCGGCGATTGCTCAGAATCATTGGGGCAAAGGTTATGGTCGAGAGTTGTTGGAAGCAGCTTTGTACCAACTGGGTACAGTTGATCATCGTCGAGCAGTTATTCGTGTGCGTCCTGATGTTCGTCAGGCACTAAAGATTTGTAGTGGGTTGGGCATGCGACATGCTGCAGGTGGAATAGAATGGCGCAGAAGTATTGACGAAGAAGAAATCAATCTAGAGCTGGAAGCCAGAAGAAAAGCTGGAGTCAAAGCTCGATTTGGCGGTTGGCGTTAAAGAGGAGCATATTTATGAAAGAAATTGAACTAGCGGACAGAGTTAAGCAGCTCCCACCCTATCTTTTTGCACGGATCTCTGAACTCATCACTGAAAAACGTAATGCCGGTGTGGATGTCATCTCTCTTGGTATTGGGGATCCCGATTTACCGACTCCTAGCCATGTTTTGGACTCTTTGGCAGTTGCTGCACAAAATAATGAAAACCATAGGTATCCCGAATCAGATGGTCTTCCCGCTTTACGCGAGGCGATTGCCAGATGGTATTCGAGTCGGCATGGAGTGACATTGGACCCGGATTCAGAGATCGTACCTCTAATCGGATCAAAGGAAGGCATCGCTCATTTACCACTTTGTTTGATAAACGCGGGTGATGTATCGTTGGTCACGGATCCTGGCTATCCGGTTTACGAGATCGGTACCATGTTTGCAGGTGGTAGGAATGTTCGCCTGCCTTTGTTGGAGGCAAATGACTATCTTCCTGATTTGAGCGCTATCGATCCGAGTGATGCGGCCCGCGCAAAAATACTCTGGCTTAATTACCCCAACAACCCTACTGGTGCAATAGCCGACTTGGCATTTTTTGAGAAAGCAATCGATTGGGCGAGTGCAAACGATGTGTTAATAGCACATGATTTGGCGTATGCTGATGTTGCATTTGACGGTTATAAGCCACCCTCAATTTTGGAAGTTTCTGGCGCCAAGGATGTAGCGATTGAGTTTAACTCGCTCTCAAAAACATTTAATATGACCGGCTGGCGAGTGGCTATGGCTGTAGGGAATGCCCAAGTTATTGATGCATTGACACGCGTGAAGACTAACATTGACTCAGGTATCCCGCAGGCGATTCAAGAAATGGCGATTACTGCTTTAGACGATCCTCGTGATTCGATTGAATCTCATAATCAAATCTATGAAAAACGTAGAGATCGTGCGTTGTCGGTACTTCGAGAACTTGGATTGACAGTCAGTGACCCAAAAGCTTCCTTGTACATATGGGCTCGATTACCTCAAGGTGTCGAATCTAGTGCCGATTATGCTGCAAAGTTGATAGATTCAGTTGGTGTGGTGGTCACGCCTGGCGCGTCTTATGGAGAAAACGGTGAGGGATACATACGAATTTCGCTCACCACACCGGATGATCGTCTTGATGAAGCCCTGGTAAGGCTCCAAGAGTTCGATTCAAAGAGGTGATCTCCATCAACTCTAAATATCAGGAAACATGACAATTATGAGTTTAGAGCCATAAGCCTTGACTTCGAAGCGAAAAACAAAACCTCGTAAATTTGCTGAACCGCAGCCACAAGAGAATGCGTATCTTGTAGCGGTTGAAAGCCG
>JAQWLS010000057.1 GCA_029247135.1 Dehalococcoidia bacterium | reverse complement strand
CAACTTATGCTGCTGAGTGATATGACCGGGACCCTCAGTCGCATACTGGATGACCAACCTCAAGACGCCGAGCAAGACAACAAAAAAGGGTCGCGAAATATCCCGGTGGACTAAACTTCCCCTGTTCGCAACGCCTATTTCAAATGAATCGCCTGATAGAAACAAGAGACCCCAACAATAAATCGTATGATCAGCAAAATGTGATATCTGTAAAAGGTGAAGCCTCGCTCATCGTAGACGGCGCGGTGGTCGGAAGTCTGAACACTGATCGGATGTTTTTTCTGATGGTCTCGTGGTCTGGTCTTGATATAGGTTTCGATCGTGGAAGTCCTGTGGGAACATACGATGCACCATTTAGCTTTACGGGAGAACTCAGCCAGGTAAGAGTGAATTTAAAGGATGATCAGGAACTGGACTTTGATGGCGTCGGAAAAACGGAAATGGCACGTGAATAGTTCTAGCTCACTTGAACGATGTCAACCCTATCGATCGGCAAATCAAAGAATGTTGAGGACACACTGAAAAGCAGCATTCACCCGCAATGATAATCAAGTCCTGCTAAAAATTGAAAGCATTCGAGACTTCTCGCGTGCCTAACATAAATGCATCAGCCACTAAAACGAGCGGATCAAGATTCACTTCGCTCTCGCCAGCTTGGATCAACTCGGCCATTCGCTTATATAAATGTGCGTACTCTTGACTCGGTCCTAAATCAATCTTCTTACCGTCGATGGTCAGGATAGTGGCTGATCGCTCAAGAAAAATCTCTCCTTGGTCTGTAGTTATATGCATATCCCATACCGGTGGACCTTCATGTCGAAAATTAAATGAGGCATTAATAGTTGAATTCAATACCAACTCAGCGGCAATAGGCTGATTGCGATTCTCTGGATATACAAGGGAGGCATCAGTCACTCTGAGCCCGTTTGGCATAATTTCGGTCAGGATTGAAATGGCATTGATCCCAGTATCAAACACCCCAATTCCGCCAGGTTCAAATATCCAGTCCTGATTTCGCTTAGTGCCACCAGATCCAGATTCCTCGTCAAGATTGCTGACATGAAATTGCCGTATATCCTCGAACCATCGCACTGACGCTTCTTTTATAACCTTATCCGATAGCCACTTTTTGGCCGGACGCACTCCTGGGGCCATCTGACTGTGCCATGTCGTAAACAAAGTCCGGCCACACTCATCAGCGAAATCTCGCAAATAATTCATCTCGGCAATCGTTGCTGCAGGTGGTTTCTCAAGCATAACGTGCAGACCTGACCGAAGTGCTTTTACCGCATAATCAAATCGTGCGATGGCAGGCAAACAGAATGAAACCACCTCAACGTCTTTTCGACTCTGCAGAAAAGTATCAAAGTTTGTGTATGAATCAATGCCATTGACTGTACCTTCGAGGGCAACGGTCGCGACAAGATCCCACGCATCGCTTGCCACAATATTAGGTACATGCTGTGCTTTGGCGATCTTACCCACGCCAACAAGAGCAATATTCATAAATAAGATTTCAGCCTAATTACTGGCCAGTGAAATTTGCTTTGCGTTTCTCAACAAAGGCATTTTTACCCTCAAGTACGTCGTTGCTTCGTTCAATTTGCTTCTGTGCTGACCATTCAAATTCGATCTGCTCCTGAAGAGATGCTTCCCACGTGTGCATTGTTTCTCGCTTCTCCCACATAAGTGAGAGTGGTGGACCATCAGCAAGTTCCTTAGCCATTTCGAGAGCATGTGTTCTTGGGTCATCAACGAGGGTATTAGCCAAACCTATACGGACAGCTTCCTCAGCGCCAACTTCCCTACTTGTATACATGAGTTCAAGGGCTCTCCCTTGACCGACTAATCTAGGCAGATGATAAGTGAGCCCACAGTCTGGACCTAGAGCACGCCTCGTAAATACGGTGAGGAATTTCGCATCCTGCCCAACGATTCGAATATCAAAAGACAGAGCTAGCGACATACCACCGCCCGCACATATGCCATTAACAGCCGCGATGGTCGGTTTATCTATCAGTGGCATTGCCATACCAACTCCACTCACACCCATGGAATCATTTTTTCCAGGTCGTGGATTAGATGAGGACTCTGCACCAGGATCTTCAGTCGTCAAGTCTGCTCCTGCCGAAAATCCTCTCCCCTCATGTGTTGCTACTACAACACGCACGTCCGGATCTGCATTAAGACGTCGACCAAGCTCCATGATTTCCCAAAATGTCTTATGTCGCATGGCATTTAACTTTTCAGTCCTGACAATTTGCCATTCTGCAACTCTGTCAGTGATAGTGACTCGTAAGTCTTCGAAATCGTCGTAATGCATAACACGCTCCTAATACAATTCGTCTCAGGCAAACTTAGAAACCGGTTGCCTGCCGCCTATGGTAACTCATCCGCACGGCCCAAATGCGTCTACCACTCAGGAGAATCACTCCCAAGTGGACGCGAGCCAAAGGCCCAATATGGTTGAGTTTCTGACATTTGCAGTGATGGAGCGAGGTGCGTCATTTCACCATAGGGCGTGTCGTGGCTCTCCAGAAACTCAGACACGTTGCCGAGATTATTATCAGGAGCAACGCTTTCAATTAAGCCAAGTTTTTGGAACCACATAGAAGTCTGAGTCAGTGACACTTGAACATGCCAAGAACCACCTTCAGTCGCTCGTCTCCGCAATGCTTCCAAAACCCCATATGCCGCAAAATATGCGGTCGTGTAATCATTTACTGCCGCGCCAACAAGTCTTGGTGCCTGAGGGTCGTCACCAAGTGCCGTTCTAGTGTCATCATTGGGCTCCAACGGTGCCATCTTTCCTTGAAGATCAGAGAGTCCAGAGATTATCTGTGAATACTGTTCATATCCAGGTCGATTGGCCCATGGCCCTTCATGGCCATAACAATTTTCAGATACGTAGATGACACCGGGTCGCAATTTTGCCATGTCATCCGGACCGAATCCCCTTTTATCAAGAGCCCCTTTTCGAAATCCCTGATTGAAGACATCTGTCGACTTGGCAAGATTTCTAAGAAGGTCCGCCTGACCAGAATCATTCAAATCTATATGTATTTGACGTTTTCCATGCCCAGTATCCATCTCAAATACTTCAACCGTAGGTAAATGTGGAGACGCAACATGAAATACATCGGCGCCATGTTCTGCAAGGGATCTTGCGCAAGTGGGGCCTGCTAATACACGTGTCAAGTCGAGAACACGCAAATTTGAAAGTGGCCTTGATCCAGGTTCGATAGACTCAGGAGGTGAATCTCCGATTTTAGTGAGCTCAACTACTGGTTTATTCGATAGGATTTTCCCCTGCGCGTGTGCTGCCCATTCCTTGGTCGTGCGCACGACTCCACCTGTCATATTTTTCTCAACAAGTAAGTCTTCGAGCTCAAAAGAGTTCCGAACAGACATGACACTTGCGATTTCCTGCACGCTCGCATGCGTACTAACCCCCAACAACGCAGCCAGATCATGAGTATCTCCAAAGTTACTATGCAGCTGAAAATATCTTCCATCAGCACACTTGTAGATTCTCCTGAGATTTTCGCCCAGCGTGTCCCTCACGGGCATTTCCGGAACCGACAAAAATTGCGCGGAATTCAATGACGCCGCCGCATGACGGACATCAACTTTTATCTGTTGTGCGGCATGCCCCTGCTCTCTCCAGATCTGGTCAACTTGTGATCCGATTAGTGCTTGTGTGACGGCTGCACCTTCGGCAAGATGAAATGGTCCATAAAAGACAGGATCCTCCCCAAATATCTCAATATCAGAGTCGGGTATTGGCAGGCCGGCCAGTGCGATGGCATCGTCAATATCTTGTCTCTTCATCTGGGTACTCCATCTTAATTACCGAAGAATGATATCAAAGAGTTTTGCAATACCTGCGTAAATAGACGACTAGGGAGAGATTCATTTAAGTGACAAATTCGATTGTCAGTCTGATTGAATAATTACATCATCCTGAATTAGCCGGCTAATATGATCCTCTGAGTAACCCAGTTCCTCCAGTATCTGTCTCGAATGCTCTCCCAATCCCGGAGAAGAAATAGTTGGAAACACAGGGGTCTTCTCCATCTTGATAGCAGTACCATACGTCTTATAGTGCCCTAATTTCGAATGCTCTAGGCTCAATACAAAATCGTTTGCGAGGATTTGTTCCTCATCAAATATTTCATGAGGAAAATTAAATGGACCTGATGGCACACCGGCCTGACGTAGCTGCTTGATCCAAGAATCAGCCGTCTGACTTCTCATAATATCCTCACACTGCCGAGTAAATTGAACGAGTTTGTCATAATCTTCCGATCGATTCATATCAAAATCCTCTGTCCGTGGGTCCACCACATCAAGAACTCGGCAAAACTTTACCCTTAATCCATGACTCAATGCGCCTACAGCAAAAAATTTATCACTGGCTCTGTAATATCGAAAGTACGTATTTGTTGCCTGCCCGCCTCCTGGATTAGTGAATTGATTGTAAATATCACGCTGCTCGGCAAATCCGGCGCCATTTTCTTGAGCCTCTGCTAACGCGAGGGACGTTCGTTCCCAAGCTGGAGGATCAGTAGCAGCAAACCAGTGAATTCTATTCATGGCTAGTATGAGAGATGTTTGCAGCAAGCTAGTACTAACTTTTTGACCTTCACCTGTACTATCACGATGGCGAAGAGCAGTCACCACGGCCAATGCTGACGCTAGGCCAGTGGCCACATCAGCTACCGCTGGATTAATAGTACCTGGCACTCCCGCAATATCACCTGCCATGATAGAGCCCAGACCTGACATCCCCTGAGCAACCACATCATATCCCCCTTCCTGGCCATACGGACCATTCGGACCATATGGAGCATGCTCCAAGTAAATGATAGATGGGTTCCACTCATTAATATCTTCGTAACGCAGTCCAAATTTCTGTAGATCTGAGAGTTTCAGTGACATCAAAACGATGTCCGACTGCTCCACAAGTTCCCGAATAATTTTGGTCGATTCTTCGGCACCAAGATCGATCGATATGCTTCGTTTCCCTCTGTTTATTACTGTGAAACCCTTACTTTCATTCGGAAGGATTGGCCCCAATCCATATCGATGCGGATCACCCGTCAGGGACTCCACCTTGATTACTTCAGCCCCCATATCCGAGAGATGAACCGCACAGGAAGGGATAGCCAAAATTGTTGCGAACTCTAATACCTTTACCCCGTGCAACGGCCGACGGGTAATATCGCTTTGATTCACCGGAGATCTCCCAATAACTGAGCTAAGTCGAGCGGCATGCAAACGTCTATAACTTAACTACCTTAGGTCCACCTAATCTGTCCTGCCTCTTTTGCCTTTTAGCATTTTCTGCAGCAAGTATTTCTTGTCTTCGTGCATCAAGTGCTTCTTGTACAGGATCACTTTTTTCTTCTACCGAATCACTCTTTTCTTGATCCGTTGGACTTGAGATTATTCCCAATGTCGATAACGGGTGATCTGCTGGCAACATTGACTTCGAGTACGCAGCTTTGAGGCGTTGAGTCTTTTCAATCTCTTCGGGTGTTTTATCTTTATCTGTCATATTTCAAATAATAGGGGTATCCAGCTCTTGATTTAACTAGTTTTAGATAATCTTGCATAAACTTCATCGACAATGTCCACGAACCCTGGTTTCCATACCGTACCATCAATCGTGCCTTGTCTTGCAAAATTTTCATACGCCTCTAACACACCCTTATTGGAGAAAAAGTTGGATAGGTGAATTTTATAATATCGGGGGTCATTGGACATTCGGCCAAGTCGCCATTCAGTAGACAATCTGCCCATTTTCAGCATCAACCACTTATTAAAAATAACTTCTTCTTCTCTGGTCAGATTATCTAGTCCTTCATCTGATTTAGATAAAATTTTAGACAAGTCAGCGTCATTTATTTCGGCGAGAATAAGACTTTGATTCAATTGCCAAGAATCCATGGTCAACTGAATTTCTGTGTCCTTATGCTGTTGATAAAGTTGCGACACAAGAATGAGAGCCACAACGAGAGTGGCTATCCCCGTAACGATTTGGGCGATATCGGTAATTTCCATGCCGAAAGTGTAAGGGGTTCTAGACGCTTTTCGTGCATAACCTTATCAGCCACACCGTAGGGGACGCCCCTGATTCATCATGAGCTGTAACTCCCTAGTCGCGACGCCACGTAATTAGCTAAATTAGTATATGAGGCGTATGGCTGTGAAAGGCAAAATCTAATGACTAACAACCCAAAAGAAGAGGCTATTGCTGCGTTCCACCGTTGGAATAGTGCATTCAACCAAAGAGACGAGGATGGACAGCTCAACTCAATGCACTTCCCGCATTTCAGAATTGCGAAAAAAGAGATGGCTGTATGGGAAACTCCGGACGAATGGCGTGCAAAGGAGCCTCAGCAAACCGAAAGACTTAAGGCTGAAGGATGGCATCACACCACAACGGTATCGATAGAAGCTGCTCAAGCCAATGACGAGAAAGTTCATCTCATTATCAGACAATCCAGACGAAACGAAAATGATACTGAGTACCTGTCGTTCGAGACATTGTGGATATTCACTAATGAAGATGGTCGGTGGGGTGCTAAGTTTAGATCGTCTTTTGTCAATTTCAATAGTCCAACTAATAACTAGACTGTTACCCTCTCACCATGACTAAGAAATCAGAAACTAGCGGGTGAACTACCAATTGGAATCGTAGTTATGACTTACATCTTTTGATGGATTTAACGTGATCAGGAAAATTCATAATGCAAAATAAAGAGTTCTCCAAACCTGAACAACTTTACGAACTGACTGACGAAACCTTGAGGGAGCGCGTCGGCGCGTACTTGGAGAACTCCAGAAAACTGATCGCAAAAGGCACGTCAACATCTATTGAGGAAGTACAGAGTCAGCAAAATGCGCATCTCAATGACCCACGAATCTCTTGGTTTAGAGAGGAAATCAGCAAGAAAACGAAATTCAATCAGGATAAGCCACGTACATTTAGCAAAGTTGAACTCACTGAAATAGAAGAAATTAATGGGCTTCTAGATGCTCAAAAACTACAACTCTATGCTGAGGATTACCGCCGGACAAAGTATGGCATGACTCTTGGCATGAGTCGCATGAGCCTTGACGCGGTGGGACGACTGTCCCATTTACTAGAGACCGAAACAATTCCCCGTCTACACCAAGCCTGGGATTGGGGTGGTGATTCCGGACAAAAAGAGAATGTGCTGTTTCAACTGCGAGAGGTGCTTCGTAGTGTGTCCGATCTGCGCCGACCCCGTGACTCGGAGTGATCATTGAATCTATTCGATGCAAACTAGTCAATGAAGTTATATAGGATGTCTAAAATTCTAATAGCAGGAGTCATATTTATTGCTCTCGGAATAGCATCTCTATGTATTCAGAACACCTATTACGGGTATGTTGATGCTGATGGAGTACTCCACGACAGTTTATATCTACCGTTTGCCTTTATATTCACAGGAATAGGCTTGCTTCTCTTGCTGATCCAAGGATTAAAAAAGCTGGCAGCTAAATTCGATAATAAACGCCTCAACTAACTACAGTTACTTAAAACTTTTACGGTCTTGAACTTGTCTAGAATCGTACGCTGCGAAAAACAAAATAACTATATGCGGGTATTTGGACAAGGATCCACACAACGATCCCTGCACCAAGCCCAACAAAAATATCCAGCAAAATCCAAATCAGCAGTAAAGATACTGCGAGTCCCTTGAAAAATCTCTTAAAAAAATACAGATAACTATCAATGTCGAATTTCGAACGCTCCACGTCACTCATCGCGTTGTACCCAGCTAGTAAATAACGGGCATTCTCGCTGTTTATGAAAATGCCTAATGAGAGATATATAAGACTCGTAAATATCGGTACGAGGTAACTCAATAGATGTTCCATGCCCTAATCCTAGGTCTTTACGTCTGGATCTGTACCGATAACCACTTAGAAATTTCTAACTCCACTTTCGAGCTATCGAGGAGTTATTAGTTGATACCGTTAGTCTATTGAGAGATTGATGATAAATATCGTGCCCCTGAAGGCACGAACTATTAGTGAAATGAGATGTGGCATGAAAACAACACTCCTCGATTTTTCAAGGCAATCAGAGTCAACAATGATTGAAAACTCGCAGATTTTTTATGAACGGATTAAAAAGAGGCGAACAGTAAGAGATTTTTCAGCTGACAGATTTCCAGAAGAAATAGTCCGCGCTGCAGTCATGTCAGCAGGGAGTGCACCCAACGGCGCGAACATGCAACCATGGCATTTCGCAATCACCAATGATCCTAAGATTAAATCAATTATCCGAACTCAATCAGAGAAAGAAGAGCGCGAATTTTATAATCACCGAGCTCCTGAGGAGTGGCTTCAAGCTTTGGCCCCACTTGGGACAGACGAAAATAAGCCGTTTTTAGAAACTGCGCCGGTACTGATCGGAGTCTTTCTCAAACAATATACTGAAGATGACGAAGGTACCCGAAAAAAAAATTATTATCCATCTGAATCTGTGGGTATTGCGTGTGGGATGCTCATCTCAGCATTACATTTTTCTGGGTTAGCAACACTTACACATACCCCAAGTCCAATGAAATTCTTGAACGAGATATTCGAACGACCAAAATCCGAGCGACCATATTTATTATTGGTCGTGGGGTACCCAAGTATCGGATGTGAGGTGCCAGCGATTACCAAAAAATCATTTAATCAGATAGCTAGCTTCGTGGGTGATTCATGATTATCTCTAGTCAACTCGTCCACTCTCGCGATTAACAGTGCAAGCGTCATTTTTTACCGTAAATTTTGCACGCCGCAATAGTAGTTACTAGAATTTCAACGTACGGTTTCAAAAGTTGAGAATAGTGTTCTTGTCTACAGAACAGAAAGAACCAAAATACATTGTCAGATCAGCGAACGGACCCAGTTACAGCAATCACCGAGGATCAAGCTTCAGGTGAGATCGCTCAACTTTACGAGGATATCAGGCGATCGCTCGGGGTACCCGTCGTAAATCTTATCTGGCGCCATTTGGCCACGATCCCCGGGGCACTTCCCTGGGCCTGGAATTCTTTGAAGCCGTTGTACGCGAGCGGTGCTATCACGAACGCAGCTGTTTCACTGCGCTCTTCTCTCCGACCCGAGTCAAATCTAGGGATCAGTTCTTCCACCTTGAAATCAGTGAGTCTCTCTTCAGATGATTTGAG
>JAQWLS010000043.1 GCA_029247135.1 Dehalococcoidia bacterium | reverse complement strand
CCTTGCACTTCGAATGTCTTGTATGCATTCCAACGATCCCCGTAACTGCCGTTGTCTGGTAACTTTAGATTTGCGGAATTCCCCGCATCGAATTCAAGTTGGATTAGCGACACTTGGGCCGCAAGGTCGTACGTCCACAGTGTTCTTGGACAAATAATACTGCCTATGAGTTCAGATTTTCCTGTCAGTGCTCGGTCACCACGGATCTGCGACCACACACCAGCACCTTCGGGCACAGCAACAGTCGTTTGGTTTGTTGTGTTTCCACATTCGATTTCGAGACTCGGAGTAGTAGCGAACGAGGCTTCAACTAGGTTCACCGTGGGAGGTTCTGGCTTGCTAGGAGTGGTGGTTTGGGTGACTGCGACTGGTGTGCTGCTCGTTGTAGCGAGAGTACTTGTTTGCGTAACTTCTTTTAGAGAAGCATTTTCAGCTTCAAGTCGTGCTTCAAGATCTGAGTTGTCAGAGCAACCAACGACTAATAAGAGCGGGATCAATAAGAGAAGTAATCGTTTCACGTTTTAAATAGTAGGGGTACGGGGTCAGGCATTGCCACCTCCTCCTCCTACTGTGGGGGGGATGGTCGGCTATAAAACTTGTATAGCAATTAGTATTAGCTCATGGTTGAAAAGCTACGATGCGAATCGTGCAATAAGTTATTGGCCGAAGTTGCGCCACTTGGAACCGTCATTAAGTGCATCCGATGCCGCTAGTTATGTAACTGGTGGCATGCTCTGTGTAGATGGTGGCCACATGGCGTAGTTAAACTACCAGCATGAAATCATTTGCACTCATGCTGACGTTCCTACTTTTCCTCACTAGTTGTCAAAGTTCCTCTGGCGGTGAAAGTCCGTTGGTAACCGGCACGACAAGCGAAAGTGGAACTCAACCAAACACCACAAGCACTGCCTCAAGCACTCCTGCCAATACTGCTACAAACCTTCCTACTCATACTGCTACAAACACTCCTACTCATACTGCTACAAGCACTCCTGCCAATACTGCTACAAATACTCCTACTCATACTGCTACTCATACTGCTACAAACACTCCTACTAATACCGCTACAAGCACTCCTACTGAGTCAATGCGTCCCGATAGAACAAGGATCCCGGATGAGTCGAAAATGACAATGAAGCGGTGGCAATCAAATGGAGACGGTCAGTGGAGTTCAACTCACGAGCCTGCGCGCTGTCCTCTAATGGATGAACTGTTTGAAATATTCCCAATAGACATCAGCGTCTTAACTCAATTCGCCAGACCTGGAAGAACTGGGTTCAATGAAACGATCTATATTGCACACGGCGCGCTCAGGGCTGACAACACAAAATATGATGAGATCAACGTCAAGTTCCCAGCTAGTGGCTTTTCATTACACGCCGTAAATCGAAGAGTCGAGACCTATATCCAAAGTGATGAAGAACAAATCAAATTAGAATTCATTCATCCATGCGGAATTCTCGTGCGGTTAGACCATCTAGCTCAACTCAGCCCAAAATGGCTTGATATAGTAAAAGATGTCCCCGTCACTTCAGATTCACGTCTTACTTTTGTAGAACAAAATATACATCTGGTAGAGCTCGGAGAGGTCTTATCAGATGGAATTGGACATCCCACTAATACCTACTTGGACTTTGGCGTTTACGATCTAACGCGGAAGAACAATGTGGCAAAATACATTTCTGAAAACTGGCCAGACTACAAAGGTTCAGGTGATCATGGAATCTGCTGGTCTTCATTTTTTGGTGAGGAGACGGAACAAATATTGAAAAATTTACCAACTGGGTCGGTTAGTACCAGTGATTACTGTGACAAATAACAGTCCCTTGCTATATAAGGGGTTTAGATGGTGGACCCGATGGGGCTCGAACCCATGACCTCCACACTGCCAGTGTCTGAGAGCCGTTATTTATAGTTATTACGTGTCTCTAAATCCCTTTGTTTACAAGGGTATTCGTCATCAGTAATTATCATGAGTTATCACAAATAATTTGTGGAATTGGCCCCATTTTGGCCCCACAATTAGGGGGTACGGGTGAAAGGTTGCTCGGCTACTCTTTAACGATGGGGGCTGGTCGGAGATAAAATGGTTAAATCATGACGATAGATAATTTCCGGTGTAAGTCCTGTGGAAAGCTACTGGCGGAAGTGGCTGGTGCTGGGACCGTTATTAAGTGCACTCGATGCAAGCTAGTCAATGAAGTAAAGCAGACTGCATAAACTGCGGAAACTCTCTGTAGATTACAGCGTTATTACAGTGGAATACCCACGTACCTCTCGATACGCCTTCGCATGTAGGGCTATTAATTGATAGGGAAAATTCAAGAAGTCGGGTGATTCAGATTCACTACTATTACTAGGTAAACATACCGTTAGTTATTACATACTCTCTATTTGTTATATATCCCGATTCATCTATTTTGCCTGTGCAGGAATATCTACGATATTGACTACATTGGGTAGGCAACATAGTCAATCTAGTAAGTAAACGGGCACTCGCCTACAAAACTTGTATAGCAAATTCCCAAAATATCTAATGATGCAGTCGATATTTCTCTATCCATGAAACTGTTTCATATTAATCACCACTGCCTCGACTTTCGAGGCCAGAATTCCTAGATACTCTTGATATAAGTATCTTCGCATTTTTTTATAAAGCGCAAAGCGATGTCTAATTGACTTTCAGATACTATTACTGACATGGATACCACACAATCTCTCCGTACCCGTAGGTTATCTGATTTTAAGACGACTCTGGCTGACCGAATTATAGTTATTGATGGTGCAGGTGGTACCGTATTTCAGGACCATGCGCTTGTTGAAGACAATTTTCGCGCTGAGAGATTTTCAAATACTGGAATTGATCTCAGAGGAAATTACGACATATTAAATCTGACACAGCCCAGCTTAGTCTCATCCGTTCATGAAAGTTATATCAAGGCTGGCGCCGACATAATTACAACAAACACATTTTCCTCTACACAGATTGCCCAGTCAGAGTATCAAATGGATGAACATGTTCAGGAAATGAACTACGTGGGTGCCTCTCTAGCCTATGAGGTAGTTAGGCTAGCAGAAGAGCGTGATGGGCGAGTCAGGTGGGTAGCTGGTTCACTTGGGCCAACGAATAAGACAGCATCGATGGCTTCGGATGTGAACAACCCAGGACAACGTGATGTCTCGTTTAATGAATTAAAGTCCGCCTATGAGATGGCTGCACTTGGTTTACTGGAGGGCGGAGTAGACATTTTATTGCTCGAAACGATTACCGATACTCTCAACGCGAAGGCCGCAATTGTCGGGATTGAAAATGCTAAAAACAAAATTGGATTGGCTGCAGAAATTGCTCCGTTGATTATTTCTGGTACGGTGATAGATCAATCTGGCAGAACGCTTTCTGGACAAACTCTTCAGGCTTTTTGGATCTCATTGAGGCACGCCAACGCTGTCGCTTTCGGCCTGAATTGTTCGCTTGGTCATTCAGGAATGAAGCGACATATTGCTGAATTAAGTAGGCTTATTCCAGTACCCACGATAGCCTATCCAAATGCTGGTCTACCAAATGAATTTGGTGAATATGATGAGTCGCCGGAGGAAATGTCTGGTGCGCTCAAGGAATGGGCTGAGGAATCTCTACTAAATATTGTTGGGTCGTGTTGTGGCTCAAATCCAGAGCACACTAGAGCCATTGTAGATGCAGTTAGAGGCTTAAAACCGCGACCACTAGTCGCTGAAAATTTATCATCTTTATCCTTAGCCGGACTTGATGTTTTGCACATATAAACCAGTCAATACTTAGGTGTTGCCCCATTGGAATGTGAGGATTTAGTAATACCTGTGACTACAGACAGACTAGCCACATTTATAAATATTGGTGAGCGAACTAACGTTACGGGTTCAGCTAGATTTCGCCGCCTCATTCTTGGTGGCGACTATGAAACAGCTCTAGAGATTGCTCGACAACAGGTGCTATCAGGGGCTGAAATATTAGATGTGAACATGGATGAAGGGCTGCTTGAATCGGCCGAAGTAATGCAGGCATATCTTCAGTTACTCGGGTCAGAGCCAGATATCGCAAGAGTTCCGATAATGCTGGATTCATCGGATTGGAATGTCATTCGGGCTGGCTTGATGTGCATCCAGGGCAAGTCAATCGTGAATTCAATCTCGCTTAAAGAAGGCGAGGTAGATTTTTTGGCTAAAGCCCGTGAAGCTCGGTCATTTGGCGCTGCAATTGTGGTCATGGCATTTGATGAAGCTGGGCAAGCTGAAACAGCTGAGGCTAAATTCAGAATTTGCGAGCGATCATACAATTTGCTGCGATCTGAATTAGATTTTCCGGCTACAGACATAATCTTCGATCCAAATATTTTTGCGGTGGCTACGGGCATTCCTGAACATAATGATTATGCCTCAGCATTTATCGAATCATTGAAAGAAATAAAAAAGCATCTGCCAGGTGTTCGGACCTCGGGCGGTATTTCAAACGTATCTTTTGCGTTCAGAGGAAATAATGTAGTGAGAGAAGAAATGCACGCAGTATTTCTTTATCACGCGATACCTGCCGGACTGGATATGGCGATTGTGAATGCTGGAGCGTTGCCGCTGTATGGTGATATTCCAGAAATTTTGAGAACAGCTGTTGAGGATGTGATCCTTAATAAGGATATTAGCTCAGGCGAAAAACTTTTAGAGATCGCACAGAACTTTTCATCATCTGAGCGAAGGACAGAAATCGTCGATCTTGCATGGCGAAATGAAGATGTAGAGACAAGAATCGTTTATGCCCTGGTTCATGGTCATGATGACTATATTGTTGAAGATACCAAGTCAATCTTAACGACAGTCGGTAATGCGTTGGATGTCATCGAAGGTCCATTGATGAACGGCATGAACGAGGTTGGTGATTTATTTGCGCAGGGCAAAATGTTTCTGCCGCAGGTAGTTAAGTCAGCAAGGGTGATGAAAAAAGCTGTTGCATATCTTGAGCCGTTTATTGAACCAAGAGGCGATGATGGCGTATTTACAATCCCCAAAATAGTTTTAGCCACAGTTAGAGGAGATGTACACGATATCGGTAAAAAAATTGTTGGAGTCGTACTCGAATGTAACGGTTACGACGTTATCGATCTTGGGGTTATGTCACCCGCACAGAGCATAATTGACACGGCATTAGAGCAGAATGCTGTGGCGATCGGACTTTCAGGTTTAATTACACCAAGTTTAAAAGAAATGGAATATGTAGCCACTGAGATGACTAAACAAAACTTAACAATCCCACTTCTAATTGGCGGGGCTACGACAAGTAAGGCACATACAGCTGTGCAGATTGCACCGAAGTACGACGGTACCACGCTCTATATCCCTGACGCATCTCGTGCTCCGAGCGCTATGTCTCGATTGCTCTCACTTGAATCGGCATCAAGTTTCTCAGCTGAGATAAAAGACGAATATGAATCCATCCGTGCCACCCACAGCGCCCGCCGTGCCAGAGGATTGAGATATTCCATATCTGCTGCTCGGGAGAGTCCGTATCCACTTAATCCAGTTGGCGCACCCTTTGTCCCTAATTTTCAAGGGATACAAGTTTTTCCTGATCAACCCTTAGATGAGTTGGTTGAACGAATTGACTGGACACCTTTTTTCAAAACATGGGATTTAGCTGGCACATTTCCCCAGATACTAAGCGACGACATAGTTGGCGATCAGGCTCGCGAGCTTTATACAGATGCGTTAGAGATGTTGAAGAAGATTTCAGATGAGAAATGGCTAGTTAGTAAGGGAGTGTTGGGAATATGGCCTGCCGCCAAGCGCGGTGATGATGTAGATATATTCTCACCCAATGTCGAATTGGATAATCCGAATGACCAACGGTTGGGGACTATTCATACTCTTAGACAGCAAACATCGAGAGATAGAGGGAAAGACGAGAACTGGGCTTTAGCAGACTTTGTGAGACAGTCAGAGTTTGGACTAGGTGCACCGGCGGACTACATAGGTGCCTTTGCAGTGACATCTGGAATAGGTGAAGAAAAGCAAATGGCTATCTTTGAAGACGCTCTCGATGATTACAGTGCAATCATGCTAAGCGCGCTGAGCGATCGACTTGCTGAGGCGTTTGCAGAATATTTACACGAGCGAGTACGAAAAGAGTATTGGGGTTATAGCCCCGCGGAGAGCTTATCAAATGAAGAACTCATAGCTGAGGTTTACGCCGGTATCCGTCCGGCACCCGGATATCCTGCCCTACCAGATCACACGGAGAAACAAGTAATTTTTGATTTATTAGATGTTACCAATAGCATCGGCATCGAATTAACCTCCTCTTACGCGATGGCTCCTAATGCTTCAGTTTGCGGATTGTACGTTTTTCACCCTCAAGCGCGTTACTTTGGCGTCGGATACGTCGAGCGTGATCAGATTGAGGATTATGCTGTTCGGAAGGGATTAGCCGTTAAGGAAGTGGAGTACTGGTTAGCTCCAAATCTTAATTATGATCCGGAGCGCTATGAATAGCGGGCTCTATTGCTTGACTTATTTTGCCAGGAACTATTCCCGAATTCAGTGTATATATATGTATTCCTGGGGCCCCTACGTCGAGTAGTTTTTCAGATAATTCTACCGAGGTTTCAATTGCGATTTTTTGACGATCCTTGAGCGATGAATCGGCTTTCTGTAATTGTTTGATGAGTTTAGGCGGAACCTTAATTCCTGCTAAATTGCTCATCCGTTGGAGTGAATCCAGATTGGTTGCAGGCATAATACCGGGGAGTACTGGGGTGCGTATGCCTCTTTTATAAAGGTACTCAGTAAACTTTTCGTAGTGCTCTGACTCGTAAAAAAACTGCGTTATAGCAAAGTCAGCTGCTGCGACTTTAGCACTTTGGTGCAGTAAATCAGTCTCTGTATTTGCCGATTCTGGGTGGCCTTCGGTGTGAACAGCTACACCTATGTCGAATTCCGAATGGTGTCGCACAGTTGTGACTAGATCTGATGCATATGTGAAATCTGAGGTGATAGCCAAGCTACTGTCGGATGGCTTGTCACCTCGCAGGCACAACAGGTTCTTTACCCCTACAAGCTTATAAATATCCAAGAGAGAATTGATTTCTGATTTTGTATGAGAAATACAGGTTAGATGAGGCATTATTGGGACACTATAACGAGTCGATAATCGTTCAACCCAACCGATAGTTCGAGCTCTGCTAGTGCCTGCTGCCCCATAGGTGATTGACAGAAAATCAGGAGAAAAGTTCATTAGATGTTCAATATTTTGGTCGAGGCGGTCTTGTCCGGCTGCGTCTTTTGGTGTAAAGAATTCGAACGATAAAGTCGTCCCTTGATTTAGTCGCTCTGAAATTATGGTCATTGAAGAATAATAGAGCTAATTGCAACAACTACATATCACCTTGCTTTTGGGCTGACTTGCACGGATTGCTATATTTGATTTTGTTTACCTGAATGATCTAATTAAAATAATTACTTAAATTTGTTGGTAGGTGCCCACGAAGTAGGATTACGGATACCTACCTCAATTGACATTCAGTCCTATTTGCAATAAACCCCTTTATCTGCCACCGATTTGTCTATACAAACACCTAGTCACGGGCCATTTCGGTCTTCCCTACCCCGTCATAGTCCAGCTCCTGATCATCTTCTAAGTCGACCGTTACGCGAATTAACCGCCCGGTGAAATTAAATGGTGCGGTATATATTCCAACTGGACTTCCGCGATCAAAACCTATATCAAGGCCAGACCATGAGACCATCAAAAAAAACATCCTATCAGTCTGTAGGCTTCCGACCACTCCACCATCCACTATTAGTGAGGCTTCACCCTTTACGGATACTACATTTTGTTGGTCATATAATTTGCTATTTGGTGTTTTTGTTTC
>JAQWLS010000021.1 GCA_029247135.1 Dehalococcoidia bacterium | reverse complement strand
ACCAGGTGCCCCGTGAAAGGCGAATACAGGTTCGCCATCAGGCTGCCCATACTCAGCGAAGCTGAGCTTTCTACCGTTAATGGTACTGATGAATTGATTACAACTTGGCCGCAAAGAAACCTCTTCAAACAAAGACCCCATCGCTCAATCCCCCCTTTTATGACTCATCTATAGCTAAATAATCACCATACTATTTAGCTTATTACTCAAACTGATTTCTCACAATATTTTGATTCGATACAATCATTGATGTTTTGAGTTAATCTCCAGCATGTATTGAAAGGAACTTAATATGAGACTTGGCCTATTAGCAGGACCAGAAAATGACTGGCGCGAATCTCTCGAGAAAGTAAAAATAGCTGAAGAACTCGGGGTCGAGTTTGTAGCGCTCGGCGAGGCGTGGGGCAAGTCGATAATACCGTGGCTCGCAACTATTGCTACCAACACCACAAAGATTCAAATTGGTTCCTCGATTCTTAATACATATTCGAGAACTCCCGCAGCGATCTCGCAGGAATACGCGATGCTTGAAGAGCTCTCGGAAGGGAGAATGATATTAGGTCTTGGGTCCTCGGGAGCCAACGTGGTCGAACATTTTCATGGCGTACCCTTTGAAAAGCCACTCAGCCGAATTAGAGAGTATGTGGAAGTCTTCAACACGCTAATCGCCGGAGAAAAGCTCAATTATGAAGGTTCATTCTTTCAAATGAGTCGAGGGTTTCAGCTTCACTACAATCGAACGCGCAATAAAATACCTGTATATATTGCAGCAATTACACCTAAATCAATTCGACAGACGGGTGAGATCGCTGACGGAATCTATCCAATTCATTGGCCCCGTGGCTTGTTCGAAGATTTACGTTCATCATTGAAAGAAGGAGCAGCTAGTTCTGATAACCCTGATAAGGAGTTTACAATTGCTCCATTCACCAAAATAACTGTTCTTGATGGCTCTCAGGATGATGACGAAAAATGGCTGGAAGCCAGAGGTTTGATTCATCACTATGTAAACCGAATGGGTGTCTTCTATTGGCAGATGCTTGAAAGAAATGGATTCGAAGCAGAAGTTGGTGCATCGCGAGCGGCATGGGCTGAAAGAGACCGTGAAACATCTGTGCTTGCTATTTCTGACGATATGGTTAGAGAATGTCAGGTCATTGGTTCAACAGAAGACGTACGCGCACAGCTCCAAGAGAGATCTGATCTTGGAGCAGATGTACAGATGCTATATATGCCCCAAGGTACTCCTGATGAATTTCGAACCTGGTTGAGCAACTTAACCGCATAATTCAAACGAACACGCAGCGGATAAGCGGGGATATCATGACTTTTTCAAAAATATTAATTGCCAATCGAGGCGAAATTGCTATACGCATAGCTCGGGCCGCAGCCGATTTAGAGATAGAGACATTTTCAGTGTATTCGGAGGATGACGTAAGTTCTCTCCATACACAAAAGACTGATGAATCTGTCGCCCTTAATGGAAAAGGTGTCAGTGCGTATCTCGATATGACACAAATTATCGCGATCGCAAAGGAAAATCACTGCGATGCGATACATCCAGGGTACGGTTTTCTCAGTGAAAACGCAGATTTTGCTGCACAATGTGTAGAAAACGACATCGTATTCATAGGCCCATCCCCTGAAACTATTGCACTTTTTGGAGATAAAGTACAAGCTCGATTGTTGGCTCAATCGCTTAATGTCCCCTTAGTTAAGGGCATCTCAGAACCAGTAAATTTGGAGACTGCAATAGATTTTTTTGAGTCATTGCAGGGAAAACCCATGCTCCTTAAGGCCACTGCGGGTGGCGGCGGTAGAGGCATGCGGATTGTTTATACGAATGATGAACTAGCGGAATCATTCGCCCGAGCTACCTCCGAATCCGAACAAGCATTCGGAATCGGCGACATATACGTGGAAGAGCTAATTGAGAAAGCACGCCATATTGAGGTCCAAATTGCGGGCGACCGATCAGGTGAAATCCTGCACTTTGGTGACCGCGACTGCAGCCTGCAACGACGGCATCAAAAGTTGATAGAAATTGCCCCCGCACCTGCTCTGGATCAATCAATGCGCGATAATCTTATAGAGGCTTCACGTTCACTTGCAGTAGCAGCAAATTATGACGGATTAGGCACCTTTGAATTCCTAGTGAATACCTCTGACCAAGAGCCATTTTTTGCCTTCATTGAAGCAAATGCGAGGCTCCAAGTGGAGCATACGGTCTCTGAAGAGGTCATGGGTGTGGATCTTGTACAACTGCAAATTTCTCTCGCACAGGGAGATTTATTCACCTCAATGGGCATCGACCAAGCCGCTATAGGTCATCCGCAAGGCTACGCTATTCAAGCACGGGTAAATATGGAAACTATGCTTGCCGATGGCACCACTAAACCCTCTGGAGGTACTCTGTCAGCGTTTGATGTCCCTTCAGGGCCTGGTATACGAACTGATACTTTCGGTTATGTCGGGTATAAAAGCAGCCCAAGCTTTGATTCGTTATTGGCAAAGGTGATCACTCATTCAAAATCTCAAGAATTTGCAAAGGCAGCCAAGAAGACGTACAGAGCATTGCGTGATTTTCGGATTGAAGGTCTATCAACAAATATTTCACTCTTGCAATCACTTCTGACAGATGAGGATTTCGCCGCGAGTCGCATGCATACACGTTACCTTGATCAACATATCTCGGAGATACTCGAACGCTCTGACTCCGACTCAAGCTTTTTTACAACGGCACTGTCTGAATCACAGGCAACTCAAGTAGGGGCAACGATTGACTCTCGAGATCCACTCGCCGTTCTCGCATTCGGTAAAGATTCTGGGGCTTCGTCTGGCTCAGCTACTGCCGAGCCAAGTCAAGACAGTATCGAGGTGCCGGATGGATTATCGGCAATCAGAGCTCCAATCCAGGGAACCATCATAAGTATCGATGTAAAAGTGGGGGAAAGTGTCAGCATTGGACAACAAATCCTTGTGATGGAGGCAATGAAGATGCAGCACGAAATCACAGCAACTGTAAGCGGTGTTATCGAACGTATTACAGTTCAAGGCGGAGATACAGTTTGGGAAGATCAACCACTTGCATTTGTGAACGTCTCTGATATTCAAATAAGCATTGAAGCGGATGACCAAGAAGTAGACCTTGATTACGTCCGGCCCGACCTAGCTCAAATTCATGAGCGACATGCAGTGACACTTGATGCAGCACGCCCAGATGCAGTAGCCAAACGACGTGCGACCGGCCAACGAACCTCACGAGAAAATATTGATCAACTTTGTGACCACGACTCTTTTATGGAGCATGGCTCACTTGTCCTCACTCCAGGTACTGGGCTCCCTATTGACGAAGTGATTAGGAAATTCCCTACCGATGGAATGGTTACAGGTGTAGGGAGTGTAAACGGCGATCTCTTTCCAGAAGATAAAAGTCGAACCGTGGTGCTCGCATATGACTACACAGTACTAGCTGGTACACAGGGTGCTATTAACCATCCAAAAACCGATCGTATGCTTGAACTTGCCGAAAAATGGAAACGCCCTGTTGTGTTTTTTGCTGAGGGCGGCGGCGGGCGAGCCGGTACGGGTGGAAAGCGCACCGGTGGCGAATCAACGACAACTCAGAGCCAAGGTCGGAGTGAAGGCACATATAGGCCTTTAGATACGCCTACGTTTGCCCAAATGGGACGACTCAGTGCGTTAGTTCCAACCATTGGAATCACCTCTCGTTACTGCTTCGCTGGAAATGCTTCACTACTTGGCTGTTGCGATGTAATAATTGCAACAGAGAACTCAAATATTGGTATGGGCGGGCCTGCATTGATTGAAGGTGGGAACCTTGGGATCTTCCGACCTGAGGAAATTGGTCCTACAAACGTTCAATCACCTAACGGTGTGATTGATATTCTTGTGGAAGACGAGATAGAGGCTGTCGAGGCTGCAAAAAAATACCTCTCCTATTTTCAGGGGGCCATTGATGATTGGGAATGTGCCGATCAAAGACTATTGAGGCCGATAATTCCTGAAAATCGCCTTCGTATCTATGATGTGCGTGAGGTCATAGAAACATTAGCTGATACAAATTCTGTTCTAGAGCTCCGGAAAGAATTTGGACTTGGCATGGTGACCGCCTTCATTCGAATTGAGGGCAGACCGATTGGTGTCCTAGCCAATAATCCAAATTATTTAGCGGGCGCAATAGACAGTGATGGTTCTGACAAAGCCGCACGATTCTTGCAAATTTGTGACGCATTCGATATTCCACTACTTGTTCTCTGCGATACTCCAGGAATGATGGTTGGACCGGAGATTGAAAAAACCGCGCTAGTCCGTCACTGTAGTCGTCTCTTCGTTACAGCTGCAAATATTACTATTCCGCATGCAACCATAGTTCTCCGCAAGGCATATGGACTAGGAGCACAGGCAATGGCTGGTGGGAGCTTCAAGGAATCGTTCTTCGCAGCCTCATGGCCAACTGGGGAATTTGGAGGAATGGGACTGGAAGGGCAAGTCAAGCTGGGATTCAGAAATGAACTTGAGGCAATAGAAGATTCAAGCGAAAGGGTAACTAGATACGAACAACTTGTCGAGGCAGCCTATACACGAGGTCGTGCAATTAATTACGGAACTTCATTTGGTGTGGATGACGTTATAGATCCTGCTGACTCTCGGCGCTGGATCAGTAACGCCTTCGCGTCTGTTCCAACACCTGCCCCGCGCGACGGTAAGAAAAGACCTAATATCGATGCATGGTAAAAAAATTTAAACTCACTTGTAATCTCAGTATGAAATTCTTTGAATAATGCCAAAATATAGAATATTTACCGGAAAATCTAACAAAACTGCCACCTTTTAGCACTCTCCTCACGAGAGTGCTAAAATGAAACCTGCAATGAAAGTGGGCGGTATGGACAGATATTCAGAGAATTTTCTAAATATAAACACTGACTTAACTCAAATAAAGGCTTCCGTGCTAATAATAGGTGTGGGGCCACAAACCGATGGTGTAGCCGCGCACAACACTGTCCTACATTTAGTAGACGAATACGACGCGACCCAAATTGGCACAATCAATTCCGAAGAACTATTCGATTTAAGCGATGAACGCCCACAAGTTTCTCTGGATGATTTAGGCAATAGAACAATAGAGTGGCCAGATGCAAGTTTTTGGCACCTCTCAAAGGAAAAATTATCAACTTCCACTGCGGCACCTCTCACCGATACAGGCGATGGTGATATTTTATTCTTCACTTCGCCCGAACCGCATTTCAAGTGGATGAAAATCGCTGAGGCAATCAACCACGTCGCAACAAAGACTCAAATCGAGAAAATAATTCTACTTTCGTCCTTTGACGGACCGGTGCCATATGACAAACAAGCTCCAATCCTCGTTACATCAGGTGCGTCAGCCAACGATGCTGAAAATCCTGCCCATGATTTTGCCAGAAATATCGCCGATCTCACAGCGGCCAGTTTCACTACCCCTAAATATCAAGGAGGGGCCACGTTTACGATGGCCTTAGGCACCCTGTTAAGGAATAAAGGATTTATGGTAGCTACGATCAATGCGATAGCCCCTTTCTATGTGCAAAACAGTGGATCACCACATGCCATTGATGCGCTCTTAAGTGCTTTTGATAACCTCTACGGCACCAACACTCCTCGCTACGATTTAGATGAAGAAATGCTTGCTTTACGAACTCGACTTGAGAACGCACGCAACGAGGACTCAACTTTTGACACATTTATTAATGCACTAGACTCACAATTCCTCACATGGCAGGAAAACTTTATGCAAACTGTGAAAGAACCTGAACTTAAAACTGAAGATATTCTTGCAGATGTCGAGGCATTATTTAATGACGATCAACCGAGCTAAAAGGTAGATTTAGATGGATACTAGCAAATCCTTAAATGATCTAAGTACACACCGGATAGCTGTTTCATATATAGATAAATCAAGAGAATTTTACTCGGCTCAAGGCTATGAAAAACCTTACCGCTGGGCCGCGAATTTAGAAACCCCTTTCGCTGCAGTCAAAAAGCCCTTAAACGAGTGTCGAGTAGGACTCGTGACAACAGCCACTATTCCAAAACCCGGAGTGAGCCTGGAGTATGATCCTGGATTACTCAAAACAACAGATCTTTTCAGCGCACCTAGTGATCCCACTCCAGACGCCCTATATACGATGGATAGATCTTGGGACAAGGAAGCTACACATACTCTGGATCTTGGGTCATTCTTTCCATTAGATCACTTAAAATCTTTCGTTGAAGACGGAATAATTGAGTCGATTTCTCCACGATTCTACGGTGTACCAACGGATTACTCACAAAGTCGAACATCTAAAAAGTATGGTCCCAAGTTAGACAAACAAATGCAAGAAGACAAGGTCGATATCGCCTTACTGGTACCACTTTGACCAGTTTGCCATCAGACCGTGGGTTTGATCGCTCGTCACCTTGAATCAAGTGGAATTCCGACAGTCATAGCTGGC
>JAQWLS010000090.1 GCA_029247135.1 Dehalococcoidia bacterium | reverse complement strand
CGCCTTAAGGGTTGGAGTAAATTGTGGCTCAGTTGACCCACAGAAACTTCTTAAATTCGGCGATGATGATGTTGGAGCTATGGTAGAAAGCGCCGACGAACACTGTGAAATACTGGAAAATTTGGGTTTTACCCGATATGTTGTATCACTAAAAGACTCTGACTGGAGAAAAGTAGTTGAAGGAAATCGAAGATTCTCCCAGATGCGACCTGACGTGCCTCTACACCTTGGCGTGACAGAGGCAGGAATGCCGCCCGAAGGTATCATCAAAACAAGAATTGCCTTCGAGCAACTAATATCTGAAGGAATAGGCGATACCATCCGCGTGTCACTAACTCTGCCCTTCGAGGATAAAGGCCAAGAAATATTGGCAGGACGAGAAATTCTTTCGGATATCGCACAAGGGCGCTTTAGGTCTGTTCCGCCCAACTTCGACGAGGGATTAAATATTATCTCGTGTCCCTCGTGCTCAAGGGTCGAAAATGAAGCATTTATTGAGCTCGCTCAGGATATAAAGGTAATCACTAAATTTGCTGAAAAAGAAGATCTCACCATTGCAGTGATGGGTTGTCGCGTGAACGGTCCCGGCGAAACGGATGATGCTGACATCGGTCTGTGGTGCGGCCCGATGGGAGTAAATTTAAAAAAAGGTGAAGAGCTAGTAGGACATTTTGCATATAACGAAATTATTCCTCGAGTGAAAACTTTACTCAACGAAACTATTAACGAAAAATCGTAAAAGTGAATCTTGACTCCCCACTCGCTTCACTCTCTACAATGTGGGGAGTACAGGACCAATTCAAGACTGATATGGGTAAGTTTATGAACGTAGCAGGCCAACTCGGGTTTGGGGCTATCGAAATAAATCACAGTATGACAAGCGCCCAGATAAAAGAAATTCGGGCCAATAACTCACTCCCCATTACGGGTGTACATGGTCCAGCTCCGTTAACAAACCATCAAGGTCGGGGAGAAAATCGTGGACTGAATCTCGCATCTCTTGACGATCAAGAGCGACATATTGCTGTAAATGATCATCTCGAATCAATTAAGCTGGCGTCTGAAGTGGGAGCCCAACATGTAGTCGTTCATTTGGGCCACGTCGGAACTGGACTATTGCCTAGTGAACGTGCCTTACGTCTGGCGTACAAAAAAAATAACCAATCAATTCTATTAGACGAGATGGACACAATTCTGATGGCAAAAAAAGAGCGTGAATCTCAAGCTGACAAATATATTGAGAGCGCACAAAAAAGCCTGGCAACACTTGCGTTAAAAGCCGATAAGTCTGGCGTTACACTGGGAATTGAAACTCGGTTGCATTATCACGAAATTCCTTTACCGAGCGAGTACGAAGTGTTATTCAGTATTTATCCTAAGAATCTAGTTGGTTATCTACATGACGTCGGTCACGCAGAGGTTCAGCACCGGCTAGGATTGATCGATCGCCAATCTTGGTGGTCTATCGAAGAAGAATTCAGTCCTGGCAAAAGCTTGGTCGGTCTACATATTCATGATGTCGACGGACTACAGGATCATGTCGCTCCTGGAGCTGGCTCAGTTGATTTTGATTGGTTACGAAATCAAATAATAAAACACAATAAACATGCCAGTATTACGTTTGAAATCGATCAAAGGCAAAGTCCTAATCAAGTTCAAGAAGGTTTAAAGATCGTCCGAAGCAAAGGGCTCGTAGGTTAGTTCGTTTTATTTACGTGACAACGCGCGACGGGCTGCGTCACTAATACCTTCCACAGTCAATCCTAATAATTCAAGTATTTCAAACCACTTACCAGATTCTCCGTATCGATTTTGTATCCCAACAAATTCCATTGGGACTGGATTTTCTGAAGCTAGCGCCTGAGCGCATAAAGCCCCCAGGCCAGAATGAACAAGATGTTCTTCAGCAACTACTATCGCACCAGTTTCGCTTGCTGCTTTAAAAAGAGCTGACGTGTCTAGAGGTCTAATAGTCGACATATTAATCACACGAGCCTGAATTCCATCTTTGGATAACAATTCAGCCGCTTGCAAGGCTCTATCCACCATCAAACCGCAAGCTATAATCGATACATCCTCACCCTCACGCAGCGTATCAGCCTGACCAACCTTGAAAGAAGATCCATTGGTATATATTGTGGGTACCTTTGCTCGACCTAGCCGGACATACCACGGTCCGTAATTATCGACAGCGGCAGCAACCATTGCGTCGGCTTCAACAACGTCAGCTGGCACACATACAGTGAAATTAACGAGAGAAGAAAATACACCTATGTCTTCGACGGATTGAGCAGATGCTCCATCTTCACCAGTGGATACACCTCCATGAGACGCAAAAAGTTTCACATCGAGATTTGGCTGTGCAACCGACATACGCCATTGGTCAAAAGCATGCTCAGCAAAAACTGCAAATGTTGAGGCAACCACAGTAAAACCTGTCGTCGCTATACCTGCAGCAGCTGACGCCATATTCTGTTCAGCTATTCCAAATGTAATAAATCGCTCAGGGTATTGATCTGCAATCAGACGAGCAGTCGTGGATTTCCCCAAGTCAGCATCCACCACAACTATTTCAGATCGGTCCGCCGCTTTGAGCAGTCCTGGGCCTAATGCTTCTCGTGTAGCGGCTTCATCAGGTGTATTACTCATTTCAATTTACCTTCATTTCAACTAAGCTCAATCATCGCTTGTTCAAATTGGTCGTCATTTGGAGGAGCTCCGTGAAATGCCGGATTATTCTCCATAAATGAGACTCCTTTTCCTTTTACTGTGTTGAATTGAAGTGCCACCGGTCCGTCGGTTGCCATTGACTGCGCCCATACAAAGGCCTCTCTGACAGAAGTGACATCATGCCCGTTAATGCCATCTCGAACCTGCCAGCCAAACGCTCTATATTTGTCAGCTAATGAATTAGTATTCAACGTTTTCTCAGTGAAATCATCGTTTTGAATTCCGTTCAAATCTATGAGAGCGATAAGGTTACTCACCTGATGATGTGAAGCAGCCATCGCTGCTTCCCAAATTTGACCCTCATTGTGTTCACCATCACCCATAAGAACAAACACATTCGCCGCACTACCCTTGAGATGAAGGCCAAGCCGTTGCCCCAGACCAAATGACAAACCCATTCCGAGTGATCCTGCTGAGTTTTCAACTCCAGGGGGTTTCCCGAGAACTGAATGGCCCTGCAATCGCGTGCCTAGCTGCCTAAAAGTCTTTAATTCATCTTCTAGAATGTAGCCGAATTGTGATAAGACCGCATACTGTACCGGCGTCGCGTGCCCTTTGCTCATGATAAATCGGTCACGATCAGGCCAATCTGGTCTCTCTGAGTCATGGTTCAAAAATTCTGAATAAAGAACAGTCATTATCTCTACAGCAGACATTGACCCGCCAATATGGCCGGACTTTGCTTCGTACACCATTCGGACAATATGTCGGCGTATCTGCTTACAAATTAGCTCAATTTCTAAATCTGGCACGAAAATCAATTCTCCTATAAAGCTATTCAGTAGAAGTATACCTATTCATAGCCTGAGTGCATCACTATTCCAATTTAATCAAATACTGGAACAGCTAAAGGTCGGCGTGATGCTCTCGTCCACACAGCCCAGCCCGGTCTGGGAGCATTCTCTCCATCAAATAAACCGGAACTCGATAAACTTTCGTATCTTTCAGGAATAATCTTCGAATCTCTAGCCAGCAACCATGTCAGTACTATCGCATCTAGATCCTGAGATTCTTGCAATAACCTTTCTAGAAAACGGCGTTGCTCAGTCGCGGTCGTTGTTTGGTATTCGTTCATACCTTCACCCACGTGAAACCCAGTGGACAGAAATGAAATCGGAAGTTCAACATTGTCGACAATCTGTTTGTAATAGTTTGCTGGAATTGATCGCGCAGCAGGATACACATACGAGGGAAATGAAGAAAAGGCAAAAGTATCCATGACATTGATGAGCGGATCAATCAAGGACCACCGAGGCCCATATTGTGCAGTCCCAGGGATGCTACCCAGCAACTCTTCATATGCAAATGAAGGAGCAACAATTATTGCAGGATTGATCTGCTTAGTACGTTTATATAAGTTCTCATAGAGCTTGATATAAGAAAAGTATAAATCTGGATTTCTTTCAAAAACTGAATTAATTTCATTGCCAATGATCATGGCCCACGGTTCTAAGTTTCTTGCCAAGAAGGAAACCTCATTTCGTAATGCTGAAGAAATTAAATCATCTGAGAAGTCAGAGCCATCAAATGCTGCAGGAAGCATGGCTATCTCCTCACCTGTAGAATCGAAGATATCAAGCACGAGTATCAAGTCAAGATCTCGTTGACTGGCAGCTTGCTTTAATGCAACTATTTCGTCGCCATATTCTTCGGAGGCAGAGAATTCTCCCTCAGCAAAGTCTGACCATGA
Organism: Dehalococcoidia bacterium; assembly: GCA_029247135.1. Lineage (GTDB taxonomy): Bacteria > Chloroflexota > Dehalococcoidia > UBA2979 > UBA2979 > UBA2979. Next base: position 2,109 of record JAQWLS010000090.1, on the reverse strand, counting down.
AATCGTTCTATGCACCACCACGACTTCGCCAAACTGAGCCGCATCATCCCAGATAGATTCTTGATCGACTAATGACATAGTTCTGGGAATATTACTAAACCCTAGCCGAAATGTTCTCGGTCCACCCAAAGAAATTCGATCGTCAACCGAATAATTTCGATCATTTGGTGGCGTAACTTCAGTTGAACATGATGTGATTAGCAGCAGTAAACCTAAAAGTACTAGCCGAGCTATGCGCATACCAAATCACCTAAATGAACTGCCTAATGCGTGTCAAGTTTGTACACTTCAAGCGCAGTGTCATGAAAAAGTCTTTCACGATCAGTTTTTGAGAAATTCTGCGAAAGTTTCTTGAATTGATTCCACAGGACGGAATAACTACATGACTGCTTGTCGACTGGAAAGTTACTCTCAAACATGCAACGTGAAGGACCAAATACCTCAATTATGTGATTATACCAAGGTCCATTTATTGCTAATAAATCGTCAGAAGTAGGAGGTGACTGTAACTTCTCCCAACCAAATCCATTTACAGGCATTTGTATACCGCCAACTTTTGCATAGACATTGGGACACTGAGCTAAGCTTGAAATTGCCTTCTTCCAATCAGAAAAAACTGCCGCCTTGTCCTGTGAGTAGGGACCAATTCCAATCGGACCGCCCAAATGGTTCAAAATAATTGTCGTGTCCGGAAAGTGTCTAGCTAAATCCTGCAGTTCGCCAATCTGAGTGTGATAGAGCCATGCCTCAAAAGACAGATTGTATTTCTCCAACTGAGAGAATCCTTCCCTGAATTTACTTGAAAGAAATAAACTCTCTGGAGGGTTGATGCGTGAGTTCGGTACATCGTCACTTGAATCCCACGTTGCCTGGTGACGAATCCCTCGAAATCTATTAGGGCTGGCAGCTAGATGTGCCTCTAACACTTGTGAAACTTCCTCACCCAGAGTCAGATCGGCAAACCCCACAATACCAGTAGCTGCTCTGAGATCTCCAAACTGCCCACTAGCGCTCTGAGCTGCTATACCCTGAACATACTCCGTTTCTCCAACAGGGGCCATGACGCGATCACCGCCGCTCCGATACATCGAATTGCATTCAATGAAAACAGTCTGCCGCACGTTATGCCCAGCAGTATCCAAAATGAGATCATCAAGAACGTAGGTTTGCTCAGGATCGGGCCTGACCCAAAAATGGTGATGCGGATCAATTATGGGTAAATCAGGCTCAAGAGGAGCTTCATTCAGCTGCGATACCCAGCTCTTGTTCACAACATGTGTATTGACCATGGCAGATTCCCTCTTAAGCTATTAAGACAACTTCAAAATATACAAACAAGTGTAAACCGATTAATGGAAGTAATCTGGCGATCAAATTACGAAGTTATTTTGATTTGCACACAGTTGAACTTATATCCAAACTAGGCCAAGCCTATTTGGGCGTTTAAAAAATTGATTTCAAACGCGACATGTAAAACACTTACTTAACGGAGCACTAAATGTTAGAGACAATTCAGATCAGAAATGTGGCAATGATTGCACACGTCGATCATGGAAAAACAACCCTGGTCGACGCACTACTTCAACAATCTTCCGGTGGTAAACAAGATAAAAGGCTAATAGACAGGGTGATGGATTCGACTGATTTAGAGCGTGAAAAAGGAATCACAATTCTCGCCAAAAATACGTCCGTAACGTACGAAAATACAAAAATAAATATCATTGACACACCCGGACACGCTGACTTTGGAGGCGAGGTTGAGCGTGGCTTAGCTATGGTGGATGGAGTAGTTTTACTTGTAGATGCGAGTGAAGGACCTCTTCCGCAGACTCGATTTGTGTTACGCAAAGCACTCGAGCTCAATTTATCCATCATCCTAGTTATTAACAAAATTGATAGAGCTGACGCGCGTGTATCTGAAGTGATTGACGAAGTGTACGAACTCTTCTTTGACCTAGGCGCCACAGAAGAGCAGATCGACTTCCCAATTATCTACTGCAGCGCTCGCTCCGGGATTGCTTCGCGGGATCTCGAAACTACGGGGTCTGATATGAAGCCTTTATTTGAACTTTTTCTAAACCACATCCCCGCACCCCAACACACGGGAAG
>JAQWLS010000066.1 GCA_029247135.1 Dehalococcoidia bacterium | reverse complement strand
CATTTTTTCAGAACGCATTAGACGAAAAGAAACTCACTAATATGCGCGTTACGCCGATTGAGGGTTTGACTGTGGATTCAGCAAGATCGGTGGGTGCGACAGCGATCGTGCGCGGGCTAAGAACTGGTGATTTCGGATACGAGTTTGATATGGCATTGATGAATCGGCATATGGCTCCTGACATAGAGTCAATTTATTTAATGACTTCATTGGAAACATTATTTGTTTCAAGTACTCGAATTCGAGAGTTAGCAGGATTTGGACAAGATGTAAGCGATTTTGTTACGGAGGAAGTGGCTATCGCCATCAAAGAGAAATTTAACAACAAATAAAGTGTGATTGATTAATAAGGAGGACCAAGTGGAGTTGATTGACGCATTATCAGCAATACATGAATTGCTTGAAGGAAAAACACAGGTGCGTGGCAGAATATGGGTTGAGCGATCTGATTTGCTTGAGCTAATTGATGTTGCCGTTACGAAGGCATCACAAAACGCCAACTCGCGTTTGGAAATAGAAGCTTTCGCTGAGCAAATAGCAGCTGAATCCAGATTAAAATCGGAAGAAATTTTAGCCCAAAGTAGCACCCAAGCAGAGATGATTATTGAGAACGCTAGAAATATGGCCAGTGAGATTGTTGCTACCGCTGAAGGCGAGGCCACTGAAATTCTGTCAGAGGACAATAAGGTCAGACAAATTTTAGATCTACAGGAGAAAATTCAACACAGTAGTCAGGCACATCTAGATCATGTCACGCAAGTTCAAACTGAGGCTATTGAAACACTTATTAAATTATCGGATTTTATTAAGAGTCAAGCGGGAGAAATCAGCGAGCACCTTGATACAGATAACCTCAATACTTCCAGTAATTTGGTTGATCAGGTAGAAGCAAATGTGATATCTCGACCAATAGATGATGAACTGGAACCCCAACTCGTAGGTACCTTGTCAAGCCCCAGTTCATCGAGTGAGCTCGCCTCCCGAGGAAGTGACAGACAGACAGTGCCATCGTTGCAAATTGTGAAACCGGCTATCGATGAGTCGTTTATTGGTGTCAAGGAACGAAAATCACATGAGGAAGACAGTCAGCTCCCATTTATTTCGGACGAATTATTTCAACCTTATGATGAGTATACGAAATCCGATGACTAGATGACTATGTTCAGCAGGCGATTCTCAACGTAGATCACTCTCTTGATTGGTTCTCCCGCCAGTGCTTTTTCTACCTGATCAGTGGTCTTTGCAAGTTCCAGTACTGTGTCTTCAGTTGCGTCCGTTGGAACCATAATTTTCGCTTTTACTTTGCCATTAATTTGTATCGGAATTTCGATTTCGCTGAGTATTAGGGCTGATTCATCTGTTACTGGCCAACTCTCCAGGTGGATTGACTTTTTCTCGCCCGATCGGCGCCATAGTTCTTCTGAGATATGCGGTGTAATAGGCGCTAATAGAAGTAATAAAGACTTTATTGAGAAGTTCCAGTTTTCAACTGTGACATCTCTGCTTTCTCGACTGGCGGAAAGTGCGTTTGTTAATTCCATCAGAGCAGCAATGGCCGTATTAAATGACTTTTCGCCTAAATCATGTGTAACGCGTTGAATGGTCTGGTTCACTAGACGGAGAAATTCCACGTCACGGCTAGATATATTTTTTTGGCTATAATCTGAGTTAGCTAAAATCCAGACTCTATTCAGCCATCTTGATATTCCAATGATTCCTTCGGAGTATGGTCCGCCGTTTTCCCAGGGACCCATGAATGCTAAGTGAGCTCTGAATGCGTCCGTTCCCCACTGATCGACAATTTCATCAGGTGCCACTACATTTCCTCGGCTTTTAGACATTCGTTGTCCATCGGTGCCAAGTACTTGGCCTTGAGCAAAATAGTTAAGGAATGGCTCATTGCCTCTTAAAACACCAATATCCCGCCCAAATTTGTGAAAAAACCTAGCATATAGTAGGTGCATAACTGCATGCTCGGCCCCGCCGGTGTACTGATCGACAGCGGGCCAGTTTTTTGTGGCATCGGGTCCGACAGGTAAAGTTATATTGGCGGGATCGGTATACCTATACACATACCAAGAGGAGCACATAAAAGTATCCATTGTGTCAGTTTCACGTTTAGCTGGTGCTCCACAGTTGGGACACGGAACATTTACAAATTTTTCAGCTAGTGACAAGGGGCTCTGGCCTGTCGGTAAAAACTCGACTTCTGTTGGTAATTTTATGGGGAGATCATTTTCTTCAACAGGGACAGTACCACAATCAACACAATGAATTATTGGTATAGGGGCTCCCCAATAGCGCTGTCGAGAGATCAGCCAGTCACGTATACGAAACTGTGTTTTTTTCGTACCTAAATTATTGCTTTCGACATGCTCAATAACTTTTGTGATCGCATCACTCGCGGTCAAAGAGGTAAATTCCTGGGAATTTACTAAATTGCCTTTGCCCGTATATGCCTCTTCGAGCTCCTGATTTTCAGACCAGTTTTCGGGGGCGATCACAACTTTAATCGGGAGTTCGTATTTCTGTGCAAATTCGAAGTCCCGCTGGTCGTGAGCGGGCACAGCCATAATCGCTCCTGTTCCATATGTTGCGAGCACGTAATCGGCAATCCAAATTGGGACTTTTTCACCGTTCATTGGATTTAGACAGTAGGCACCGGTGAATACTCCAGTTTTCTCACGAACTGTTGACTGCCTCTCTATTTCGGTAACGCGTGCTGAATCCTCTTGATAACGTTTTATCTGTTTGCTGAATTCCGGATTGATTATATCGTTCACTAGTGGGTGTTCTGGTGCCAAGACCATGAAGGTCACACCGTACAGTGTGTCCGGTCGTGTTGTGAAGACCGAAAGTACTTCACTAATGTTTGGGTTGTCAATTTCGAATAAAATCTCGGCGCCTTCTGATTTCCCTATCCAGTTTTCTTGCATCCGAAGTACTGAATTTGGCCACTCCATATCACTGAAATCCAAAAGTTCCTCAGCGTACTCGGTAATTTTGAACAGCCACTGCGGCATTGATTTTTGTGAGACAGGTGATTCACAGCGCTCGCAGATACCGTCGCCCACCACTTGCTCATTCGCTAGCGTGGTTTGGCATTTTGGACACCAATTTGCCAATGTTTCGGTTCTGTAGGCCAGACCATTCTTAAAGAGTTGTAGAAACCACCACTGAGTCCATTGGTAGTAGTCCGGTGAGGAAGTATTGATCTCACGAGACCAATCAAACATGGCGCCCATGCGTTTTAATTGTCCACGCATGCGTTCGATGTTAGCCGTGGTCCATTCCTGAGGGTGTATGCCCCTTTGGATTGCTGCATTTTCAGCTGGTAGGCCAAACGCATCGAAGCCCATCGGAAAAAGGACATTGTATCCGTTCATTCTATGAAATCTTGCCAGCATGTCTGAAGGTGCCATGGCCCACCAATGCCCGATATGAAGATCCCCTGAAGGGTATGGAAGCATAGTGGCGTGATATCGATTTGGTCTATTCGGATCAGAATCTGGAGTTAAATAAAGATTCTGCTTATCCCAGTCGTCTTGCCATTTCTTTTCTATTACCAATGGTTGATAATCGTCGTGAGATCTTTGACTGGTCATTGAGAATATTCCAATTGGTGATTTCAAAAATATTTCGAAATCGATAGAGTTGCATTACCCTGTACGTTACAGGGAGATTTAGTAGAACGAAAGTTATTTTAGATAGAGTCGGTCAGACTCTATTTGTTGGATCCAGTGATACAGGGAGTTTTTTGATGATTTTTGTGTTTCTTTCGCTGTTAGGTCTTCATCTAATTGGCCTTCTAGTTCTGACTGGCAAAATTCGTCAAGTTTCTGATCCTGAATCAAGGCAGCGCCTTAGTAAATTCTTATTACTCTATAGCTCCCTTGGGGCGCCCGTTGCGATAGGTATTCTATTAAGTGCGTAACATTAGACGTCGCAAATACCTATTTCTCAATCTATCAAGCAAGAAACAGAGATTGAATTGATTCAGACTTTGAAAGATTTTCAGCTTTGAAGCCGTCATTATCTTGAATTGTTCTATCTGAGCCAGCCTCGAGCAATGCTTTTACACCATTCAAATTTTCATTAACCGTTGCTATGTGTAGTGGTGTGTGCCCGTTGTCATTTGTTAGATCAAGATTTGCTCCAGCTTCGATAAATGCTGTGATAATTTCTACTGGGGCGTCAATTGCAGCACAATGCAATGGTGTCCAGCCGGATGTCGCAGTCGTAGAGGGGTTTGCTCCATAACTCAATAGTGGACCTATTAAGTCAGGTCGTTTCCTGTCTACTGCCTGATAAAGAGCTGTAAATCCCCCTTCAATTCTTGACTCTATATCAGCTCCCTCTTCCAACAATTCAAGTAGTTCCTCTCTATCACCATGGTCGACTGCGAGGTGTATTGGAGGCCAGTCTAAATTCATGAAGTCGCTCGGCAATTCTGAAACTTCAACAACTGATTCATCATTTTCATCAGTTTTGGTGCCAGTCGATGTGCTTTTGTGAACTGCACTAGCTTTATCAGTCTCAGCCGATGGATTCCTTAGAATAGAGGCCAAATAAGCTCCTAAAGTTATCAAAACACCGATTAATACAATTAATTTTTTCATGATTTAGTAGTTCCAAACCTACTCATGTTGAACCTAGGGCAGGGGCACCGGATACAGAAAATGTCTGCTATCTAGATATTTCGCCCTACTGCAAGTCCAATCACCATTGCGAGTAAACCTAAACCGAGTGTAGCGAGTAATATCAATCCGCTCCAGAGTATGTCATCTAGTTCCTTGTGTAGAACTACTTCGTACATATAGGATGAAAATGTCGTAAATCCACCAAGTACGCCGGCCGCAACAAGGGTTACTAAATATTTGGGAATTGCTGTGCGTGATTCAATGTAGCCAAAAAAAACACCCAACAACAAGGTACCGATAACGTTTACGATGAGCGTAGGAAGTCCAGTGATTATCAAAGGTCCACTAAGGATGCGAATTAGCGAGTAGCGAAGTGTGGCACCGATGGCGCCTCCTGTCGCAACAGCAATAAAAATTAGCATGGTATAGATTGTATTGCTTGTTTTTGGGTCGCGCTTTTGGCTCAATCATGCGATGCTCCCTTGTACGTTTAATTTAATTTGTGGATTAAAAGAATATGTGGAGGGAATTATGACTTTAGATTTTACGGGACGAGTAGCCATTGTTACTGGAGCAGGTAATGGCTTGGGACGTTCTTACGCACTTGAGCTTGCCAGCAGGGGAGCAAAAGTCCTTGTTAATGACTTAGGTGGAGATATTTTTGGTAGTGGGGACGATGCTGCTGCCGCGCAAATAGTTGTCGACGAGATCAAGGCTGCCGGCGGTGAAGCAATTGCAAACTTAGGATCAGTTTCTGACTACGAAAACGGACTAGAAATGGTTCGTCAATGTATGGAAGCATGGGGTCGAGTTGATATCGTTATTACAAACGCAGGAATCCTGCGTGACAAGGCTATGCATAACATAACTGAGCAGGACTGGGACATTATCATGGACGTTCACATGAAAGGCACTTATGCCGTTCTCCACCATGTATGGCCGGTATTCAGGCAGCAGGGCTATGGGCGTGTGGTTTTGACCTCCTCTTCCAGTGGAATATGGGGTAACTTTGGTCAGGCCAATTATGGAGCCGCAAAGTCAGCTAACCTCGGTTTGATGAATGTCTTGAAGCAGGAAGGTTTGAAGTACAACGTTACAGTTAACAGCCTTATGCCAGGTGCCGGAACACGTTTGACCGCAACTGTCATGGATGAAGAGCGACTTGAGCAGATGAAACCAGAGTTTGTTACTCCGGCTGTTGTTTATATGTGCTCAGAAGAAAATAAAGATAGCGGTATGATGATTGAAGCCGGAGCTGGTAATTTCAATCGGGCAGTAGTAGTAAAAGGCCCAGGTATCGAGCATGGCATTGACTCACTGCCAAGTGCTGAGTGGGTTGAGGAGAATTGGGGACAGATCACAAGTCTCGAAGGAGCTACCCCAATGTGGAACGGGCGCCAGACTGTGGATGAATTCAATGCATCTGACGCGCCTTTGAATGGCTGATTCGTCTAGATACAAATTTCAGTCTAAATGATTAGTGAGAGTGGGAGGACATGTCCTCCCACTCTTTATATTAACTAGGCAACAATTCCCTGATCTCGCAATGATGTGATTTTGCTGGAATCATATCCCAAATCCTCAAGCACTTCTTCTGTGTGCTTTCCAGGGCTTGGAGCGGTTGTTCTGACCTGACCTGGTGTGTCGGAAAACTTTGGTCCTATACCAACTTGCTCTACAGTGCCAATTACGTCATCTTCAACCTCGACCATCATCTGTCTGTGTTGCTGGTGTGGATCATGTAGAGCCTCTTCAATATTCAAAACAGGCGCAACACAAAGTTCAATATCTTTTAGTTCAGCAAACCAAGTGTCACGGTCTTTGGTAATAAACATATCTTTCAAATGAGCCGCGAACTCATCGTGTTTGCTTGTGTCAGCTTCTGATTCGATTAAATCCTCGCGCCCTGATATTTTGCAGAGGTTCTCCCAAAATCTAGGCTCGAGCGAACCAAGAGATATATATTTGCCGTCAGCACACTCATATACGTTGTAATGCGGAGATCCACCACCTAATCCTGGCATGCCGGGCACCGGGGAAGCCCCTCCAGCTAGCACGCCTCCGCTTTGACTAGCTAGTAGATACAGCACATTATCTGACATCGACATATCAAGATATTGACCACGATTCGTATTTTGCCGCGCCAGGAGAGCGCTCGTGATCGCGAATGCAGTCATCAGTCCACCTCCGGCAAAATCGGCGATGACGTTTTGAGGAATCGAGAGGGGTTGTCCTTCACGTCCGATCATCGCGAGGGCGCCTCCAACCGAAATATAATTGATGTCATGGCCAACCATGTCTGAGTAAGGACCAGTTTGGCCAAAACCCGAAAGAGAGGCATACACAATTCGAGGATTTACTTGTGAGATGGCATCGTAGCCTACGCCTAGACGATCTGTGACACCGGGCCTAAAGCCTTCGAGGAAGACATCAGCATCCTTCGCTAATTCGTGGACAATTTGCCGACCTGCATCAGTCTTTAAATTGACAGTTATTGACCTTTTATTTCGTGATAAGGGGTTATACGCACGTCTTCTTTCTTGTGCGTCTTTCGAGCCTGGGCTTCCCGCGGACCCTTGGACAGTTCCTGGAGGTGCTTCAACCAAAAGTACATCCGCGCCGAGATCAGCAAGTAGCATAGACGCATATGGCCCAGGTGCTAGTCGCGACAGATCGACTACTTTAATTCCTTCGAGTGGCATCATGTTTTCCCCCTTTATTTTTATCGTATTTGTTCGCAGGTCTCAGAGTGAGTCTAACCGACTATTGGCTATTTTCTATATTGTCAGTACAGAGACTTTATTTATCGAGCCGACTCGATCCAGTAGTTTTGTTGCGCTAAGATGAACGGTACTGCGGGCGGGCCCGTAGCTCAGCTGGGAGAGCGCCACACTGGCAGTGTGGAGGTCAAGGGTTCGAGCCCCTTCGGGTCCACCACTTAAAACCCTTATGTAGTAAGGAATTCATGTTTAGTAGTTGTTGAGTAATCTACTTAGAGCGGTCCCAAATCCCACAATAATCCCACAATAACCTAGAAAGAGACCTGATTTGTCTATACACATAACTGGCCCCTGGGGTCGAAGTTTGCGCGTCTTTCTCTTACTGGTGGGGAGTGGTCGGGGATAATTCAATGAGATTCCGGATTCTAACTTAATGTTACCGTTGGGTCTCGGTGACTTTTTCTTGGTAATGTCTGGTTTTAGTCAACGAAACTTCCGAAGATCGCTCCAGCGATACATTCACCGACGCTCATATAGTCATATCCTCTGTGTCCACACTGGCCTGGTTCATGTAGCATTTGCGAATTTGCCAATAGGGAAATTGATAAGTCCAATTCTGGAGAGTAATATAGCCAAGAAGTCCTGCCACCACCTCCACCTGGATGCGTATAAACTGTGATTTCTGTCCCCCCCCTTAGGGCGACTGCACCTGACCCCATGTAGTAGCCGTATTTTCTCATTCCAAGACTTGCCATTCCTGGGTCGGTAGGGATCTGCATAGCGGCGATCAACTTTTGTCTAGTAGTACTTGATATGGCTGAACCTGAAGGACTGAATAATTCATATCCCCAACGAGCAATATTTTCTGGGGTGGATACGATGCCAGCGCCAGCCCAACTGATCATGGTGGATTTTCCATAAGTTTGAGCCATAAACCCGGTGTTCAGTGGACCAAATCCAACTCCAGCTTGGTAGAGCGATAAGTCATCATATGGGACGGCCGTTCCGACCGGCATTTCTATTTCAGGCAGTAGACCACCTGTGATTCCCAGAGGTTCAAAAAACACTTCCTGATAGATATCGTTAAGGTGCTTATCACCCTTATGTGCCGCGATTATTCCCAAAAGAATGCTGTTTGTATATGAATAATGATACATACCAGGATCGACAAATTTCGTTGGAATTTTGCTGAGGTTATTGGCTGGTTTCCAATCGCGGTCCATCATTATTGCTAGGCGGGACTGGAAGTCACTTTGTTCAGACCAATCATCCATGCCAGAAGTCATAGTCAGGAGTTGTTCCACGGTAACATCCGTGTTCACGTTTGGTATATCAATCGAAGCATAGTCTGGGTGATCCGAAAGGAGGGTCGCGATTGTGTCCTGAAGCTGGTAAAGACCATCCTCTATCTGCATCATGATAAGAGCCCCGAGAAATGTTTTTGATGTACTTCTTATGATCATCGGTGTGTTCGTGGTCATGTCTCGGTTGGGTTTCGCTACCCCCAATGAGCCGCTCCATAGTTTGGTTCCGTCGAAGACAGCTGCACTAACTCCAGACTTGAATGGTGCTTGTTCGAAGTTTGTGCCTAGAATTTCTGCAAAATAAGTGGTTTGTTCACTAGGGAAGCGCTCAAAGTCCTCGTTGGTTGTGAATACTAGTTCATACGGTCGATTGAGAGGGAAAGGGATTGCAGTTGGTGTGGGAGTGGCCGCGGTGGTAGTTGCTGTTGCCTCCGTAGTTGCTGTTGCCTTCGTAGTTGCCGTTGCCTCCGTAGTTGCTGTGGGCATCACAGTTGAGGTAGAGCTCGCTTCATTCGAATTGTTGTTGTCAATAGTCGTTGGGGTACTTGCTTTAACGTTGCTTCCTTGGCTTGTTGCGGTGGAGGACTGTGCAGCAGAATTACCACTACAGGAGATGAAGAGAAGGGACAATGCGGTAAAAATTGCCACAAATGTTGCTTTGGGCGAGCTCGCTATTCCCGTATCTAACATAATGCCCATATAGTATCAACACATGGAGTTAGGGATGGCAATGCCTGACCCCACCCCTAAGAGGCGGCCGAGCAAATTTTGACCCGTACCCCCTCTGGCGCAAACGTGGCGCAACAGCACCAGACAACACCAGCTAACGTCTGGTCACTGGAATCCCTTATATAGATGGGAAAGCGGACAACTTAAGGGAAGCCAGAATACGTCTAGTTTTTACCGGCAGTGTGGAGGTCATGGGTTCGAGCCCCATCGGGTCCACCATCTAAACCCCTTATATAGCAAGGGACTGTTATTTGTCACAGTAATCACTGGTACTAACCGACCCAG
>JAQWLS010000063.1 GCA_029247135.1 Dehalococcoidia bacterium | reverse complement strand
CATCTATCATCGCTTTGGGGGTATCGGTGGGCATTGCCACATGGCATTTTATTCCCGCACGGGCAGAATAAGCAGCAGCGGCAGCACCAGCATTTCCGGCTGTAGGTAAGGCGGCATGGTCTCCTCCTAATTTCCGCATCACCGAGATTGCCATACATAGTCCACGCGCTTTAAAACTTCCCGTTGGATTTGCTGATTCATCTTTTACAAGAATTGTTGGCTGCATATCTGAATTGAATCCAGCAGCCTCTCCGAGGTTACGTGTCTTGAGTAAAGGCGTAAATCCTTCACCGAGAGTTACTGCATCATCCTGATCTACTAAAAGAACCTCTTCATAACGCCAAAGTGATGCCTCACGCGTTTTTAGTGCTTGGAGATTCAGCGTTGCTTTTGCCTTCAGTAAGTCATATTTAGCCAAGAGCGGTCTCCCGCAATTGGAGTCCTTGCAGATTGTTTGTAATTCCTCGGCTGGGTACGCAGTTCCGCACTTTGAACATTTATAGCCTAAGAAACTCGATCTAGTCATAGACCATTACCTTCCGATGTTTTGTTAGAAGAACTATTTCAATTTTTTGATGAAGCTCAACCAGTTTAAGCGGATTCCAGCAGTAATAACCAAAACAAGTGCTATCCCAAACCAAGTCAGCGCATATTCAAGGTGTGGAGTTGTATTGACGAAGGGTTGATACCCGTCGATAAGAGAGGATTCGAATTGAGGACTTGAGAGTCGGTTCTCGGTGAGTTCCCCCTTAGTGATAGTCCACAGCGCAACATTTGTCATTGAAAGATTCTCTTTCATGTCTTGTGGAGAGAAAGCAGTCCAGTCGCCATTGGGAGTTAATTTTGCTTGTACCTCGGACCGATCAGTTGCGAGACCACTTACGCTATCGAGGCCAACATATTTGCGTTGTATTTCGGTGAGGACTGAGCCAGTGTTGGTCTCGCGACTCCATCCAAGATTAACAAGAACAACCAGATTTTCTGTAACCTTTAGAGGTTTAATATATTCTTTCCCTCTGATTCCAGATCTTGCACGATTACCGACGGTGAGTACTGGTGGTAACCACGATCCTGAAGCCTCTACTCGCTGCCAGTCGAGCCGTTGCGGTAGATGGTCAGTCGAATTATTAACTTCAATTACTGAATTATTGATCCCATTATTTCTTTCTGAAACTAGGTTATTTTTCCAGTCTAGCCTCATCAATTGCCAGAATCCTAATCCGCAAAGGACAGTGATAGCAAGTCCAATAACAAGCGCAATGGATACTTTGCGCAAAGTATCCATTGTGCTTGTTATCCGTTTCTCAGAAATGCGGGGACCTCTATCGTCAGACCACCGGTGCTCGTTATAGCCGAGAGGCCAGCAGATTGATTAGTTGGCCACGTATTCTTAATCGGATCCGTATGTTGATGGCCCCTCATTTCCTGAGGATCCAGGCAAAGAACGATCACGGTGTTGAGTTGCCGATTCATAAGCGCCACGGAAATCTCGGAAAGGTCCATCTCTCCATTCTAGCGCAGCTTTCAGACCTTCTTCAGTACTCCGCCGACCGAACTCACCTGCCGCCGGACGATATGTAGACAAAGCTTGGATATCGAAGCCTGATGCTAGGCCGGTGCGAATTCCCATAATTTCATATTGTCGGTTTACCGCACGCTTGGAATACATCAGCATGTCATTATCAATAAATGCCATTCGTGATGCGAATTTATCTACAAACTCATCCAGTTGTTCTCCTGGAATCGAATAGTTTGCCCAGCCGAGGTTAACCATTTCTTCAGCAGAATATGAATCGCCGATATAGGCAAATTCACGTGCTTTTGCCATAGGCATGTGCCATGGCGTCCACATCATATCCATTGTGGTCATCGCCCGGACTGGTGGATATCCCACTTGAGTTCCATCAGCGAGAATCCTAAAGTCACAGACTGAAGCGAGCTCGGTGCCACCGGCAAGGCAGTAGCCGTGAATTTTTGCAATTACTGGTTTTGACAGTTCCCAAATGAACCAATTATTCATTGTTACGTGTCGTGCCCACTCCTGTGGTCCGGGATGAGTAGTTCCAGTGTCAGGGAGTAGTGATTTGGGATGGACATATTGATTGTCTTCTCCAGCTGCTCGTGAAGGAGTTAAGTCATATCCAGCTGAAAAGGCTCGACCTGAACCAGCGAGTACGATAACTCCCACTTCAGGCTCTGATTCAGCCCATTTCATCGCATGAATTAGTTCGGCCCGAAGATTATTTGAAAGAGCATTTAGTTTCTCTGGCCTATTCAAAGTAATGTGTGCGATTCTGTCTTTTACCTCGTACATAATGTCTGTGTATTCTGGATCGGTACCGCTCATATTTGTCCCTTCTTATTTAGTCTTAGTCGTCATATTGGTTGCAGTGTAGCTTGATTTTTTAAATAGAAACGTGATCTAGAACACCCATCAAGCTTCCTGTCGATACTCTCTGATCGGCTTGTTGAAGATGGCAATTAATAGAGTCGCAATTATTGCTAATGTTCCTCCCATGTACATAGTGTCTTCAACTCCGAAACGCTCGGAGAAAAATCCAATCCAAAGAATTCCGAGGTTATTTGCTGTCTGAGCTGCTAAGACCATGAAAGCAAAAGCGCGGCCTCTAAGATGATCTGGGGTAGTGAGTTGGACCGTGGTCTGTCTGGCCACGACGGTGATTGAGTCAGCCGCAGCCAATGCTCCTACGAAAAATGCGCCAAGCCAAAGCCAGTCAGATGCACCGAGACCAATTAATAAAATTGCATACGCAAATGTGGCGCCAAGAACTATCCAGCCTTTTGGTCTTGCCTTTGCCAGCAAGAGCGCCAGAATTGATCCAATTAATGCCCCTGATGAACTGGTCCACCCCAGAACTCCGGTTGCGAACGCCCCCCCAGCAAACAGTCCCGTGGCGAGTACTGGGAGAATCTCACGGTAAAACGAAACAACAGTTATTCCCCAATCGAGCGCAAATAATCCAGGGAGTATTGGATGTTTTCGAACAAAATGGAATCCCTGTAGCGCTGATCGTAATGGCGACAATGTCGCAACTTCTTGAACTTTTCCGCTTGCTTTTATAAATAGCGGTAAAAGAGATGAGACTCCAGCGACTACCGTTGCTAACGCAAACGAGGTATTAACGTCAGCAGTTAATGCTATTAATACAAAGAGCAAACTGCCAGATATCCAGCCGGCATTTTGTGCTGCCACATCAGCAGTCACGGCAACACTTAAGTACTTTGTAGGTACTACTTTAGGAGTTAATGATGCTCGAGCGGGCGAGGCAAGAGCCCACGATGCCGATAAGAACGCTATGGCAGCATACACGTGCCATACTTTTAGAATATCGGTGATATCTGCTAACCATAATAAACCCAGGGCTACAAACGTGGCAAAATTTGCGGCGGCCATCACGTAGCGTCGATCGAAGCGGTCGGCAATAGTTCCGCCCCAAACCACCGCAATTCCTTGTACAAACAACTGAACTAATCCGATTAATCCCACTTGTGCCGGACTTCCAGTTTCTGCAAGTAACCATTGAGGAATCGCAAGGAATCTGATTTGTGATGCGGTCACCTGTGAAATTGTGGCAGTCCAGAGAAGACTATAATCTCGAAATCTTGGCAGATGCCAGACTTTGGGAGTCTGCATTAAGTTATTGTGCGAGTCCTCAGCTTGCATCAGGTTTTTAATCTTCCTAACTGAATTTTAAATTCGCTGATATTTTTGGCCGGAACATTACATACCATGTCACGGCAGATGTAAGCAGTAACTGATGAATCAGACGCTTCTCGTCCAGTAAAAATATCTAGTGATCCGTATATCGATATTTCTTCTTTGCTCGTCAAGGCAATGAGCATCAATGGCAGATAATTAGCGGCTAATTCGTGCTCATAAATTTGTCGATCTTGCGGATCTCCAACAATCGCGATTTCCTGATTTTCACTAGTTAATTGTAAAATTGCCTGAAGCGACGTTCCAAGCGCTGATACTCCTCGTTGCACCGATGCTGCTGCTAAAGAAGCTGCGTCTGAAGCGGTATTTAACCAATGATCGTTATTGAAATAGCGACCAAGAATGGCTCCCAGTTTTGCAGCGGATCCATTGCCAGCGGGAATTGACGCATCATAAATTGACTTTGGTCTGATTATGAGACTTTCGGCATCAGTAGATGTGTCAAAAAAGCCAGACGCCTTTACATCTTGAAAGTCCTCAAGGATGATACTGAAAAGTTCCCGCGACCAATTCAGATACGATTGTTTTCCTGTGGCTCGGTATAGATCAATCAACCCAAGGCCCAGATACGAATAGTCTTCAAGCTGTCCCAACACTTTAGCTTGGCCTTCAGCATAGATATGCATCAAGTGTTTTTTGGAATTTTGGGATTCTTCTACCCAAAGGTTTCTGTAGATAAATCGCGCTGTTTTTTCTGCACTTTCAATATATCTCTGGTTCTCAAAAACTCGACCTGCTTCCGCTAGTGCACCTACAAGTAGTCCATTCCAAGATGTGAGTACCTTTTCATCGCGATCTGGGTGGATACGTTTTTCTCTAACTTCGAATAGTTGATCACGAATATGAGCTACTTTGTTGGAAAGTTCGTCACTGTCGATTTGCAGATCTTTAGCGATCTCCGAAATACCACTACGCCGAGTTAGGATGTTTCGTTGCACTAGTTCCGGATTATGTGGGTCTGTAAAATTTCCAGTCGTTGATACATCAAATACTTTGGCTGCTATTAACGCATCGTCTACACCTAGCGTCTCTTCGAGCTGAGTGGTTGTCCAGAGGAAGAATTTCCCTTCGACACCCTCACTATCTGCATCTTGGGCCGAATAGAAAGCAATCTCCTCAGTATTGATCTCTAGGCACATTTCTCTTTCTAGATATGCAATAGTTTCGTGGATCACCTCAGGGAATCGAGCCTTATTAGGTGCTACCTGGTGGGCTTGGGTTAGAACCTTAACTAAGGATGCATTGTCGTATAGCATTTTTTCAAAGTGAGGAGCGAGCCAAGCCCGATCAACAGAATAGCGAGCGAATCCACCACCCAGCTGGTCGTAGAGACCACCAGAAAGCATGTGCTCTAGAGTATTCACAGCCATTTCGGTCGCGTGCTCCGATGCTGGTTTTTCAAGAGACCCGTATACAAGAAGAAACTCTAGGTTTGCTGGGCTAGGAAATTTGGGAGCATTACCAAATCCCCCCCATTCTGAGTCATAAATATTTGCCAAGGCTTCTACTGCTTGGTCTAAAAGTTCTGAACGTAATTCTGTTTGGTGCGCAGCATGTGACTCAGTTGATTGTATGATTTTAGTAGTTATATCAGCGGCCTGATCTTGAATTTCGCTATGCTTTTCTTGCCAAGCTTTAGATATCGATTCAAGCAATCTTGAAAAGCCAGGTCTGCCGTGATTGTCAGTGGGTGGAAAATAAGTCCCAGCATAAAATGGTTTTTTGTCGGGTGTGAGAAAGACGGTCATAGGCCATCCACCTTGCCCCGTTAAAGCTTGCGTATACGTCATATACACCGAATCTATGTCAGGTCTTTCTTCACGATCTACTTTTATATTGACGAAGCTACTATTCATTAACTTTGCAACACTGTCGTTTTCAAAAGACTCATGTGCCATAACGTGGCACCAATGGCAAGTTGAGTATCCGATCGACAGAAGAATAGGAAGATTCTCTTCACGGGCTTTTGCAAATGCTTCATCACCCCATGGAAACCAATCGACCGGATTTCCTGCATGCTGCTTTAGATATGGACTGATTTCATTAGCGAGTCTATTCACTCAACATCCTATTCACTTGTTCATAGATCGTTGCGACCTGACCATTGTAGGGCGCACGGGAGATTAATTTATGAATGTCAATATTCGGCCGGCTCAGATTAACGATGCCGATTTAATAGTTTATTTTGTTCGTGAGTTAGCAAAGTTTGAAAAGCACGATCCAAATTTAGTCTTGTTGACTGCAGAAAAGGTACGAGCCGCAGGCTTTGGTGAAAATCCTCAGTTTGAAGTCTTAATTGCGGAATCTGAGAATTCCGAACCACTTGGTTTCGCGCTGTTTTTTGGTAAATATTCTACTTGGGAGGCAGTACAAAGTATTTATATAGAAGAGTTATATGTCGAAGCCGAGTTTCGTAAGTTAGGGGTCGGGAAGAAGTTGTTGGATGCCGTATGTGGTTTGGCTGTCACACGTGATGCCGCTCGCGTTGAATTATCTGTTCTTGATTGGAATCCGGCTAGACGCTTTTATGAGAACAATGGGATGAAATACGAGTCTGACTGGCTCACTTATCGAATGGAGCGGCCGGAAATAATATCTAACGGCGGCTAAGGAGCGGTCCCAGTCTCATCATCTGGTGAAACTGACACTGGGGCCCATCTTGTTACCGGTGTTTCAGGCAAATCATTAGCAGTGTTTTTGCGGTACTTGTTCAATAAGTCTCGCGTGCGTGCGCGAACTACCACGCCAAATGGAGCTGCTGCTGCCATCAATGGCACCCATATATGAACTGGACATCCCATACTCGATACAATAACCCGATTTAAAGATTTAGTCGAGGATTTCTAATATTTCCTGAGGGCTTATCCAGCCAGGCTTCAGGGACTCTCGTATAGTTTTTTGGGCAAGTTCTTGAATCAGTGAGTTGGCAGGTGCATCCAGTCCCATTTTTTTTGCAATAAGCACAATTTCCCCATTTAGAAAGTCAACCTCAATTTGACCACCACGCATGACACTTTGCCAAGACGAACTTCCTCCCCGGGGAGCCCCTGATACTTCTGCTCTACCGAGAAGAGTATATTTTTGAGTTTCTCGTTCACGATCGAACTCAATGCTCGCTTTGTTCAAAATATTTAATGCCTCGTCTGTAAGGCGTGAATATATGTTTTTAGTGTCGGATTCAAATCCACAGATCGCACCAACCGCATTGTTTAAGTTTGTAATAAGTTTTGCATATTTTAGTTTCATTATCTCCGCATCTGGGGTAGCACTGAAACCTGCCGTGGTCAGATCTCGACACAAGGTATCGACATAACTATCTGTGCCGAAAGGGTATCTCCCAGTATCAAGCACGCCTAGCGCACCTGATTTTCGGGAAACGTGGTGGATAACCTCACCAGCAGTTAAGAAAGTAGCTGGTATCAAGAGGAGCATTGCATATACGTTATTAAACCAACGACTTGCCGTAATTTCGTTTGCAACTCCGTTTTGCCCAGAAATAATTGGGGTCGCACGTGGCACTAGTCCTTGTAGCGTGTCAATTGCGGCAGCTGTATCTTGA
Source organism: Dehalococcoidia bacterium (assembly GCA_029247135.1). GTDB lineage: Bacteria > Chloroflexota > Dehalococcoidia > UBA2979 > UBA2979 > UBA2979. The sequence continues at coordinate 2,707 of JAQWLS010000063.1, read as the reverse complement.
GCTTTCATTGTCAGAATAATTGAATATGTATCAGACCATGTGATCTCGTTTGGATGGCTAACTGTAGGTATATTAAGCACTTCTACACCGTCAGCAGAGACTAGTTTAAGACCGTCAGACTGAATTTTTTTTAAATGGTTTCCTCGCGCAATCAGAGTGACATCGAAGCCACTGCGATACAGGCATGCTCCAATAACTCCGCCGATTGCACCAGCTCCATAAATTACATATTTCACCTAACGAGTGTAACGCCAATACAAATTTTACTAAAAGTACATGCATCATACGGCTAGCGAATCCATTTGCACATATTTCCCTAATGCACGCTACACTCGCCATATCAAATACATGGGGATATGGTCCTGATTTACGCAATAAGGAGTTACGAATGGTCGAGAAACAGCCCACTAGAGTTCATCTAATAGCTGGTGGATACCCGCCTGGGCAACACGCGGGGCATGACATGGACTATGCCCGTTTGCGGCTCCTGGAAAAGCTTGGTCAGGATGATTCTATTCATACTACTGTTGGCGGAGACTATACAGATATTGATAAATGGCTCCAACCCAATGTGTCTTTACTGATTACCTATGTTGCTGGTCCATTTGCAGGTGAAAAAGAGAACGAAATTCTTAGGGACTGGATTGATCGAGGTGGAAGATGGCTATCTTTGCATGGGTCGAGTGGAGGCCAGGCTCGAAAGCAGGAGAGTGGTAATCGAAAAATGATCAAACATGATCATCACCACACGATGGGTGGTTTTTTTATTAACCATCCTCCGATTAAGAAGTTTACAGTCGACGTAGCGGATACTAACCATGTGCTCACTCAGAAACTGCCCGCATCATTTGATGTGGTCGATGAACCGTACATGATTGAGCTGCAACAACCGGGTGAAACTAATATTGTTCTTACTGCTGCCTTAGGCCCAGATGATTCTCCTCCAGGATTTGGGTTTGAGTATGAGTCAGATACAGCACTTCAACCTGACGGAGTAACTCGTGTAATCACGTACGAGAAGAAACTTGGTGATGGAGCTGTCACATATATTTCCTTGGGGCACTGCCATACGCCTCTTACCAATCAGCCAGGCTATTTTCATCCAAACGTGGCCGAGGCAGGCGTTGACACGAGTTCTCTACGTGAGACTTGGAAGACTGATGCGTTCCCTCAGTTACTAGACAACGGAATCGAATGGGGACGCGGATAAGCCGAACAGGTCAGACTTAAACCGTATGAAGAGTGATTTTTTTAAGACAATCGTAGGTAAACGAGATCGTAGATTGTATGACCCCAACTTAGAGGTCGACGGGTACGTTCTGGATGAGATTTTGCAGGCTGGACGTATGGCAGGCTCTTCTAAGAATGAACAGCCGATCCGGTCAATTGTTCTGAGGGATCCAGCTCTTAAAGCAGAAATTACAAACTGTGCGGACTACGGTTCGCATGTTCCTGAAAGTCCGATCGTAATTGTGTTAGTGAGAGCGCCCGGTAGTAGACCCTTTGATGCGGGTCGTGCAGCCCAGAATATGATGCTTGCGGCAAAAGCGAGAGGACTAGATTCTTGTCCAGTTGGGATTCAACATGATGACTGCGCAAGGGCATTGTTGAAATTTCCGGAAGACTGGGTTGTGGCCATGGCAATTACTTTTGGCTATCCAACTGAGGACGCGGATACTCTCGCTCGAACTGGCGATAATAGAATTGCAATAGGAAGCTGGGTAAAATGGGATACTTGGTCCGAGGATTAACTGATAAGTGTTAAAAGACACACCGACTGACGGAAAAATGAGTGATAGTCTCGCTCAATAGAATACGAAAGGTATGACATGACTTACGAAAATATTATGTATGAAGCTGATGGACGAGTAGCCTACATTACGCTGAATCGTCCGGAGAAATTGAACGCACTTTCGAATGAACTGCGAGGTGAACTATTTCATGCTTTAAAGGAAGCCGAGGCTGACCGGGCAGTTGGAGCAATCATCATTCGGGGTGCAGGACGAGCATTTTGTGCCGGTTACGATTTATCGCCTTCTAGGGAAGCTGGTGACGATTCACCTTACGTTCATCCACGTTCACTTTTACCTGATACAAACACCACTCATCCTGCTCATTACGATTGGAGCAGGCATGTATTAATGGCAAATTGGACTATCTGGGAACTAGCTAAACCAGTCATCGCCCAGATTCACAGTTACTGCCTTGCGGGTGGTACTGAACTTGCGTCTTTCTGTGATTTTCGAATCGTGTCAGATGATTCTCAGATTGGATATCCACCAGTCAGGGCAATGGGCACCATGGACATTATGTGGGCACCTTGGCATTTACCGATGACCAAAGCTCGTGAATTTGCGTATGTAGGAGATTCGTTCAGTGGAGCTGATATGGCGGAGATGGGTTGGGCAACGTATGCGGTTCCGGGAGATCAACTGACTGATTTCACAGAACGCTTCGCACGACGAATAGCTAATATTGATAACGACATGCTCATGTACTCGAAACGAGCTGTCAACAGACAGTACGAGGCTATGGGTATACGTAATGGATTGATGTCAGGCACCGATGTTGAAGCGATGAGTAAACATCGGCCAGCCGCTGAAGATTGGAATTCAAGACTTCGAGAGCAAGGATTAAAGGCGGCTCTCGAATGGAGAGATGGTCCATTTAGAGATTTTCGTGCTGCTAAGGCCAGTCAACATGCAGA
>JAQWLS010000060.1 GCA_029247135.1 Dehalococcoidia bacterium | reverse complement strand
TAGGTAAAGATTACATGAGTTCTGGTACATCTAGCCGAGCGAGGCTGTTAGATGGACAGAGATTTGATTATGGTTTTCAGACAGCTAGTGTTAGTTCACCAAAAAAGACTCAGTCAATCCCAAAAACCTTAAATACCCAGGATATTGATTTGGTAACCCATACAGAGAATAGGCGGCGAACTGAGACCGGTACGACTGTCGAATCAGGTTCGTCAAACGACAATCCGGGTGAACTTGAGTTGCGTTCAACCGGGGATGTAATTGCTAAATTTTCGAAATTTATGCTTCCTCGAGATCAACGAATCAAGGAGATGTTGCCAGCTGCAGCTGTAGCAGTGGCCGCATCAGTCGCTGTAGTCGCTATATTTAGAATGAGGAAACCGAAGTAGGATTGAGCAGTCAAATGTTTATTGAAATGAAAGAGAGATTCTGAATGAGTGATCGAAAGTTACACAGAGCTCTTGTTACTGGAGTTGGTGCAGTAACGCCGATTGGAGTAACTGTTGATTTGTTTTGGAAGGGTCTATGTTCAGGTAAGAATGGCATCGGTCGGGTGACTAATTTTGATCCAACCGATCACATCGTGCAAATAGCCGGCGAGGTCATAGATTTTGATCCAGAATTGTATCTAGAGCGTCGGGTAGCGAGACGAACTGGACGATTCGCTCAATTTTCAGCTGCGGCGGGAATTCAGGCGATACAGGACTCTGGCATAAACATCGATCAATCTAACAAGGATGATATAGGAGTAGTGATTGCAACGTCGGGTGATGCGATGGCGATGGGGCCAGAGTGGGAAAAATATCTAGATAAGGGTTCCAGAGGCGTCGATCCTTTCATTATCACTAGAATGGGCCAACATATGGCGTCTGCACGACTTGCACGTCAACTGGGCATTAGGGGCCCTAATACAACAATTAATACAGCTTGTGCATCTGGGACAGATGCGCTCGGACATGCGCTGAATCTAATTAGACTTGGTCAAGCTAGTGCAATTTTAACAGGAGGGGCGGAAGCAATGATTACCCCTTTAGCATTATCTTCTATGGGAAGGATGGGCGCGCTTTCGAAAAATAATAATGACCCAGAGCATGCTTCTCGACCATTCGATCTTGGCCGTGATGGCTTCATTTTGGGCGAAGGTGCTGGTGTCTTGATGATTGAGAGTGAAGAGTCAGCTTTGGCAAGAGAGGCACATATTTATTGTGAATTAGCTGGAGTTGGTTGGTCATTTGATGCTACAGATGACACTGCACCTGATCCTGAAGGGCAAGCACTTGCGATGAAGAGGGCCATATTAGATGCAGAAATAACTGCTGGAGATATTGATTATATAAATGCTCATGGTACGTCGACGCAGTACAACGATAGAACAGAGACTCAAGCGATCAAAATTGCTCTTCAGCAGCACGCATATGAAGTAAATATATCGTCGACAAAATCTATGACGGGGCATTTAGCTGCTGGCGCCGGGGGTATCGAGGCAGTAGCTAGTGTTTTAGCACTTTCAAATAACGTAATTCCGCCTACGATAAATTACGATCAACCAGACCCAGACTGTGATCTTAAAATTACACCAAATGAATCTATCTCAGCTAAGATCGATGTAGCCTTATCGAACTCGTTCGGCCTTGGTGGCCAGAATGCTTCGGCAGTATTTAAGTCTTACAAGGCCCTTTAATTCTTTAAATTACAGGGAGTGATTGAAGAAATTCACGGATATTCAGCGAGAGCGTACCAGGATCATCAGTCGGGATATGGTGACCTACTTCTTCAATCAGGGAAATACGAGCATTTGCCATGCGCCTACTGAGTCGTTGTACTGACTCAGGGGTGTACATGTCAGTTTTTCCGCCTCGCACTATCATTACCGGACAAACTACTTTTTCTGCACTTTCTCCTAGATCAGCTAGGCGGCGCTGTCCTGGATCAGGATCTGGTGGCCTTACTGTCGGATTACGGAAGGAGTTATCAAAGTTCCAAATCCACGTTCCCTCAGGAGTTTCAGTAAATGTTGCCAAGGCTCTTCGATGAATCTGATCAGGTGCAGCGTAGCTCTGATACTCATATAGGGCATTGGCGGCTTCCGACAACGAATTGAATTCGTCGCCAGATTTTAGAAGTCTTTTTAATCTCTCGACTCCACTCCTGAGCATATCTCCGGCAGTTTCTACTACTACCAAGGCGGAAACAATATCAGGGCGGTCAGCCGCATAGCAAATTGCATTAGCGCCACCCATCGAGTGACCAATTAATGTCACGGTCTCTAATTCCAAAAGCTCGACAATCCCGTGAATATCATCGACCTGACTCGTTCGTGAATAGTCATGATTTGGGTCGATATCCGATTCGCCATGACCTCTTTGATCGATTGCGATCACCCGGAAATCTTTAGATAGCTCTTCCGCGACTTCGTCCCAAATCCTTGAGGTCGCAGCAAAGCCATGGAGGAAGATTAAGGCATGGCTATCTTTTGGATTCCCCCACTCTCGATAATGTAACTGGAGTCGATTTACTTGTATAAATTCACTTTTAACGGCCATCGGTCCTCGCTCAAACTTTGCTAATTTCACAGACGGTTATCGTACAGTCTCCCGTGACTATGCGGGTCTCACTCAATCCTTGTAACTGTAAACTTATCAGTAAATACGCGTTATCGGTACTAGGCTATAGAGTACATCGAGTTGACATGAATAAAGATAATTTGCCTAGGCGCTTGAACTAATTGCACTACTCTTCTAGTATAAGGAGTGCAGCGGTGGGGTTTTGGGAGCTAGCTGCGATGCCAGAAAATCCGTTTGATGATTATATTGATCTAGATCAAGCCGCACGAGATTTAGAAGTTCACCAGCAAACGGTACGCAGACAAATCAAGGGTGGAAATTTACCAGCTACAAAAATTGGTGGTAAGTACTGGATTCAGCTCGACAAATATCGACAATTTAAAGCAAATTATGACAGCCGCCCAGGCAGAAAACGAGTCCCGAGGCTTATCTAGAATTCGTCTCTAGTAATCTGGAAATACGTGATCGCTCTAAAATTTCTGCCACTCCGATACCCTCGGTTTCTGGGTCAATCGAGTCAGATAGTTGTTTTATTGCTAAGTGGGCCCGTTCGTCATTTATCCTGATTAGTGGTTCGATAATATTCCAACGTGAGCATCCAGAGTATCGTTCGGACGAGTAACTAATATGGGCTGCCCAGTCTAACGCACGTTCCTTCACGTCGTAGTGTGAAAAAAGCCTGTAATCTAAATCCCAGACCTTGGAATTTTGGTAATAAGTTGGCTCCCAATCGATCGCAAGCGGAATATCGGAGTGGTTTTGTGGATCTAACGCTATGAGCCAGAGGGAATGGGCAAGTACTAAGGGCGTGGTTCTGTATTCACCTCTGACGCACCACGTATTGGCGTAGGCGTCACCAAGGGCGTCTTGAATACGTCGATCAACGTGTAGCCCTGCTCCAACGAGTAGTCTCGTTATGAGAATATGTGCAAGTAACTTAGCCTCGTCAGGCGTATCCGTGGATTCTCCACTGAGTAAAACTATGCTTTGGTCATCTTCATTTGTAAAACCGCTAAATGTATTGTTGATACCTTGCGCAACTCCAAACGCATTTCTTTCGCCTTGTAGGCTTAGAAGATGGTCGAGTACAGATATGTCACTGATTACTTGGCCGTCACGAATTGATGGCCAAGTGTCAAAGACTTTTTCTATTATGGTTTTAGTTTGTTCTTCCATCAGCCCAACCTATCTTAATACTTATAGTCAGTACAATACTTATCTGTCATAGGAGACGCTCTATGCGGCCAATAATATTTATTTTTGTGTGCGCACTGTTGGTCAGTTGTAATAATTCACTGGATCAGCCAGATCAATCACATCCGCCGGCCAGTACATTTTCAGTGATTCACGATTCAGTGCCAGGAGACTCCATATCCAAGACAAACTTCTATGTTGAATTTCTGAGAGACAAGAGGGTTTTATTAAAGCTGGACGTAGAGATTCCGTCGCCCAGTGAATATTCAATCGGTTTTTCCGGCCGTAATATGGTCGGCAATCATGGTATGTTGTTTCTTTATCCGAACGGACAAACTGGACCATTTTGGATGAAGGATACCCATTTTAATTTAGATATCGCATGGATTGATAGTGATAATAAAATCATAGGCATGGACACGATGATTGCTGACACAGAGAAATATCATCATCCACCGGGTAAGTATTTCGCGGCGTTGGAAGTTCCAGAGGGGTGGTACATTAACAATGGAATTCAAATTGGTGATACTGTCAATTTCTACTACGATCCGGAAGATGTAGGTCTGAAGCGGTGATAGGACTTTCACTGGCGATTGCCGGATGTGTCAGAGCCTAAATATGAGACCACAAAGATTAGGAGACTAATTTGTCCGACATGACGATAGTCGCGAAATTACTTGATGATTTTGGTGATAATTGGCACTGGGTGGTACTTCACGATGTGGAACCCCGAGGCGAGACTCATTTTTGGGCCTCACATATAGACACGATTTGTGGAGTAATGCTTGATGAGGGGGGATCTGTGGCAGAGTTAGTAGACACAGGAGCTCCGGATGAGCCAGATTGCAGTATGTGTCTGTCTGGTGGAGCGGGACTTAGTGCTAGCGTTTTACAAGAAGCTGAGAAGATTCTTGAGGTTGCCATTCCTAATAATTCCTAGAGATTATTTTTTTTAAGATCCTGAAGAATTTTGGCGACAAATAATTTATGTAAGAGCGAGCTCTCGAATAGCGGCTAGTACTTTTAATAATTCTTCATCATCGGGACCGGCCTCATCAGGGATGTGATATCCAACAAACGCATCAACCACTGACTTATGATCATCGATTACGAAGTCTGGCATTACGTTAACGCCGAGTGGTTCAAGTTTTGCATGGTGATCCTCAAGAGGTTTAATAAAGTAATCCTCGACCAATTCATCTAACTCATGCCGCCGCATGTCCCATCTACGAATGCCTACACCTGACCAAATATAAATCGTATGCCCGTCATGAATTAGAGCTTCAAACACCTCACGGGTATGATTCCGAAGTTTTCCATTCCACATAATCAGAGTGTTGTCCACATCGAAAAATACATTAAGAGATTTGTACGTGTGTTCAGCAGTGGTGTTACCGGGGGTCATATTTGCAGTCCTATCATATTGTTTCAAGAAAATTATTGACTAGTTCATTGAATAGCGATGGATTTTCAAAATATACCGAATGGCCTAAATCATCTAATTCGAGGTAAGTGGCGCCATCAATAATATTGGCGAATGCTTCGATTAGGGGCGCGGGTATAACAACATCTTCTTTACCCACCAGCGCGAAGACTGGGACTGATAGATTTTTAACATCTGCGAGCGTAGGAGTATCAGCGGTTACCGATGTAATATTTGGATTTCTTGGTGGATTGAGGTTTGCGATTTGCTGATAGAGGAATGCTGACTGAGGATGTTCACTCTTGAATTTATTTCCGATTGCTCGCTCTTCGAGAGCGAGCGGAGCAGCCGACTTTTTTAATGATTCAGCGAGATTTTTTTGCTCAGGCCAATCGAAGAATCCCCACGTCCCACCCATTACAAGACCCCAGACTCGTTCAGGGTATTTTATTGAGAGACCTAGTCCAGTTCGACCACCCATCGATTGGCAGATGAGACCCACGTCTTTTATTTCAAGTTCGTCGAGTAACAGTTTTAAGTCTTCGACGAATCGAGATCCGCCCTCTTGAGTCTTGT
>JAQWLS010000053.1 GCA_029247135.1 Dehalococcoidia bacterium | reverse complement strand
ACGGATGAAGCTGAATCGCAGCCCCATCAACCAAAACTGGCTCAAATGCCTGAATCCCTAATCTATGAAGAGTCGGTGCTCTGTTAAGCAGAACTGGACGATCTTTAACAACGTTTGCTAATGCGTCCCAAACTGCGCCATCTGCCTGCTCAACTGCACGTTTCGCACTCTTGATGTTATGCGCCTGCCCGTGTTTTACAAGTTCGAACATTACGAATGGTTTAAAAAGCTCCAGAGCCATTTTCTTTGGAAGGCCACATTGATGTAATTTAAGTTTTGGACCAACAATTATCACGGAACGACCTGAATAATCGACTCGTTTTCCCAAAAGATTCTGTCGGAATCTACCCTGCTTACCCTTTAAAAGGTCAGATAGTGACTTCAGTTTGTGGTTGCCGCTTGAAGATACTGCGCGTCCTCTCCTACCGTTGTCAATAAGTGAATCAACTGACTCTTGTAACATCCGCTTTTCATTACGGATAATTATTTCTGGAGCGCCGAGATTTAAAAGTCGCTTTAGTCGATTATTACGATTGATAACACGTCGATAAAGATCATTCAGATCACTAGTGGCAAATCGTCCTCCCTCCAACTGGACCATTGGTCGCAGATCAGGCGGCAAAACTGGCAACGTCTCGATGATCATCCACTCAGGCCTATTATCAGACCGTCGAAGAGCATCGACCACTCTCAATCTCTTGACAGCCTTCTTTCGCCTTAAGTCACTTTGATCATTTATTATTTGATTTTTGAGTCTGGCGGAGAGTTGATCAAGATCCGTTTTCTTTAACAATTCTGAGATAGCCTCAGCCCCCATTGCCACGGAAAATACTCCCGGGAACTCGAGAGAAAAACGATCGTAATCGGCTGGAGATAATGTCTGAAATTTGTCCTCATTTATTGGATCGCGTACAGCACCGATGAAGTCTAGCTGTTCTCTATATCGATCGCGAATGGTCTCCATTACCTTACCCTGCTCAGAGGTTAGGTCTGCAATGGGTTCCCGAAACCGACGCTCTACCTCGCGAAGACGCTTAGCAAAACCCGCAGTTACTCGCTTATGTTGTCTCGAGTAGTTTGCTTCTTCACGAGCTAAAGCCGAAGCCTTACCGTCCGCAAGTAAAGTCAATAAAACTTCATCAACAATAATCCCACGTTTCGCAAAAATCCTATTCCCAAATTTTGCTGACTGCTTGAGCTTCGCATCCTGACCAACAAGCTTTTTAAACTCCTTTAGATAGTTTTTAGCTACTTCCTCAACGGCAAGCACTTTTAATTGATATTCAGATTCAACCTCAGCTACTTCAGTTACTTGCTCAGTCTCTATCGCATTAACTTCAGTGTCTTTTTCGGACTGCATCTCAGCTAAATTAAGAGCTACTCCACCAGACAAAGTATTCACTTCAGATTCAATCATCTTATCTAAGCGGGCCTGTTCTAGCAGTCGAGTTTCTTCATCGACAGCAGTGACGGCGTACGAGTCAAAATAAACCACCGACTCAAGAATCTTAGGTGTAATGTCCATTAGTAAAGCAAGGCGTGAAGGAATGCCTTTTGTAAACCAGATATGAGTCACAGGCGCGGCGAGGGCTATGTGTCCCATTCGCTCCCGTCGGACCTTTGATCGTGTGACTTCTACACCACACTTATCACAAACAATTCCTTTATAGCGTTGACTTTTAAACTTTCCACAGGGACACTCAAAATCCTTTTGCGGCCCAAAGATTCTTTCGCAAAATAGCCCGTCCCGTTCGGGTTTCAAAGTTCGATAGTTAATAGTCTCGGCCCTTGTTATTTCACCATGCGACCAATCCTTCACTCGAGTCGGAGACGCAAGCGAAAGACGAATGGAACTAAACTCATTTACTTCAGACATAAAACATGCTCCTAATTCTTAATTTGGAAAATAAAATATTCCTAGGCCCCGATTTCACGTCGAGAAAGATTTATACCTAATCGCGATACAGCCTCTTCAGCCTCCTCGTTAGGTTCTTCGTCTGTTGGAGACTCTGAACCTAGAATATCCACTTGAATTCCAAGAGCTTGTAGCTCTTTCATCAATACTCGGAAAGATTCAGGCACTCCCGGTTCAACCGAGTCGTCACCTTTAACAATTGCTTCATAAGTTTTGACGCGACCAACTGTGTCGTCCGACTTGACCGTCAATATTTCCTGCAAAACATGAGCAGCACCATAAGCTTCCAACGCCCACACTTCCATCTCACCGAATCTTTGACCACCAAACTGGGCTTTTCCTCCCAACGGCTGCTGAGTAATCAGTGAATATGGCCCAGTCGACCGAGCATGAATTTTGTCATCCACCAAGTGAATAAGCTTTAGCATATACATATAACCGACCGTCACTGGCGAATCAAAAGTCTCTCCTGTACGGCCGTCAAATAATGTTTGCTTTCCCCATAAAGGAGACGCAACATTAATTCTCTCAGAGACAATAGTGGCCAATGCCTCTAATTCCTCATATTCCTTCTTCCGAATGTTCGATAGATCTAGCTCACTAATGTCTTCATGATCTTTAAACGCTTCAAGCCACAAAGCTAACGCTGCTCGACTGGCTGCTCGAGTCTCATTACCTCTAAGTACTTCCCCTGAATCAAAACCTGCTGACTGCAAATATGACTCAAGACGATCAATATCAACTCGTTCACCTATTTCCAGATCTCCGCCGATCTGAGAGTTTGTTGTCTCAACTGCTCCAGCCTCCAACGCCAAATAGGCACGCGCGAGCATATCCTCTATCTCCTCATGGCTCGCACCATCAAAGACCGGAGATATAGCTCTAAAACCCAATGTAGAGGCAGCCCAACCAAGATGAGTTTCGAGTACTTGACCCAAATTCAACCGAGATGGCATTCCGAGTGGATTCAGAACTACTTCTACGGCACGTCCATCCGTAAGAAACGGCATATCCTCAGTTGGCACGATCTTCGAGACCACGCCTTTATTACCATGGCGTCCAGCCATTTTGTCACCAGCAGTGATATGCCTCTTTTGAGCAATCCATACTCTAACTGATGCATTTACTTCTGGCTGTAGTTCAAAACCACTTTCATCACGCGATCGCTTCGAAGATTTAACTTCGTCCTTAGGGCGTTCTACTACTCGAACATCAATGACTTTACCCGCCTCGCCGTGTGGAACCCGAAGTGAAGTATCTCTGACTTCACGTGCCTTCTCACCAAAGATCGCACGCAAAAGCTTTTCTTCAGGTGTCAGTTCAGTTTCACCCTTTGGTGTAATTTTCCCGACTAAAATATCTCCTTCGCGGACCTCGGCACCGACTCGAACGACGCCTTGATCATCAAGATGCGATAGAGCCATTTCGCTCACATTGGGAATATCTCTGGTTATCTCTTCAGGACCAATCTTTGTGTCGCGCGCTTCGACTTCATGCTTCTCAATATGAATCGAAGTGAATTTATCTTCCCTGACCACGGACTCAGACAATACAACCGCATCCTCGTAGTTATATCCATCCCAAGGCATTATCGCGACCAATACAGATTGTCCGAGAGCCAATTTACCATCATCGGTACTAGACGAATCGACTAGGGCTTGACCTTTTTCAAAACGTTCGCCAGCAAGCACTCGAGTACGCTGATTGATACAAGTACCCTGATTCGATCGAACAAACTTCAGTAACGGAAAGCGCTCAGATTCACCACTGTCATATCGGACTTCCAGAAAATCCGCAGTCGCAGATATAACTTCGCCATTTTCTGTAGCGCAAATGACCTGGGCTGAGTCTGCTGCCGCTTCTTTTTCAATTCCAGTGCCTACCAGAGGTGCCTCAGGTCGAATTAGAGGGACCGCCTGTCGTTGCATATTTGCACCCATTAACGCCCTGTGGGTCAAATCATGATCCAAAAAGGGAATCATTGCCGCTGCAATTGAAACAATTTGCTGAGCGGACACGTCTATGTAATCTACTTCTTCTGGATTTACCGTCTCATGCTCACCGCCAAACCGAACGGAGACACGGTCATCTACGATGTTACCCCACTCATCGATATTGGTTCTCGCCTCAGCGATACGCTTGTCCCGCTCTTTTTCCGCTGTAAAAATTTCGCGTTCTAGTGACACAAAAGGCCGGACAGATATGGTCGAATCTTTTGCATCAGATAATGACTTAGCTAAATCAGCATCAATAAATGCCTCTTTTTTACCTATAACCTTACCCGCTCCGTTGACAACATCAGCCGCCAAGATTCTATTAGTTAAATTTCGTCGTTGGCCCTTCGCGATACTAGTGACTACCCGATAATAAGGACTCTGTATAAATCCAAAATCATTGATTTCACCATACATTGCCAAGGCGCCAATTAAACCAATATTCGGGCCTTCTGGGGTCTCAATTGGACAAATTCTTCCGTAGTGGCTGTAGTGAACATCGCGCACGTCAAATTTGGCTCGATCTCTTGATAATCCTCCAGGCCCAAGCGCTGACAATTTACGCTTGTGCGCAATTTCGGAAAGAGGGTTGACCTGATCCATAAACTGGGAAAGTTGCGCACCTCCAAAAAATTCCTTCATTGCCGCTTCTACTGGTCGACTGTTTACAAACTGGACTGGTGACATTTCTTGTAGTTTTTCAGTGTCTGCGATCATTAACCGATCACGAACAACTCGTTCCATTCTGCGCAAGCCAATACGAAATTGATTAGCAACCAACTCGCCAACTGGCCTGACACGTCGATTGGCTAGATTATCAATATCATCAACATAACCGTCGCCATGATTGAGCTTCCAAACCAATTCGATTATGGCAAGAATGTCAAAGCGCGTTAATTCACGTTGATTCGTACTGCTGCGCTCAATTCTCAATCGCTCATTCAACTTATGTCTGCCAACTCGTCCCAGATCGTATCCCCGTCGGTCAAAAAACATAGCCTCGATCTGAACTTTTGCTGTGTCTACAGCGGGTGGATCACCGGGTCGCATTACCTTGTAAAAGTCGACTAAACCAGAATACTGATCAGTTGAGCTATCCTTCGAAAGAGTTAAATCAAGGTAATTAGTAGCGGAGCCGCTATCAAGTTCGCCTAGCAATCTTTGGATTCGATCGTCAGTTCCTAATGTCAGTTCCAGACGATTATGAAAATTTGAAGATGCCTCCTGCAAAGCACGCTCAGCTTCGGACATTTCGAGCTGAGCGTCTGCCCGCAAGTCTCCAATATCTTCCTTGTCACTCTTACCACGTAGTTCTTTATTACGCTGCTGAGCCGTGTCGAGTCGTTGCTGTGCACGCTCAAAATTTTCCTCATAGTGCCTTATTCGCGCTTTGTCTTCAGAAGAAAACGGCAAGAGTTCCTCTGAATCAATAGCTCTCAATAAAACTGTTACCGGGACTCGTTTTTTTCGATCTACTTTCACACCTATACCATTTCGGATAGATGTTTCAAATTCAAGCCATGCACCCCGATTAGGAATGACTTTTGCTGCAGCCAAAGGCTGATCGGACGCAGCCTCATCTTCAGCCGAAAAGTAAACTCCAGGAGAACGAACTAATTGAGAAATTACCACACGCTCAGCACCATTAATTAAAAAGGTGCCGTGCGGAGTCATCATAGGAACAAAACCAAGCCACACTGGCTGCTCAGCGCCGCCACCATCGGCAAACTCTAAAACTGCCTTTGCGCCGAGCCTTCGCTGGTAAGTGAGGTCGTTGGCGCGACACTCAGACTCAGAGCGCTCAGCGTCATCAAAAAAAGGCTCAGTTATTGAAAACTTAACCCTCTGACCGGCATCCTGAATAGGATTCATTTCATCAAGCAGTTCTTGCAATCCTGATACTTCATCCGCATCAAAATCTACTGGCACAGGTACCGCTCGTGTGAAGTCTGTTCCAAGAAATCGAGCATATGACTTGCGAGGCATTTCAATAAGTCCTGGCAAACTCTCAGCAGCACGCTTCGATCCAAATATTTTCTCTTGCTTCGGTAGGGCCCTTCTTGTTCTTACAATTCTCCGTGATCGGATTTCCTGATTCTCACCTGCCGCATTGCTGGTGGAAGTTTTAGAGTCTGAGGTCAAGTTGGTACCTTTCTGCTGTAGCTCAAGATTTTTAATTCTGAACTCTAGTTCCAGTCACACGTCACGTCGGCAACTTATCTTCACAGTTAGAGAAACCCGCAAGACCCTGCGAGAGGGAGTTCCAGAGCCGACTAGCAGTCGACTTAAAACTTACTTTCATCTAATACGAGTGAAATATTTGCCTGTCAGTTGTTATGCCCCACGCAACGATTCAACTGATGATTATAGAACGGTACTAACCCTAACGCAACCACACCTCTCGTCAGGCGGGGTAACAAAGCAAATCATAAGGAAGTGAGCCTTTCACAATAGTTGGTACTATGTCACCGGGTTGGAAAACACCCTTAACAAAGGCCATACCATCAACTTCGGGCGCGTCTCTAAACGATCTGCCAATCGAAAATAAATCCCCCTCAGTATTTTCACCTGGCTCCTCACTTTCGATTAATACGTCCACCCTTTTGCCTACTAAGTCTTTTGTTCGTGACGAGGAAATATCCTGCGCTAACGTCATAAGTCGACTATACCTGTCGGCGACTACTTCTGAATCGACAGATCCTCCGTACTCAAAGGCGGGAGTTCCGTCCTGCGGTGAATAACTAAACGCGCCAATATGGTCAAATTTCCACTCTTTTATGAACTCTAATAATTCTAAAAACTCGGATTCCGTTTCATCAGGAAAACCAACTATAAAAGTAGTGCGTAAGGCGATCTCTGGCATGGCCTTTGTTAGTAGCTCAAGACTTTGATTTGCCTTTCGCAAAGAGGGACGCTTCATTCTTCTTAAGGTGGCATCACTTCCGTGCTGTAACGGCATATCAACGTACGGAACAATATTTGGCAATCGTGACATAGTTTCTGCAAGCTTTGGAGTAACCTTACCTGGGTAGGCATACATTAATCTAATCCACGGCACCTCGGGAACAGTCTCTGATAACTCCTCCAAAAAATCTGCTAACCCGTCTTTATTAGAAGTATCTTCCCCGAAGGCAGTAGTATCCTGAGCTATTAACACTAATTCCTTAGCACCTGCATACGCATGCATCTTGGCTTCTGAAAGCAATCTTTGTCCGTCCCCTGACTTCATCGCACCTTTTATTTTGGGGATAATACAAAATGTGCAGGGACGATCACATCCATCAGAAACTTTCAAGTAAGCCGATACAGAAGCGCCAGGCATGGTCGCGTCGGGAATATCATACGTTTCCTGCGAGGGGCCAAGCTCTAACGCAATCAAATCCCATTCCTCTGCACCAAATGTGTTATCAACTCCAGGTATCTCTCTTTTTACGCGGTCAGTTGCGATCTGGGTGAGACAACCCGCTACCCACAATTGTTGATCTCCCGTCCGACTACTATCTAAATCACGTATAGCATCCAACGACTCCTCGGATGCATCATCAATAAAGCCGCACGTATTTACCAAAAGCAAGTCGGCATCCTGCCTATTGAAACTTGGAATATGGCCAGACGAACGCAACGCCGACTCCATCCGCCAAGAATCAACGGTGTTTTTTGCGCAACCCAAAGTTTTTAAATGATATTTCATAGACCCACAGCATAATCGAGTCTCCCTTTACTGGTATATTACATACGCAGGCGGAAAGCTCAACTGCATCAATTCAATCGGCTTGAGTATTGGATTATCCCAGTCAAAAAAAAGTTTAATCGCCGGCCATTCGGAAGAGGGCCCCAGAGAAAACTGCGAAAAGTCCGCTAGTTTAGCCGCGGGAGTACCCCAACCATCCGCATCAATGATCAAATCTACTTCGGGGACATCAGCAAAAGTTTCATCTGGGAGCATAATGCTGAGAAACTGATGCACCACAAGAGCTTTTCTTGGTAGATCATAATCGATCACTAAATCTGATAATATCCGCTGAGTTGTATCTATCTCAGCAACAGTTAGTCGTCCAATATAGTCTCCCCCAGGAGGCACACCTGAGTGCTTTGTAGCCCATTCTGGATCAAGCGCGAGATGAACATGCGGCATTTTTAATAGGGGTAAAAAGCGGTCTATGTGTACCGATACATCTCCCCATCCCACCTGTAAATCTATAAAAAGAAGAAAACCCTCTTCTTCGCAAAAATTAGCATAATCTGTCACATTTTGTAATTCGACGTGCCGAATATAATCGCCCGAAACACCTGGATCACTTTGAGCTATATCGGCGATGTAATGAAGTGCTCCAACGACAGACTTATCCGGACCATTTAACTCATCATACTGAAGCAAATAGCCATCTAGTACCTCGCTGATTTTCTCTAAGGGCAAGCACCCTAATATTCCCATTTGACATATGTCATATGCGCCATAAAACCCCACGACTGTTGATTCTTCAAATACGGAGGAATATTCACTGTCCTCCGGAAAGCCGGGACCAGTGGAGAGTCGTGGATTAACATCAGTCCAACCCTCGACTGTAATAAAAGATGGAATCAGTCTAGTTACAGTCTCATCAGAGCCGCTGGAAGGCGAAGAAGTTGCTTGTACCTGCGTCTTCTCTCTGGCCTGACTCACTGCGACTTTATCGTCCTTGATGACTTCTTCATCATCCTTGATAACTTCTTGCTGTGGTGCTTGAGTGACCGAAACTTCTACACGAGACACGACAGCAAGGGTTGAAGTCTCTTCGACATCTGAGCCCATGTTCCGGTTGCTACTAGAAGATATTGAATTTTTGCTCGTAATCTCTTCTTCGTTAGAAAAAGTGTTCGACTTTATCGCGCTCAAATAAAAAACAAATGCGCACAACAGAGCCGAAGTTAAAAAAATAATTATCAATG
>JAQWLS010000046.1 GCA_029247135.1 Dehalococcoidia bacterium | reverse complement strand
CAAGAAATATTTCGTGTTCTTTGTTATTACAACGACACCTGAAGTCCCTGTAAAACCTGAAATCCATTTACGATTTGAAGGCGATTCAACAATGAATCCATCCAGTCCTTGCTGTTCAAATGAATCTCGGACTCTGTCAATCCGTGCTGCGAAGTCTGGGCTAATTACCACTTTTCTTAGCCCATAAAAATTCAAGAGCCGCAACATATCCAGTTATCCCAAGACCTGAAACTAATGCTGTCGCAACTCTAGACGAGTAAGTACTACTTCGGAACTCCTCACGAGCATGAATGTTCGTCACATGCACCTCGACGACTGTAATCCCTACTCCAGCGATAGCATCTGCAAGCGCGACTGAAGTGTGTCCGTACCCACCTGGATTTAAAATTAATCCATCGAATTTAGAGGTTGTCTGAATAAAGTCAATCAAAGCACCTTCATGATTACTCTGAAAAAATTCAACTTCGATGCCTAGTTCACCAGCTTTGTCAGATACTCTCTGCTCCATATCTGCGAGAGTATCTGACCCGTATAGATCAGGCTCGCGTGTTCCTAACAAATTCAGATTCGGTCCATTTACGACTGCTAGTTTCATATCTCTGCCCTCGCAGCTTCGGTTTGGTCTTTACTAATCCTAACGTGAAACGGTTCCCAACACATAGATTAGAAGCGCTAATTTTTTTTAGTCCCGCGAGCATTTTTAAGCGCTGCCTGGATTTCATCACTACCTGAAGAACTAGACAAGGCTGTGTATATTTGGGTAGTGTCAGGCGACGAATGCCCTAAAAGGTGCTGAACCACTCGTATATCAGCACCGCGTTCAACCAAATGAGTCGCAAAAGAATGCCTTAACAAATGTGGATGTACATTCGTCTTAATTCCTACCTGAATTCCAGCATCACTAACTAATCGCTGCACTGATCGCTGTGAAAGTCTTTGGCCAAAACGATTTACAAAGCATGCTGTTTGCATACCTTTAACCAATAGTGGACGAGCTTCTTCAAAATATCGATTAAGTGCCGTCCATGCCGGCTCACCAAATAAGCAGATTCTCTCCTTATTTCCTTTACCCACAACACTTACTTGCATCAAGTTCATATCAATATCCCGCAGATCAATTGAGGTAACTTCAGAAACTCGAATCCCTGTCGCATAAAGCAGTTCCAATAATGCTCTATTCCGAATAGAACCAGGATCATCTCCGGCAATGCTGCCTATAAGTTTGTCTACGTCATTCTGTTGCAATACTCGTGGTAAACGTCTCGCAGCCTTTGGTGTTCTCAACCTGAGTATCGAATCTCCTTTAGAGGCTGACAACGAATAGCCCGTTGAGTCAAGCCAGACATAAAAACCTCTTACGGTAATTGCGATTCGCCTGATCGAGCCTTCGGTAACACCTTGGTCCTTTAATTTCCTTAGGTAACCTCTTGCGTCAGTTCTTCCAACTGCTGAAAACAGCCGACCTCTGCGATCTACATATTTCAAAAATTTACTGATGTCATTACGGTAATTTCGAGTCGTATACTGCGATCTCGCCAAAACCAAAGTCACATAGTGCAGGTACTCATCTAATTCAGCTTCTCCAGAGATTTTATGGTTAGTCGGCATACATGTATTTTTTTCGGCTAGTAGTCTATTCCTGGTTGAGCCTTCACACCCGCTTGGTATGGATGCTTAATTTCAGTCATTTCAGTCACCGTATCTGCAATTTGAATAAGTCTGTCGTCCGCATCTCGACCGGTCAGTATTATGTCAACGTCCTTCGGTCGATTCTCAATCGCCGCAACAACAGTATCAACTGAAAGCCAGCCATAATTTATCGGATAGGTAATTTCATCCAGCACGATCAAATCGTATTCTCCAGACTGGATGATAGTTGCTGCCTTTAACCAGGCTGCTTTGGCCAACTCCTTGTCATGCTCAAGGTCCTCGGATAGCCAAGTAAACCCATCTCCCAAGGCTTCCATTGGAATACCCATTCGCATCGCTGCCAATGTTTCCCCATACTTTGAATCTCGCTTCTTAATAAATTGGAGCCACAACACGTTCCAGCCGCGACCCCAAGCACGCATACTCACGCCAAGTGCTGCAGTAGTTTTACCTTTGCCATCGCCCGTCATGACCAAAACTAATGGATGATTCTTTGGAAACAAACCAGACCACTTGCCACGGGGCTGCTCAACCGGCCCGTCTTTCAGCACATCCGGATCGTTAAGTGCTGACTTCCGTCGATCGTCGTTAATTTGACTGGCCATAGCTTTATGATAACTCAGAGACCGTGTTCCAACCTCAATTCGAGAGATAGACCAATTTAGAATGATCGAGGACAACATCCACATTTTGTCCAACTGAAAAATCAAGAGACATTGCCTCGTGGGCAGATATGCTCGAGGGAATCTCAACTCCGTCCAGTCTTACTATCGCTACAACACCACCAACTGCAGATTCGTATCTAATTATCTGGCCTTGGCCTTCGGAGTGAGCTTTCAGTGAAATTGCTGATGATGGAAAGGAAATCATGTCATCTGAGTTAATCGGGGAGTCTGGAATCTTTAAAGATTGACGTGCCGCATCATTTCTGAGAACTGTATGACCAATTAATTTAGCGACATCCACAGATTTTGGATTTTGGAAGACGTCTCGCATTGCTCCAGTCTGGTGTATCAAGCCGTCGATTAATACAACAACTTTGTCTGCTAACACTACAGCCTCACTTATATCATGCGTCACCACTATGGAAGAAAGTTCACTTCCAGTAATCAGATCATGTAAATCTTTTGAGATACTGCGCTTATCAACTGGATCAATTGCGGTAAACGGCTCGTCAAGCATCAATATTGAGGGTTCTAACGCAAATGCTCGAGCGAGGCTAACTCGCTGCCGCTCACCACCTGACAATTCGTGTGGTTTTTTCTCAGCTAGATGAGCCACTCCGAGTCGTTCCAGCCAACTATAGGCGCCTTTGTTTATCTCATCTTTTTTAAAGTCTCTTAAATCCATGGCAATCTTTAAGTTATCAACGACAGTCCTGTCTAGAAGTACAGGGTCTTGAAACGAGATCGAAGATAATCGTCTAAAATCTCGGCGATTCGATCTCGATATTCTAGTGCCAAAATAAGAAATTTCACCTTGGGTAGAGGGAATCAACAAACCAGCTGCTAGCAAAAAGCTGGACTTTCCCGAGCCATTGGCTCCAATAATTGCAACATTCTGACCTCGCTCTAGATTAAATGAATCAAAGGAGAGTACTTTCTGGCGGCCACGATGTACTACGATCTCAGACATTGAAAGTGCATTGTCTTTTACCGACATCAGATCCGCTTCCGAGCGAGGTTCTGCACACTCGTAAGGATAACCGCCACGATAAACACCATCGCCAACAGTACTATGCCGTAAGCGAGAGCTCGTCCAAATTCCCCTTTACTCACTAGTAGCACGGTTGCTGTAGTTAGAACTCGAGTATCACCTGCCAAATTACCGCCCACCATCATCGCAGCACCAACCTCTGAAATCACCGCTCCAAAACCAGCCATCATAGCAACCATCAGTCCAAGTCTGGCCTCATAAGCCAGTAAAAACAAAGTTTCTTTTCGGCCCGCACCCAGCGAGCGAATCTGCAAAAATAACGACTCGGGTAAAGACATAAATGCGCCAGCCGTGATTGCCGCAACCAGTGGTATGGCGATCACACACTGACTTATAATCATCGCTATCGGAGTGTAAATTAAATTCAATCCGCCAAATGGTCCTGAGCGCCATAACAAAACAGCTACCAACAATCCAGCTATAACTGGCGGCATTCCCATCCCAGTATTCGCAAATGTGACTAGAGCGGCCCTTCCACGAAAGGGCAAAACTGCAAGACAAAATCCAGCTGACGCACCTAATCCAAATGATATTATTGTTGAACAGCCACAAATTATTAAAGTTCTTAAGGTGATAGACCATATCTCCGAGTCACCCTGACTGAGCAGAAGAAATGTCTCCCGAATTGCGTCACGAATCAAGTCCACAAATCAACGCTCCAGTTCAATAATATTCAATTAATCCTGTAGAACAGTGACTCCCCATACTGCTCTCGACCGAACATCTCAATCATATTCTGAGTTTCAACGCCAAGCATAAAATCACGGAATGCCCGAGCCCCTTTGTGATTTATATTTTCAGCCGCATGATTCAACAATACGACGCTATACACATTCAGTAACTCATCTTCTTGATCAATCAAAATCACTTGGTCAGAGTCAATGCTGGTGGCTAGCCATGTTCCCTTATCCGTTAATGTATACGCCTGAGTTTGACGAGCTATCGTAAGTGTAGCGCTCATCCCTTGCCCAGTAGCCGTATACCAGTCCTGCGCAGTAGGAGCAAAATCGAAGCCGGCAATCTTCCAAAGATCTATCTCTTTTTTATGTGTTCCTGAATCATCACCCCTGCTCACGAACGCCGAACCGGCGGTCGCAATAGCTTTTAGTCCTTCATCTACGCTTAATCCCCTGATTTCAGCGGGATCTGCTGCTGGTCCGACGATGACAAACCAATTTTTCATCACTTGGGTCCGGCTTGCCCCAAATCCACTGTTGATGAAATCAATTTCTGCAGATGGAGAATGAACGAGAAGCACGTCTCCATCCCCTCGTTCGCCCATCTTTAGAGCTGCACCAGTACCAACAGCAACAACCTTAACTCTGTAGTCAGTTTTCTCTTCGAACCGATGCACTAAGGCATCGATTAACCCAGTGTTTTCAGTGCTAGTCGTAGTTACCAACAACATAGAGTTTGCATTGCTTGAGCAGCCAGTCAAATACACAACTAATAAAAAAATAAGCCCATAGAAAATTTTGTCTATCCGGTAGGTTCGGCGTAGGGCTGCAAAAAACCAATACATCTGGAAAAATCTCTCCTGATTCAGTAAACTTCGTACTAACAGAAGTTTACAAAGGAACAGCACTGATGAGTAGCGATGATTTTTCTGGCAACACGAAAATTCCAGTGATTCGAGCAAAAGTTTGGGTAGAGTTAGACAATCGGCTGATCATGAGTGATTACCTCGCTACGTTGTTAAAGAATATAGAGAGAACGCAATCACTAAAAAGTGCCGCCTCTTCGATGAAACTTCCTTATCGAACAGCGCTTAAAAAAATAAATGAAATAGAAGCAGCGGTAGAATCTCCATTAGTCAAATCAGTCTCAGGTGGTTCTACAGGAGGAAGTTCGAAGTTAACACCCTACGCTAAAGAACTTATAAAAAAATTTGACGCTGTACAACAACGCATCACGGACTTAGAGGGTCAAAAATTATAGTGCCATCGTAAAAAGCCCTACGTATGTGTTATCGGCTCACCATCTAGGCATTTAGGACATTCACTACTTTCCCAGGATGGAATCTCAATTGTTAGTGCGGCAAAGAACGGAAGACCTAAATCGATCTTCCCACCAGTTCTATCAGCTATCGAAACAACTGCGACTGGATTTGCGCCCGCATTTCTTACGGCCGCAATTGTGTCAACTAACGAACCTCCAGTCGTGACAATATCGTCTACCACGAGAACCGCTTCACCAGGTAAAAAACTAAACCCACGCTGAAATGAACGCCCCCCACTCATATCTTTTTCACAAAATAGCCCTCTGACACCTATTTGCCTGGCAACCTCATAGGCTAATAAAACTCCGCCAGTAGTCGGGCCAGCAACACTTTGAGGGGAAAATTTTCTGCCGAAATCGGCCATCAATTCACAAATCTTTTCGGTATACTCAGGCCATTGAAGAAGATTGAATTTCTCAAGATAACGGTCACTGTGGCGGCCAGATGTAAGGGAGAAATGACCGTCTAATATCGCCCCTGAAGCCTTAAAAATATCAAATGGGTCCACGTTTACACATCCTCTCTATCACAATTAACTAGAATGAATACCGATATTAATCGAAATCATGACTGATCCTACTCATTGAATTCACTGGCCAGTATCTCAGATCAACACGACCTATCAACACGGCTTCCGATACCGGTCCAAAAACTCTGGAATCCATTGAATTAGAGCGGTTATCCCCAAGAACAAATATAAAACCCTCAGGAATCATCAATGGACCCCAACTATCGGACCCCGATCGTACAATCCGAGGCTCCGGAAGAATTTCACCATTCAAATATACCACTCCATCGATCATCATAATGCTCTGACCACCAGTCGCTACAACTCGTTTTATGAGGTCATATCCAGTTTCGCCACCTCGAGGAAACACTACAACTTCACCAATCTGGGGTGTACCAAAAGAATGTTCGAATTCTGCGAACTCTGGCAGCCACGATGCGTTAATAGATTTATAAGCCAAACGATTTACAACCAAGAATTGGCCAGACTCAAAACTTGGCTGCATGGAATCACCCATGACTACATAATTTTGTACAACCGATCGAATGCAAATAAACATTATCAGAGCCAGAATTACCAATTCGGTTGCTTCAATCGTGGCTCTGAGAATCACCTTATATCGGCTTTGTTGAGACATCAGCTCAGGTGTTTGCGAACTCAGGCCAGGATGAGGAACACCGTAATGCGGCAGTGAATAAATTTCTGATAGAATTCTCTTATTCTTTCGTTCAGCTAGTGTGAAGGAATCGTGACCGTTATTCATTTAATAGTCAGCCTCTTGCACATTCCTTCGACGTCGTAGCTTTACGAATGCTATCAAACCTCTAATAATCCTATAAGCTTCAACTGGATTCATTCTTTTGCGGGGCTGTGCAGCTAGCTCAGATAATCTTTTAATAAACGAATTCTGTATCACGTAGCCGTGTCCAGGTGCCGCTACATCGGTGGCAAAACCAGCTAAAACACTAAGTGATTTGATATAAAGTGTGTCGTTTTCGTTTAAAAATTTTAGTGGTCTCGCTAGAGCGTTCTTGTGGCTGATAATAGTATCACCCGTGAACGTGACCCCAGATTTTTCAGAAATATATGCGAGGGAGCCCATTGTATGGCCGGGCAAAGACAGGGCTCGCAAACTCGTGGTTAACCGAGTTACTAGGCCCATCTCCCCTGGCACAACTATCGTCACCTGATTCTCTCCTACCCAAGCCACGTTATCTTCATCAAAAACACAGTCTTCCCGACCCACGACAATTCTTGCCTGAGGAAAATAATGGTGCAGATCACGTAAACCTCCGACATGATCACGATGTCTGTGCGTAACCAATATATATGTGACATCACCCAGTCTGTTCTCAGCTCGAATTTCTGCAACTTCCGAAATAATTCCGTCCGATATTCTGAACCCACAGTCAACAATAGCTAATTCGCAATTATCAATTTCGACGGCATAGACATTGCAGCCGCGAGCTGAATGTAGTTGCCAAACACCGGACGCTATCGGTCGCATCAGGACGGCATATCCAAATACAAGGCTTTTTGGATTAACGACGCCAATTCGCTTAATTCAACTTTGACATCACCAATTGTTCTGTCAGATTCTCGAAGATACTTTACAGTCACCTTGCGGGCCGCAACCTCAGAGTCGCCAGCCAATATGGCTATGGCTGCTTCACTTGAATTTGCCGCGCGCATCAATGCTTTCACAGATCTACCTAATTCACCCGATCGGACAGACACGCCTAATTTCCTCAACTCATTCGTAACTCCAACCAACATTTCATGGCCAAGCTCACTAACTGGAACGATAAAAATATCTGGCTTTGGAATGGACTCCTCGAGCAAGTTTTGCGCAACCATATTGAGAACTATTCTCTCTATTCCTGTTGCAAACCCAACTCCGGGCGTAGGGTCTCCTCCCAACTGCTCCAAAAGACCGTCATACCTTCCCCCGCCACCTATTGTGGATTGCCCACTGCCGCTTTCGGGCTCGAATTCCCAAACCGTATGAGTGTAATAATCTAGTCCCCTCACTATGGAACTATCGATCACATATTCAATTCCTACGGAATCGAGGTCACGTAAAACAGAAGCAAAATGCTTCGTTTCGTCATCATCTAAATAGTCTAAGATCTTTGGACCATCCTTAACAATTGCACGATCGATTTCCGACTTACTATCCAAAATTCTAAGCGGATTAGTGACAAGTCGTCCTTGAGAGTCAGGCGAAAGTTCTTCTCGAAATTCTTGTAAATAAGCACGAAATGCCTCGATAAATCGCCCACGCGTCGCACCGGTCCCTATAGAGTTTATGGAGAGTCGCAGACCTTTTAAGCCCAACGCTTCGTACAGGTTACTTTGCAGATTGATTACCTCGGCGTCTAAAAATGGGCTTTTTGAACCTATAGCTTCGACGCCAAATTGAGTAAGCTGACGGTATCGACCTGCCTGGGGTCGATCATATCGAAAAAAAGATCCAAAATACCAGAGTCGCACCGGTTGTGCCTGTGACTTCATTCCATGCTCAATATAGGCGCGCCCTACACCAGCTGTATTTTCGGGGCGCAAGGCTAGAGGTTCTCCACCACGGTCCTCAAAAACATACATCTCCTTTTGCATTAGATCTGACTCTT
This sequence comes from Dehalococcoidia bacterium, assembly GCA_029247135.1. Lineage (GTDB taxonomy): Bacteria > Chloroflexota > Dehalococcoidia > UBA2979 > UBA2979 > UBA2979. The sequence continues at coordinate 30,775 of JAQWLS010000046.1, read as the reverse complement.
CACCGACAGTTCGAGAAAATACTCCAACATCCTCTACCAACGGAGTTGCAATTTCGTGGTAATCGAACGTTCTGGCTATCTTGAAACAGACGTCACGTATCTTTTTTATAACGTGTGAATCTGTCGGCAAGACGTCTCGCATACCTCGAGGAGCCTGTAATCTCTTTTTGTCTGACGCCATAATTGACCTGTCTATGCATCTCTATATTAACTAAATGCTAACTCGTTCATAAGCAAAGCTCATCTTCACTTAAATTTTCTCGCCTTAAATACGCACTAGTTAGATATACTTTAGTTGTGAAAGAGATGATTGAATGACCACATCCAGCCAATGGACAAAACGAGTCGTCGATGACGATTTGCAGATTTTCCGCTCGCAGTCCGAGCCTGAACCCTCACAGGGTATACAGATTCTACTAAAAGAGGCTTCTTCTTATTTAGCTGCGGACAAAATTAAATTACTTCAAGAAACCTTCATATTTGCGGCTGATGCCCACAAGGGCCAAAAACGCCTTACCGGAGACAAATATATAACTCATCCCATCGCGGTCGCTAGGGTACTGGCAAATTTAAAAATGGATTTATCTACGTTACAGGCCGCACTATTACATGATGTCGTCGAAGACTGCGATATTTCACTCGAGCTCATTGAGGAGCGATTCAGTCTAGACGTACGAAGGCTTGTTGATGGAGCTACAAAAGTGAATGAGATTCAAAATCGAATTACAAATCCTATGCTGAATGATGAAGGTAAAATCCATCTCGAATGGGAAACTGTCAGAAAATTATTGACCGCAACGGCAGAAGACATTCGAGTGGTCATTTTAAAATTAGCTGATCGTCTTCACAACATGGAAACTGTGCATGTTCTTCCTGAGCCACGACGCTTGGCTATGTCACTGGAAACAAGAGATATATACGCCCCATTAGCGGAGCGCCTAGGAATGTGGCGTATTCGATGGAGGCTAGAGGATTTAGCATTTCGCTGGCTCAATCCAAAAGAATATTCAGAAATTGCCACAATTTTAGACGCACGGCGAAGTGAACGAGAGGCGTCATTGGATCGACTGACTGATGAAGTGGCTCATATTCTCGAAAATCACGAAATTAAATCTGAAGTGTCTGGTAGAGTGAAAAACTTATTCTCAATTTACGAAAAGAGAAACAGATACGAGGCAAGCGGGAAACATTTCGATGACATCAATGATCTCCTGGCAATTCGAATTGTTGTTGAAAATACCGCCGATTGTTACCGTGTTTTAGGCGTAGTACACGGCAATTGGCAGCCGGTGGCTGGCACATTCGATGATTACATCGCGTCCCCCCGGCGCTCTGGCTACCAAAGTCTTCACACCTCGGTGTCAGAACCAGATACAAGTCCGTTTGAAATTCAAATTCGCACGGCCGAGATGAATGAAGCTGCAGAATTTGGAGTTGCGGCACACGCAGGATATAAAGGCTTGACTGACCCAAAGCATGATTCTGACTGGTCATGGATAAGAAGACTACTAACTTTTCAACAAGAAGATCCCTCTGACGACTACTTTGAAGCACTGAAAACCGATTTCCTTTCGGACCAGGTATACGTCTCGACGCCCAAGGGTGAACTTTTTGAACTTCCTGCGGGAGCTACACCTCTCGATTTTGCTTATCGAATTCACACTGATTTAGGTCATTCATGTTCTGGCGCTCGTGTGAACGGTCACATTGTTCCACTCACGTCAGATCTGAAAAATGGCGATAGCGTTGAAATTCTCAGGAATAGGCAGGGCAAGGGACCCTCACGCGACTGGCTTGACTCGACCAAACATTTCATCACTACATCCCACGCCAAACAAAAAGTCAGGCAGTGGTTTCGGCAACAGAGTAAAGCTGAAAACACTGAATACGGAAGCAATATCATGGACCGAGCTAAGCGCAGACTGGGACTAGATACAAGAGACATCACGGCCGATTTTCATAAGGCCTTGGGCTATGTTTCTCAAGATGACATGTTTGCGGCTCTCGGCGCTGGCACACTTTCACAAGATCGACTGAATAGCCGACTAGCAAATTTAATCAACTCGAAACTTAGAAAAGTGTCTGGGAGTACCATCCCAATAGCCGACTTTCAATCTAGTGTTAAGTCCATTGATGCGGGCATACGTGTACTAGGTGCAAGTGGAATTGCCGTGAATGTAGCAAAGTGCTGTTCCCCACTTCCTGGAGACATAATTGTTGGTTACATAACTCATTCCAGAGGGGTAACCGTACACCGAACTAAATGTCGCAATCTTGCATCTCGGGCCGATTCTACCCGACTAGTCGATTGTGATTGGGCAAACTCAGAACAGATGTATGCTGCGCGAATTGTGGCTGAAGCGTGGGATAGGCCGGGATTAATCAGCGATCTCACAACTGTGTTGGCTCTTGCAAGCATCAATCTCGGCGAGATTAGCAGCGGCAAACATCAAGACAGAAAAGTTTTTATTTCACTAACTCTTGAGACTCTTGGTGGAGAAGAATTTACATCCGTCCTATCAAGACTAGAGCAGGTACGAGGAATTATAACTATTCAAAGAAAAGACTAATTAAGCCAGCGCGTGATTGATTCAGATCGGCTGCTGGACTCCGATTTTCGAATTTTTAAATACAACTGCGATAGTCCAAACATCAAAACAATTACGATACTTGTGACAACGGCAAGTCGAAACGTCACCCAATACCAGAAGTCCCTGGGATACATCTGCAAAAGCCGATCAGTCGACTCGTTTAATATCCAAAGGTCATTCGTGAACATCAACTCATGAAATTTATAAAAAGCCGAATCAAAACCGGTAAATATCAGAGTAGCCAAAATCACAAATAACCCTATACCAGTCAAACTCGCAGCCCGCACATCGGTAGCAATTTTTAGCAACGGATCATCACGAAAAGCGATAAATGAAATCGTTAAGCTGCTGAGGATAAGTATGAATAAGCCTTCATGAATTTTCCAAAACAGCTGCATTAAATTTCGCACGTCGACCATATGATTGACTTCTCTGTCATTAAATATACTCAACGATGCCCCCTCATTAGTAACTACATTGATCCAAAGTGGGGCATCAGTAAATCCCAATAAATAATTACGAATCTCTCGGTTCACTGCGCTTAGTTGATCAAGAGAGATCCCTGTCACAAGTTCTGCCTGCCCTTGAATCAAGGCCTGTTCGTATGTTGAAGGCATCAACACTAGAAAACGAGTTACTGACAACAGGCAAAAGATTGGCACGGCCAGAATAAACACAAAGAACATGATTCTACTAAATGTTTTCACAGCCTTAGTTTACATAATCATGAGATACTTGCAGCCATGAGTGAAACCAGAGTATCTGTAGATAAGCTTTGCGAAGTGCTTCACATCCGCCCAGTACAGCTCCAGATATTCAATCCTGACTATCCAGACTTTCAGGCCCAGCGTGAACTTCTCATCCTACGGCCCGAATTTGAAGACGCAAAAAATATTATTGAAAAACGTTATCACCCTGCCGCGACAGCGAAGGCTATCTTACCAAGTTTCGAAATACTCGGTTGCACTCGAGATTCGCTACCGCCTCAGGCAATAGCTTGGTTTCTATTTCCCTTAAAGGCTGAAGAAGATACATATTCCGTGGAGGGTTTCCAAAGAGTAATTGAACTTCTCTTTTCACCAGATGGATGCCCTTGGGATAACGCGCAGACGGCAAATACACTGAAAAAATATCTAATTGAAGAGACTTATGAGCTAGTTGATGCAATTGAAAAAAATGACCGTGACTCGATGCTTGAGGAAATAGGCGATGTTCTTGCCCACATGTTCATGCAAATCTCTGTTGCAAAAAAAAATCGTCAGTTCAGTCTTGAAGATGTAGTCAATTATGCAAATAAAAAATATGTCCGGCGCCATCCACACGTATTTTCAGATAAAGCATTGAGCCAAACTGAAGAATCACTAAAAAACTCGTGGGAAGAAATCAAGGCCACGGAAAGACAAGAGAAAGGACTCACTGGAACAGTATTTGAAGGTATTCTTGAGTCCATACCGAGCGCTATGCCAGCGTTGAGTAGAGCACAACTAACGATTCGTAGGGCACGCAAAGCAGGAGCGCTAATCCCAGAAGTAAAGAAGCCTAGACAAGACACTGAAATGATCTCAAATCTTCTCCTTGAAGCCGTAGTTTTGGCTGAGAAATCTAATCTTGATGCGGAAGAATTACTAAGGCATACAATTTCAGACTACGCAGCAGAATTCAAGAAAATAGAGATCGACACAAACCAGAATATAGCCAACACGACGAATACAGTGAGAAGGCTACCATGGTTAAAAATTACGGCTGCCAAAAATGAACATGTGCAAAGTTAACAATAATCCGATAAACTCTTTTGACTACCAAAAGGAGAATTTATGAGCGCGGCCTCTACTTTAACAAGAAACGAACACACACCTGAAAATTCAGTTGTTACTACTGAGCGATTCAGTCAAGGATTCAGTTCATTCCAGGAGTGGATGGATGCAATTGAATTAAATAAAGAAAAATTCCAAATGCATTATGACGAATGGACACATAACTCCGACGACATAAATACCCTTAAGACATACGTAGAATCACATGGGATTAAAGCCTTGTGCATCGGAGAGGATTGGTGCCCTGATGTGTGGAGAGGGTTGCCTGTCATGGCCCGTATCTCTGAATTAACTGGGATGGAGGTCCGACATTTCATTCGTGACGACAATTCAGACATCATGGAGGAATTCTTGAAAGATGGAGAATTTGAATCAATCCCCGTTGTCGTACTCTATGACAGAGACCACAATTATTTGGGACACTGGATTGAACGTGCGGATCAGGCAAATGCTGAAATGCAGCCCCTTCTTGGTATGTTACATGGGAAGGAACGAGGGTCCGATGAGTGGCAAGAGGCCCGAAACAACTACCTAACCAAAACTGTGGAGTTAGCACAAGGTTGGCGAGATGCTCAACTAAGTGAACTCAACGCGATACTAGATGAGGTTTTATAGCGGACAGATACAGTTTATGTATCTGTCTCGTTAGCTAGCCACACCAGTACCACAGCGTGCGCATGCACTCCAAGAGAAATCCATGAATGAATCACATTGTGGATTTAGGCATTTCTTCTTGAGTTCGATCTGACAGAATGGACAAAACGTCCATTCTTCGCTGACGAGTCGACTACAGTCTGGGCATGAAATATCGACGCTCAGATCCGCCAAAATAGCCTCTCGGGTTAGACTCGACTCGTATTCGTCTAGCAGACTGCGTCTAGGCCGCAAAACGAAGTAAATAGGGATCCCTAAAAAAGGGCAAATAATTGACCAGATTATGGCAGATGTCCGTGCTAATAAATCTCTTGTTCGTGACGAAATATCTCTGTAGACCCAAACGATGACCGCGAGCCAAAGCAACAGACCGTATGCCGCGAGAAACAGCCCAGCAACCTGAAGAGCCGACGCAAGATTTGTAGTACTTGCTATTTGCAAAAATGGAAAATAAGCACCCATAAGATAACCTTCTTCAACAGAGTTATCAATTATCCTTGTGATAAGTAACTCTAGCTACACTAAACAAGACTACCAAATGGTATCGCGTTCAACGGATACTAGTTAGATGAAGTTTGGTTTACAAGTAAGGCTCTGCCAAAATGAATCCGACAGAAAATATGAACAGCACGAGATATCACACACTTAATCAAGCTCAGAAGGAGGCAGTATTTCATCGAGATGGTCCGGCACTAATCATCGCGGGACCAGGAAGTGGTAAGACGCGAGTCATCACAGAACGTATAGCTAACCTCATCCGAGAAGACAACATTCGACCTTGGAATATTCTTGCGATCACCTTCACCAACAAGGCGGCCAAAGAAATGCAAAACCGGGTGAATGAAATACTTGGAGACGAATCAAGAGGTTTGGCTATAGGAACATTCCATGCCATGTGTGCGCGCATACTACGACAATTTGGAGAACCAATTGGAATAGCCTCTGATTTCGTTATTTATGATACGGACGATACAGAATCTTTGGTTAAGTCAATCATGAAAGAATTAAACACCCCAGATCGTTTTAAACCTCGGCAGATTCGTAATCGTATTTCAACTCTAAAAACAATGGAACGTACCCAAGATTCGGCCTATAGACTTGGTAGTGACAGCTATCTCGATGATCTATCGATAAATATAAAAAATATTTATGATGCACGATTGCGGCGAGCAAACGCCGTTGATTTTGATGATTTGCTGAATCTTACCCATACTCTGCTCACTGAATTTGAGCACTCAGCTTCCTTCATTCTAGATCGTTTCGAACATGTGCTTGTCGATGAATTTCAAGATACTAACCTCGTGCAATATGAAATTGCTCGAGCTCTTGCGCAAAAATCACGAAATCTAGTAGTAGTTGGAGATGATGATCAATCAATTTATTCGTGGAGAGCGGCTGATATTGAAAATTTCCATCGTTTGATCGCAGATTTTCCTGAAGCGAAAACTATTAACCTCGACCAAAACTATCGATCCACTGGTCATATTCTGGAAGCTGCTCAGATAATAATTAACAAAAACTCTGGACGAACTGAAAAAAATCTGTGGACAGATAATTCGCAGGGAGCACCGGTTCAACTTTTAACTAGCAGTACTGCAGATGAGGAAGCCTGGTTCGTGGCTAACGAAATCAGAAAACACCAGAATTCTCCTAATGTGAAAGAAAACGGGTTCGGTGTTCTGTATAGAACCAACGCGCAAAGTCGAGCTATTGAAGACGCACTCATTTCAAACGGAATACCTTACCGCCTTGTGGGTGGAACTCGCTTCTACGATCGTAAAGAAATAAAAGATATAGTGGCGTATTTAAGACTCATCCAAAATGAGCACGATATTGTCGCTTTCCAAAGGGTAGTCAACACTCCCGCCCGAGGCATAGGGAATAAGACACTTAGTATGATTTTACAGACCGCTACTGATACTGGTACATCTCCGGTCGCGATTGCGGTCAAGCTCGTCAGTGAAGATGCTATTCCCGGAATACCGAGCGTGACCAGTCGAGCCAAAAAAGCAATCCAGCTTTTTACGTCAGTCTATGAGCATTTAGCTTCGATGAGAGATACGAACAATGTGCCCCAATTAATCGATGCTGTCGTCACAAAAACTGGATTTAGAGCGTACCTCAACACTTTAGATAAAGATCAGCCAGATCGATCCGAGAGTCGATGGGAAAATATTGAAGAATTCAAAAATGTTGCGGCCCAATACAATGAGCTCGAAGAGGAAACGTCACTCCATCTCTTTTTAGAACAAGTTGCTTTGGTGTCTGATGTGGATCAACCTGAGAACAACGAGGAGTCGGTAAATGTCACCCTGACCACGCTACATTCCGCCAAAGGCCTAGAGTTTCCTGTAGTGTTTTTGGTAGGAATGGAGGAGGGCCTACTACCCCATCAAAGGTCATTTGATGATGAGCAAATGATGGAGGAGGAAAGACGTCTTTGCTATGTCGGCATTACACGGGCCCGTGAGCAACTCTATCTAACACAAAGCCTAACGAGATATTTATACGGACGTAGCACCAGCGGATCAACTTCCCGTTATCTGAAAGATTTACAAAATGCGGGAATTGAAACATCAGAAACTCCGTCCGCTCAATCTGTCACAAGTACACGATCCTACAATTCCAGTTATACCCGAAAGAAATACAATCTTGGGAACGGCCTTCGAGAGTCTCAAATCAAGACTGAAAACTCACATCATAATGACATCGAACCTTTCAAAGCTGGCGATAAGGTCAGGCATGGAAGATTTGGAATAGGAACCGTCATTAACATCAAACAAGACGGGTCGGACTGGGAAATCCAAGTCGCTTTTGAGTCACAAGGAGTGAGAAAACTATATCAGTCCTTTGCACAGTTAAGTCTCCAAAATTAGGTAAAATGCCAAACAGTAAATCTAGAAAAAAAGTTCCTTCTGCTTGGTGGCGTCAACCTTCTGGGCTATTAATTCTTTGATTCGGCGAGCTTTATCAGAATGAGAAAATGGAGACATCCCGAATGTACCTTCCAAATTCTTGGCCGTCGTTGCTGTGGGGCTTGGAGACAAAATCACGGTAGTATCCCGACTTGCTGCCGCCCTATCGAGTAAATACGGGCTAGGCTCATGCCCACCGGTCAAAATTAAACATTGTGCGCCAGACAATAATGCTGCCAGACCGAGATCGACCTTCTCAGCTCTCACAACGACCGCCTTTCGACCAAATCTCCCAAAATAATCATCAGCTGGATCATGAGAAATCGCTCCGATCACGACGTGTTCACAAATTTCTCTCTCACCTGTGACTGATCTCGTCAAAACGGCCGAATCAGTCGCATTTATTAAATCACCCACAGTTGGTGCGGCTAGTAATCTATCCTCACCAAGAGAAAAGTTTTCGTCTACGAAATTACGATTCCGAATCGTCAACGATGCGTCAGCCCTACCGTTGGATTCCGAACCTTGCACATATATTATTTTTGAGTCCGGAAAGCTATTGAGCAACTCAGCTTCATCTTTAGACGAAACCTCAATCACACAAATATTCCCTGTACTATCCGCTAATTCCAACGCGGAACTTGGCGCACCCGTACCTGTATCAATACCATCAAGGAGCAGTTCAGAGAAATTTTGTGCGTCAATGAGCGCGCGGTCATCGCTACCAAACCTACGGAGATTCACTGAAAGTTCATTGTCCGCTGCAAGTTGTGCAATCCCTACTGCAACGGTGCTAGCACCGGCGCCAATAACGTCTCCCACCACGACAATATTGATCATTTTCACTCCATCGGCACTAAGCATCTTTGTCTCAATTAAAGGATTACAACGCAATTCTACAGGGTATTAACTTGTAATCCTAGTCTCTTCTCGTACACCAGAAGATAATGACTTGATTAGCAAACATTTCGATTAGACACTCAACTGCTGACCACGTGACCTAATCACAAACAGTATGCCCCCCACCAAAAGCGCACCTGCACAAATTGCGAAAATCATGGGAATTGACAGTCTTTGTGATAACAAACCCGCACCAATCGAACCCAGCAAAAGACCAGACATAAAAATCATCTCAAGGAAGCTCATAGTCTTAGCCATGCCTACTTTGCGACCAACTACTACTAGGGCAGCACGTTGGGCAGCACTCCATAAAGAGTGTCCAAAACCACCTACGAACACAAATGAGATAAAGATCATCCAGAAATCAGTTAATACAGCCAAACCAAAAATTCCAAAAGACTGAATTAAAATTCCGGAGATAATCAAATATCGACGGTTATACCTGTCAGCTACCCGTCCAAAAAGCGGTTGCAAGAGACCTGCAACAAGCTCTTGGCCAGTCAAAATCATCCCAATCGCGGTAGCAGTCAGCAATAGGTTGGTATCTAGATATAACGCCAAAAAAGTTAGTGTCGCCCCAAAAGCAACAGCATGGCCGAGCGTTACAAGTGTTAGGCCTTGAAGGAGCGGCATCCTAACTACATCTCGCCAGCGCAATCTGTTCAACGGCGCTCCTACCTCGGTCGAATCAACTGATTTGACCGAGGTAGTCTTTGGTAATCCGATACTTACGAGCAAGAAAACAAGAAACATTACTGTCCCCATGCTCAAGAATACGGCTGGAAATCCAAAATGATCTCGGATTACACCTGATGCCAACGGCCCAATACCGAAGCCAATTAAATCAGCAACACCAAGGATGCTCATATATTTACCCTCCTCTCGTGGTGGACTGAGATCCCCCACCGAGGCGGCTGACAATGCGAACCAAAATGATGTTCCCAGCCCTGATATCACTCGAAATACAATAATAAGCAGAATTGTGCCGCTTAAGTACCATCCAGTGGCTGATATTATCGAAACACCAAGCCCAAATAAAATAAAAGACTTTCGGCCATATCGATCACCCAAACTTCCTACAAATGGCAAAACCACAATCGATGAAAATGCTGCTGCAGAAAAACTCAAAGCAAGTAGAAGTCCCTCCGCACCCATAGATTGCACGTAGATCGGGAGAACTGGTCCTACCATAGACACTCCGAAGGAGCCCATAAATACAGTAAGTAACAGGACTAGAAAAGCTTGCCGCCTAGTAACAGAGTCGATAACTAATTCCTTTTCAACTAGTAAGGTGGTGAACTTATCAATATTTATACTATCTTGATAAATAATGACCTAATCTACAAAAGCAGCAACAGGTCGCAAGTGCAACAGAAGAGAGTCAACGAACTATGAAAATTACGAATGTCAAAGTTGATTTATTTAATTGGACGTCCGAAGCCTGGAAAACAGGTGTTGGCACGAGTTTCGGGAATACCCAGCAATTAGGGGTAGTGTCCGTCGAAACCGACGTAGGTATATCCGGTAATGCATTCCTTGGTTCGTCACGAATAGGTGGTGACCATTTCGCGCCTGGACTAATCGAATTTATCAAGCCACTTCTTCTCGGAAAAAATCCACAGGATATTGGAACAATATGGTGGGATATGTGGAAACAAAACAGATCTGTTTCCACTTACGTAATTGGTGCCATAGACATCTGTTTATGGGATATAAATGGCAAAATTGCAGGACAGCCGATACATCGTCTGCTCGGGACCTGCAAACAATCCGTTCCCGCATACTCCAGTACCGCTTTTCACGAGACAAAGGAAGAATATGCGGAAGAAGCTCTGCACTTCAAAGAATTAGGGTGGCGGGCCCACAAAATCCACCCGCATGGAGACCCGAAGTATGATATCGAAATCTCTGCGGCGGTCAGAGATGCTGTCGGTGACGATATGGAATTAATGCTCGACTCCATGTGGGCCTACCGATATGAAGAAGCTATGCGGGTAGGCCGTGCCATTGAGGACTTGAATTTCTACTGGTATGAAGATCCGTTAGTTGAGGAAGATATCTACAACTATGTGAAGCTTCATCAAAAATTGGATATACCAATCATGTCTACAGAATATGCGCCGGGACGTTTCTACGGTATGACATCTTGGATTACTCAGTATGCGACAGATATATTACGAGGAGATGTGGCCGTGACAGGTGGTATTACACCACTTATTCGACTAGCACATCTAGCCGAGGGATTTAACATGCAGTGTGAGATTCATCATGGAGGCAACTCACTAAATAACGTTGCTAACCTTCACGTGACCATGGCGGTACCAAACTGTGAATTTTATGAGGTGTTCCCCTGCACCGGAGCAAATCAGTATGGTCTGGTTCAGGATATCGAAGTTGATTCTGCTGGTCTCGTTCACGCACCTACCCAGCCAGGCTTGGGATTTGAGATTGACTGGGATCTCGTCCGACATGAGAAGACAGCAACAATAGAGTAAATTGTCCCAAAAAACTAACTCCTACTCATGAACAAATAGTGGCAAGGTTATCTCAGAATTAACTTGAAATAGTTCCAGCTTTACCCTCATTCCGATCTTTGCCCGTTCGGGTGCAATGTTAATAATGTTACTTGTGACACGAGGGCCTTCATCCAGTTCAATCAACGCCGTAAGAAATGGTGTGTAGTCAACAAGACTTGGATGTATTGGTTGATGTGTAACAACATAAGAATATAAAACACCGCCACCTTCCGCTTCTCTCCATTCAAAATCAAACCCTGCACACCCCGAGCACATAACCATGGGTGGATAATTCGTCTGCGTACAAACACCACAAACCTGCAAAAGCAACTTGCCTTGCTTCAAGCCTTCCCAGAATTCAACTGAATTTTCGTCTGGATCAGGTAATGTCAGGTTTGCCGGTCTCACCCAAAGATAGTCGGACATCATTCACCTCTCTCTAAAACCACAGCACCTGTCCCTATGCCTGTATCTACGAAAGAAAATTGAGCATCTCGAACCTGCGACGTAGATTCACCACGGGCCTGGCGCACGCTCTCTATCAACTGGTTCATCCCTTGCATATAGGCCTCCGATAAATGCCCACCCGACGTATTGACCGGCAGGGAACCACTTTCCCAAGTGATTTCCCCTGATGAGACAAATTCGCCTCCCTCACCTCGTAACACAAATCCATAGTCCTCAAGCGCAAACACGACGAAGGGTGCAAAATGGTCGTATATTTGAGCCACGCTAATCTCTGATGGGTCGACTTTTGCTTGTTTCCATAGCCTGGGAGCAAGTGCTACCGCAGCGGTATCAGTGAATCCATGACTCGAATATCCTCCCTGTGCGGCAGCTCGAATCATTGCTGAAGGGCCTGGACGTGCCTTCGCTCGGTCAGTACTAGTCAAAACAATTGCGCCTCCTCCATCGGTTTCGAGACAGCAATCGAACAAATGAAAGGGATCAACTATAAGTCTGGAGTTCTGATGATCGTCCAATGTAAGAGGAGTGTCGTAAAAAGTGGCTCGTGGATTTCGATTAGCATGACCTCGTTCAGTCACGGCAACCATTCCAAATTGAGCGCTGGTTACCCCTGTTTCAAACATTCTTCGACGAGCCATCAAAGCCAATCCATGTTGCGGTGTTAATAGACCAAATGGTTCGCTATAGGCGGCCGCTCCCCTTCCAGAACGTCCAGTAACATCTCCGCGTCCGTATCTGCGTCCTGACCGACCATTTACGCCTCTATAGATAACAACCACGTTGGCTAATCCAGCGTGAATCGCGGCTGCTCCGTTAGCAATTAATGCAGCGCCGACGTTACCGGCCTGACTTATTTCACCAAACCAAGCGAGATCTTCAATTCCCATGTTTGCTGCTACAGTTGCCTCGGGAGAAGTATCAACCGACCACCGCAAAAGCCCATCTACTTCTTTTCGGTCAATCCCTGCATCTTCGAGAGCTCTGCTGATTGCCTCCAAAGATAACTGTAATTCGCTACGGCCAGAATTTTTTGAATACTCCGTTTCACCGACACCAGCTATTGTGACTGCATTCATAAATGCCATTTATCTTCCCAATCTTCGTAGTGCAAAATCTTGTCTAAAAACCATGTGACTCGCCAGTAAACAATCAAATAACGTTATTCTCTCGCATACCTGAAATTTCGTCCCATGTATAACCTAGTTCAACCAGAAGCTCTTCTGTACTAAATCCTAACTCAGGCCCAGCCCCTTGTATTTGGCAGGGAGTCGCACTCATACGAATCGGAGGGCCAGGAACAGTCATGTGGCCCAAATTACTACTTGATATCTCCTGCAAATAACCGTTGGCCCACATTTGCTCATCAGTTGCGAGCTCTTTGTAACCCATCACTACCGAATTGGGCACATCAGCATCAGTGAGTGTATTAGCCCAGTAATCCGAACCTCGAGAAATAAAGCTCTTCGATAGTTCCGACACCAAGTCATCTTTGTTATCAGCTCTACCAAATGGATCCGCAAAGCGATCGTCAACCGCGAGATCAACCCTATCTATAGCCTTACAAAGCCTCGTCCAAAATCTCTGAGTATTTGCCGCGATCGCAACATACTTATCATCTGAGCAAAGATAATGAGTATATGTTGCTGCCCGTCTCTCCTCGAAGCCCACTTGCTTTCCAGTTCGCAAGTATCGTGTGAGCTGCATAGACTGTAGAGCAGTCATCGCTCCGATAAGTGAGACATCAACATGCTGCCCTATCCCAAACGTATGTTTTGCAACTAACGCAGAACTTACGCCAAACGCTAGAAGCATTGCACCTATCTGATCCGCAAATCCACCTATAAGTGCATGAGGTGTTTCGTTTGGACCGCCACCTTGCTCAACCATTACTCCACTGAAGGCCTGCCCAACATGATCGTATCCTGGGAGATGTCCACGGGGGCCATTTCGTCCCCAAGATGAGCCAGACGCCAAAATAATATCAGGTACTATTTCCCTTAGTTCGTCGTAGCCCAATCCCCATTTTTCCATTGTACCTGGGCGAAAATTTTCGATAACCACTTCACAACTAGGAAGAAGTCTCCTGATTACTTCACGCGCAGCATCCGTTCGTAGATCGAGCGTCATACTTTTTTTACCGCGATTATGGGCCTCGAAGTACGCGGAAAAGCCATCAGTACCCAATCCGGTCGCACGACCAGGCTCTCCTCCGGGCTCCTCAATCTTAATTACCTCAGCACCCATGTCTGACAACAGAACCGTTGCAAATGGGCCTTGCTGATATCGGGTGAGGTCTAGGATACGGACACCCGTTAGTGCTGATCTCTGTATTTCATCGCTTGTATTACTCGCCGCCGTGTTATCTGACATACTGTCTCCCAAGAAAGATATTAACCACACAATAGAACCTAAACTAGAGGCTCACTTCTACAAAATATCAAAAAAACATAATCGGGGAGTATTTCATGTCAATTAATCCTAGGCCGAATAGTGTCGCCCTCGTTACGGGCGCCGGGTCAGGTGTAGGTCGAGCGACCGGACTTGCATTACTCAACGCCGGATATCAGGTCATTCTTAGCGGGAGACACAAAAATTCCCTAGAAGAGACTAGAAATATGTCTGGAACGGATTCCAATCTGGCATCTGTAATTGAGGCGGATATCTCAGAGAAAGAGTCAGTCGACAACTTATTTGATGTAATTGAGAAGAAGTATGGTCGACTAGATGTCCTCTTCAACAACGCGGGGATTAGTGCACCAAATGCCTCTATTGAGAACTTAGCCTTTGTCGAGTGGAAAAAAGTTGTTGACACCAATCTATCTGGGACATTTTTATGCACTCAGGCAGCTTTCAAATTAATGAAAATACAGAAACCTCAAGGGGGCAGAATTATAAATAATGGGTCCATATCAGCTGATAGGCCACGGCCAAATTCCGCTCCCTACACGTCAACAAAGCATGCCATTACAGGACTTACCAAATCCACATCACTCGATGGCAGGAAATACAACATTGCATGCGGACAAATTGACATAGGGAACGCCGCGACGGAAATGACTGAGCGAATGCAATCCGGAATTGTGCAAGCTGACGGAACGACGAAAATTGAACCTACGATGCACGTGTCAGCAGTATCTGAAGCTGTACTGTACATGGTAAGTCTTCCATTAGAGGCCAACGTGCAATTCATGACGGTAATGGCTACGTCTATGCCATACATAGGCCGTGGATAGGACCCATGGACTATTGCGAAACCTCGGGCTGACTAATAAATGCGAGTTTTAGTTCATAGGACATCTCCATAAACTCTGCAAATTCTTTATAGAACTGCTTAGGAGATCTACCATAATTTCTCGCAAATGCTTCCGACCAGCTATATTGATCTAAGTCCATATAGAAAGCCTTCAGCTCATTTATACTGCTGGCACCAATCTTATACATCAAGTAAGCCACAGCTACTCTGCCCGTAGGACACTGCCATGAGTCACCACGACGTTCGGCATTGACTTGATCAGCCGGAGACTCACAACTACGTAGTATTAATTCTGGATCTGAGTCACTACTGACAAATGCATCATGTGAATTTCGAATATATTCACTCATCACCGATCCGAAATTGATACTCCCCTGCTTGTCTGCGATTAGCACCGCTAGGTAGTCTGCTGTGCCTTCGTGTAGCCAAATTGGGCCAGCTAGAGGAATGTCCGTGAGAGACCTATTCGCTTCACTGTTGGTAACTGTGTGTGCTGATTGAAAAACATGTACCCACTCATGGGAGGCTGGTATCCAATAACTAGTTGGCAGGAAGTCATGCTGGTCTAAAGTTGGCCATACAATCTCAAAGCGAGCAGGACTGCGAGCCAAGAGTGCCATCCCTTGTGATTGAGTGCTCATTGGGCCAATTAAATCATTTTGACAAGTCTCACTGGAGGGGGTCGGTATATATTCACATCTATGAACCACAACTGCTTGGAAATCAGTCTTTTCACGATGCCAAATAGCCACAAATAGTTGGCCTGCTTCTTCAAGCATTACGACCGGTAAAGGTAAAATATTAGCGGTAGTTAAAATAGCCTGTCGAACATCTTGGTAAATACTACCGGGTACTCCTTCGTAGACTGTGAAATCAACAAACAAATTGCTATTCGGTAAGAAGAGTCGATCTTGTCTCGACCCAATTGGAGCTTGGTATCTTGCAGGCCCGACTGTTGGGCTCTCGACACTATTATCCGGAACCATTGTTGCCGTCGAAGTCGCCGATTGTGTGGCCAAGACCACAGTCGTCGCACTGGACTCAGCCGCACCTGCGCTTGCACTAACGGTAACAATCGGTTCAGTCGTGGAATGCGGAGTTACTGGGGTAGAACCCATATGGTTTAACGTTTGCGTACTAGAAATCTCTGTAGTAATTACTCCAGAACTGTCACTACATGATGCAGCAAACAAGGCTGCAACCAAGATAAAAAAACTAACGCGGATATCGATCATATGAGTCCTCAGAGAAAAACTATTTGCTCTCCGAAATCAAATGGTGTCGAGAGGCGGGCTCGAACCGCCGACCCTTGCCTTTTCAGGGCAATGCTCTACCAGCTGAGCTATCTCGACACAAACAACAGGATACAGCCTATAGGTCTCAAAGGTCGAGCACCATCAGTTAGCAATTAATGCTTGCATGGATGCTTCGAGCTCCACATATGGACTGAATCCTTCGAAACGCTCGAAAATTAGTCCGTCTCGATTAATTATATAGACTACCTGATCGCTAATAATCCCCCACTCAGCCAAAATTGGATTGCGCTCTGCGTTATCCGGATCTTCTCTCACCTTATGCGGATCGTTGTACGTTTCAATGTGTATAAAGGCAAATTCCTCGCCATAATATTCAAACAAATCAGAGACTATATCGACTTGTGACCCACACATCGGGCTCACGCAGAATCCGGGAGATGCAAAAATCAACACTGTTGGTCTATGCGTCTTAACCGCATTAGCCACCGTTTCCTGATATAAACCAAGATTGGGATTAAGACCTGTCGTCAGTTCGGTAATCGGCTTATCAATCAATGTTGAATTGTTACTCAACGGTTCTTTCATATTTTTGGAAATAGCTGCGGGCTTTTCTTGAACAACCAGACTGATCGCTATCTCACGGTCGCCAGACGAGTGACGAGGTGGCAACACAATTTGCATCAGATAATCTCCGGATTGTCTCAACGTGAGAGAACCAACGTAAATACCCATTCCAAACGCAGAATCATCTGACAGATATTGCATTCGGAGAAAATCAGCCTCCCTATAATCTTTGAAGGGTGTGATTATCACGTCGAGATGTGGCAGAACCATCAGTCCGTTTGGACCATAAATCAAAAATGACAGCCGTTGGGTTCCGATTGCAAGATCAGGAGTCCCCAAAATTACCCGATACTGTTCGTCCGAGGATATGAAGGCTGGATAACCATCACCCGAGAATTCTTTTGTAAAAGATAAAATTTCGAGCTGCTTACTATTCGGACCGACAGATTCCATTTTGACCGAATCAACTTTCGAGTAGTTCGCAATCGAAGAATCATCGGTTAGGGAACAGCCCGGCAACAACAGCAAAAGGGTTATACCTAGCCCCGCAAATGTACGTATCCCCTTAACTTTCTGTATCATGAAGGAAATTAGAAAAATTGACAATGTTGCAACCTGCCGAAACTATTAAAAGTGTAACATTTTGGAATGACTCAAAAGATGGCTAACCCGACAGAGCAAATAGTACTTGCCGCGGATATTGGTGGTACATCAATCCGAGCGGCAGCTTTGGCTCTCTCAGATTCCACAGTCTCTATACTCGACAGCATCAAGTTTGAAACAAGGCCAGAGCGCGGCTTTCAGTCTGCCATGAACGAACTGGCCCTGAACATCAGCAGTATTGCAAAACGAGTAGAAGTTGATCTCAAAACAACGCCTTTAGGCGTAGCCTCGGCCGGACCGATTTCTATATACGACGGTGTATATGACCTATCACCTAATTTGCCAAATTGGGAAGGATTCGGAGTTAGTCAATATCTACAAAATAAAATTAGATCTCCTACAGTTACAGCACATGATGGAGCAATGGCGGTATTAGCAGAATCTCGAGTTGGTAATCACAAAGATAAGTTGAATATGATTTATCTGACCGTTAGTACTGGTATCGGTGCTGGAATCATAGCAAACGGAAAGCTCGTCGTTGGACACAATAGCGGCGCCGGAGAAGCCGGGCACATCATAATTAACCGAGGCGGAAGATCTTGTGAAAACGGCTGCAAAGGCTGCCTGGAGGGCTTAAGTTCTGGATCAGCGATCGCAGATATAGCACAAAAAAAAATTGCATATAATCGAAATAGTACTCTGAATGAAGGTGATCAACGAATTACGGCAGCTGACGTGGTTGCTGCTGCTCGAAGGCACGATCCATTAGCCAGTGAAATCATCTCGGACGTGCTGGATAATCTTTCATCCGGCCTTGCAAGTTTGCTGGCACTTTTTGATCCAGAAGTATTAATTCTAGGTGGTGGGGTCATCGACGGATTAGCACCTTGGTGGACCGAACTACTACAAAAAACTAAGGGGACAGCTTTACCGCGATATAGAGATTATCTACCTATTTTCCAAACAAGTCTTGGCGGAAACGCCCCACTAATTGGTGCAGCAATTTTTGTTAACGACTACGCGTAAGTGGTAGTTCAGGCAATTCGCTTGACCGCGATGTCGATTTCAGTGCAAAGCTGAAGGCTCAAGGGTCCTTTTCGCTCAGCCTCAATACACTCAGCCAATTCCTGACGATTCTTTACCCCTAACACGACAGTATCAACGCCTGGCATTGCTAGAGCATATCTATGGGCTAAACATGCTGGGGAATCTCCCACCCGAGCAGCTATTTCTCTAAAGGCAGTTGCTCTTTGAAAGTCAACAAGATCGGGATGATCCTCCGCTAATTCGCGATCAATTTTAGAAGTCAGAGCTCCGGCCTGAACCGCACGAATCCCCATAGTGCCCATACCCGCAATTTTTGCTGCACCTATCAACTTGCGGGGTATTGCAGGCTCTTTGTAATGCTTCAAACTACCAGGGGAGTCTAATAAGTTTGTGATTATCTGTATCACTGAAGGTGCAGGTTCGTCACCTGTTTTGACGTCGTTGATAACTTCAAGAAGAGCTGATGGAACCCCTATACCGGTTATACCCCAAGCCCCAATGAGCCCTTCTTCCGTAAGCTTTTGAAAAGCACCCCGCACGTGACTTCGATACAAAGAAAGTGGGGTGCCCGAATCGAAATTAGTTTCCACGCCGTGCGAGGCATCTGGAACAATCATCCCATGAAGAATCATTAAGTCTACCTTGGATATCCGCATCCTCGTGAGCGACTCTTCAAGACTCCTGTACAAGGTTGAGTACACATTATGGGGATCAGGTGAACCGAGTCTACACTTGGTAGTCACATAAAGATTTTCGGGGAGTCGGCCATTAAACGCTTCACCAAAAACATTTTCTGCCTCTCCATTTCCATATGAGGGCGCAAGATCAATTAATGTAATCCCCTCAGCAACAGCAGATGTAAGTACTTCTACTGCCTCCTCTCGAGTGGTCGATCCCCAAACCTGGCCAATTCCACCTCCCCCCAAGGAAAGTCTCGATACATCTTTCATGGAGTGTAAAAAAATTGTTTGCATTACTAAATCCTTGATTCCGCTTTCAACAGTCCGCAAAGCGGATAACATTAATCATATGACTAATCTCGGATACCCACGGGTCAGATGGGCAAAAAAAGCTGCCTCCTATTTAAGTGAAGTGGATCCTGTCCTAAGTTTACTAATTGCAAAATATGGCCGATATCTTCCAAACCCTCCGATACATGATGGCTGGTCAAGCCTGTGCCGAACAATCCTTTTTCAACAACTCGCGGGTTCGGCAGCACAGGCTATTCAGACTCGCTGGCTCAACTCTTACAAGAAAACTATGGAATCAGGCTACCCATCGCCCAATCA
Organism: Dehalococcoidia bacterium; assembly: GCA_029247135.1. Classification (GTDB taxonomy): domain Bacteria; phylum Chloroflexota; class Dehalococcoidia; order UBA2979; family UBA2979; genus UBA2979. The sequence goes on along the minus strand of JAQWLS010000046.1, from coordinate 10,905 downwards.
AGTACTGAAAAGTCCTGATACCGTATTTCGAGACGCTGGCATTTCTCGGCAAAAAATATCTTACCTCCGAAGCCTTGCAGAGCATGTCTCTAAAGGACAAATAGACTTCCAAATTCTACAAACACTCTCCGACGAAGAAGTAATAGAAAAAATCACCAGTGTTTATGGATTAGGCGAATGGTCGGCTCATATGTTTTTAATGTCACAGCTACGACGTCCGAACATTCTACCCGTGGGTGATCTCGGAGTACGAAATGGAATGCAGATCGCCTATCAAATTGATGAGATCGTTACCCCAAAAAAAGCATCCGAAATAGGTGCCCGCTGGCGTCCATACTGTTCCGCCGGTGCTTGGTACATGTGGAAAGTTGTAGATGGGGATCAGGATTTCTTTAATTTGCCAATCAAATAATTCACTTGCGGGATTTTAATTTATGAAATGCTTGGGGTTCAGGCGCAATAAATATAAAAACAATGACACCACACAACCCTAAGATTCCTACACCTCCAATTGCTGCTCCTAGCGACGTCAATGCTGCTATCGGACCAAGCATTAGTTGTCCTCCACTTTGGCCAGTATCACCAATTAATCTCCACGCGCCAAGAAATTCTCCACGCCCGCGAATTGGAGATAAATCTGCGCCAATTGTCATTACGATTCCACTGCCTAACCCATTACCAAACCCACTGATTAAACAGATAATTAACATTTCCAGAAATGTATCCGTAAAAATTAAACCAAAAGCTGTAATAGAAAGAATGAATAAACAGGGCACAGCAGCGGCCTTGCGACCAAACTTATCCATTACAACTCCCGCAAAGTAAAAAGGAACAGTATCGACCGCATAGGCCAGCCCCATAATTACCGAGATTTCCTGAGCGTTCAAACCAATTTCACTCCCCCATAGTGGCCAAAAAATATCTCTGGAGTGTCGCGCGACAGCTAGCAAAATTACAGCAACACCCACACGACCAAAAACCGTGCGGTAACTTTTTAGGACGGTCACTATTTCTCCAATTGAACTCGATTCTCTCTCGTCTGCAGTGCCAGTATTTTGGACATATCTCACAACCAATATCAATGAAAGAAAAATAAATATAGCAAAGATGAAAAAGGCCGACTCCAGACCATAAAACCCATAGCAAATCGCTGCCAGTAGAGGTCCTACAAATCTTCCTGCCCTGGTAAATCCACCTACCAGTGAAATCCCCCGTCCACGCTGATTTTCGGGGCATACCTGAGTAACAAAAATTAGTCGTGCCACCTGCCACAGCGATGATGCCGCTCCGAGTGTGAAAATAGTGCAAGAAAAACAAACAAGTGCCCACACCACCGAGAGCTCTACTAAGTGCATCGCCACAACCGCAAAAAGTGCCGATATTATTAAGATAACTCCCGCAAAAATCATTGAGAGTTTCTCGCCAAATCGGCCAGCAATCATGCCTGCCGGAATATCAAATATATTATTTCCAAACCCTCGAAAAGCAGCAATCAAACCTGCTAGTGCCAAGGATGCTTCAAGATCTCTCGCGACGAGAGGAATAATCGGCAAAATAGCCCCTTGCCCCGCTGAAATTAAAAAGGTAGGTCCATAGACGGGCCAGAACAGCAATCTCCACAACTCAAAAAAAGTCTTAGTCTGACTCGAACTAATATAGCGCTCCTAGTTTTCTGTCAGTTAGACATCTATCTCAATCGGAGCCAACATCTGTAGTTCTTTAAGTTCGTCTTTAATTTTTCCAGCGTCTCCCACAATGGAAAGTGTCATACGTGTGGGATCAATAAACTCCTCAGCGAGCATACGTAAATCTTCCGGAGTAATAGCCTGAACTCGGTCTATGTACAACGAATCCTCCGAATCAGACAAGTTATGCCTATCTGAGAACATGAAATGTCCCATTCGTGAGCCAGGTTCAGACATTTCCCGCACAAAAGAACCAATCATGTACTGCTTAATTGCCTCAAGCTCATCACGAGTCACCAAAGTTTCTCGAATGGACATAATTTCCTTAAAAATTTCACCCAGCGCAAGTGCAGTTACATCAGTGGTTACATCTGCCACTTGTAACCAAATTCCATCCCTAGATCGTGCTGTCATCATCGAACGTGGAGAATAGGTATAGCCCTTGTCCTCACGAATATTAAGAGTTATTCGCGAATGGAACGAGCCTCCTAGAAGCGCATTTAATACTTCTAGGCCAATCCAGCTTGTCGCGCCCGGATGCGATATCGGTAAACCCCAATAGATGGTTGACTGCTCTGCCTCCGGACGATCAAATAAAAATGTCGCGTAGGACGGGCTTGCTGCTGGCAAAGTATTACTGAAAGAATCCCCCTGCGACCAGTTCCTGAAACTCTTCTCAACAGCTTCTTCAACCAAGCGCTGGTCGAATTGCCCGCTTATATACAAGTGAGCACTATTGGCCACATGATGTGTTTTCGAGTAGCTTGCCGCGATGTCTGCAGTAAATTCCAACAAATTGTCTCGACTTGGTAATAATCTACCAAACGGATGGTTTAATCCATACAGAGCTTTTCGAAATCCTTCTGCCGCATTAACTTGTGGTTGGTCTTTCGATAGATCTAATTCTCTTAGTAAGTTGGACTGAAGTCGCTCAGCCTCACTTACAGGAAACTCAGGTTTTAACACCGCCATTGCAACCAAGTTCAAAGCTTCAGTCATGAACTCAGACGGTACGGTGGCCGAAAAATTTGTAGATGTGTCATCCCCAGAGATATGTAGCTGACCACCAATGGCAGCAAAAGCTTCGGCAAATAAATCTGCATCTAGATCAGTCGTACCTTCCCCCATATATTCCGCGACATACTTCTCAATCCAAGACAGACGAGCATCAGTACTTGGTTGTGCTTGAATAACCAAACGTAAATAAACCAGTGGAGCGCTCCCAAGCTCAAACATTGAAACCTGCATACCATTATCAAGAGAAAAACGCTTTCTACCAGTCGGTGTAAACGGTCTGATAGGGCCCAAAGTAGGTTTAAGGGGTAAATTCATATCGTTCGTCATTTGGCACCTGCCACAAGTTTTATCACTGTTCGATTTGAGGGAATTAAATACTTCTCAGCGACTCGCCTGAGATCAGCAATCTCAATCACATCAAATCGTTCAGGGATACTGCTTGCCAACGAAGCATCTCCTTCAAGTAACTCAAATGAACATAAAAGATCTGACACCCCAAATCTAGGGTAACCGGAACCAGACAGCAGTCCGTATAGCCCCGACCGTACTTTAGTCTTAGCCCTAACCAGCAAGTCCTCACTGATCGGCGAGCTGGAGATTGATTTAATAATTTTATCAATCTCCATAATTATCGAGTCCGGATCAACTTTGTCATCATGAATTAGAGAAATAGTAAGGAGTAGAGGTGTCTCGGCATTGTGCATATGGCCGAGAAAATTCATCGAACCGGAAACAGAACTCGTAAATCCTTTTTTGCGCACTAGCTCTTTTCGCAGCAGTGAATCATCGCCCACTGTCAAAATGCCGTTCAATAGGCCAAGGGCATAATAGTCTGTCGATCCCCTATCGGGTGTTCGATAGGCAAGTGCCAAAGCTGGCCGAGATGCTAACGGGTCAATCTTGGAATGTACCCTCTCTGCCACTTGAGGTTCTTCAGCTATATCAGGCCTTTCAGGCAGATTCATAGCTGGAATGTCGGAAAAGAAGGAATTGATTGATTTCATGGCGGCTGCTTCTTCAAAATCTCCAGCAACACATAAAACAGCATTCTTTGGTGAATAGTAACGATCAAAAAAATCCTGAGCGTCCGCGAGTGTTGCGGAATCCAAATCTACCATGTCACCGTACCCGTTGTGAGAATTCTGCCAATTATCAAAGGCCTGCTCCTGAACATCTAACCATGGGAAAGTTCCATATGGTCGGTTTAGGACGTTTACTCGAATTTCATTTTTCACAACATCCCGCTGATTCTCTAGTTCGGTTTCACTTATATCAGGGCCGCGCATACGATCGGCTTCCATCCATAAAGCTAAGTCAAGCGCATGAGACGGCACTACCTCCCAATAATTGGTGAAGTCAAAACGAGTTGAGCCGTTCAGCGTTCCGCCAACTGACTGTACCTGGCCCACAAGTTCCATTTTTTCCATCTGAGCTGAACCTTGAAACATTAGGTGTTCAAAAAGATGAGCGAATCCAGTCCGACCCTTCGGCTCAGATCTCATTCCTACATGATAATAAACTGACACACACACAATCGGAGAAGACTTATCATGATGGAGTAGAACACGCAGACCATTGGACAAAGTATGCCTAGTGACCGGCAAATCAAATGCAAAGCTAGGTGTAGATGTCAACTAAGTTAATCCCTAATTTACTATTTTTTTCAGGCATGACTACCTTGGGTAGACATGCACCAAACCACTATAACCGCGTTCCTCCATTACGGACGAAATAATCATACCGAAAAGTCATTTTATGGATCGTAAGAATATGCCAATTCACGTTGAAGAACTGACACCGAGATGGATGACTCATCTCCTGCGAGAACACGAACTAATTGACGGCTTAACAACTGTCCGACAAATAAAAATCAAAGAAATCGGCGATATGACTGGTGCAAACAGCGATGTAGTTTTCTTAAATATCGGATATGAAGACGGGATTGGGCCTGACAAGATAATTGCAAAAAATACGCCCCGGTTAGGCTCTAATGTTGGCAACTTTCAAAAATGGTTCCAGCGAGAAGTCAATTTCTACAGACTCTTGGCGCCTAAACTAAAAAAAACCAGTTCCTTAGTTTTACCCGACTCTTATTATGCAGAGTACGAAGAAACTGAGCGCGGTACGGAACACCTGCTATTACTAGAATCACTAGCTGCAGAAAATCAAGGCGATCAGCTGCGAGGATGCTCGTATGCCGAAGCTAAGCGTACGCTTGGTGCGCTCGCCTCGTTACACGCAACCTATTGGGATTATTCTGATGAGGATCAAAATTTATGGCTCCCGTACACGACTGTTGGTCTTCACAATGCAGAACCTGTGCAGAACGCCTTTAGAGCGGCCTGGAAGCTCTATGAGCAGTCTGGCGAAGTATCTCAACTGACTGCTCGACTCATTAACCAAGCGGTCGACACATACCCTGATTTATTGCAATCGTTGTCAACACCACCGGTCTCTATAATTCACGGTGACTTTCGATTAGATAATCTGTTTTTTTCTGCAAATGGTGAGGTTACGGCTATCGATTGGCAATTTACCGCAAAAGCTCGAGGAATTTATGACGTTGCATATTTCCTGACTCTCAGCATGGCTGAGGAGCTCGAGCAGAGTGAATTATTAAGTCTGCTCTCCTTTTACAACTCAAAACTGCAACAACTGGGGACGCCCGGGTATCCTTTCCAGGACCTCGTCGAAGATTACGCTTCCTCAGTATTTCTAACATTCGCAGTCTTTGTAATTGGAGTGATTGGCAGTCCACCAGGGAGAATGGCCGAAGTACACAAAAGTGGCCTGAGTCGAGCAATACGGGCAATAGAGGCACTTTCTGACCTCCCTTCCGCCTTTTCATGAAGTATCATGGGCGAGTTCGATTTTTATTCAAAAACAAATAACTCGGCATCAACACAAGGAATGTCATTCAGAATTGGAGAGCAAACATCATGCGTATTGTAGTATTTGGACAACAAGCTTTTGGGAAAGATGTATTTGATTCGTTAGTTGCGGCCGGTGAAGAAGTGGTCGGTATATCAACTCCTAAGCCTCGTGAGGGACGCACTGATCCACTTGCCGAAGCGGCTAAAGAGAAAAATATACCGAATGTATTTACAAGAGAACTGCGGAAAGATGAAGGCTTTGACGAGTACTTAAGCTGGAAACCAGATCTCTTAGTATTCGCGTTCGTCACTGATATTGTTCGACAAAATGTTTTGGAGGCAGCAACTCAAGGAGCGATTCAATACCACCCGAGCCTACTGCCACTTCATAGAGGTCGGGCTGCGATGAACTGGGCAATTCTTGCAGGAAGACAAGAAACAGGTATTACCATTTTTTGGGTCGACGAGGGTATCGATACTGGGCCAATAGTTCTGCAGAAAAAAGCAAATATTGGAGAGAACGACACAGTAGGCAGCATCTATTTCAACGAGTTGTATCCGATGGGAGTTGAAGCACTGACCGAAGCAGTCGGCCTTGTAAGGAATGGGAAAGCTGAACGTATTGTACAAGATGAATCGCTGGCCACGTATGAAGGTCCTTGTGAAGAGAGTCACGGAATATTAAATTTCTCAGCCCATGGTCAAATAATCCACGACACAATTCGTGGTTGTGACCCACAACCAGGTGCGAGTGCTGAACTCAACGGCAGCAACCTAAAACTTTTTGGAAGTTCATACAAGTCTGGTGGGGGAGTGAATGACGAACCAGGAAGAATAGTTGACGTTATCGAAGGTGCCGCTGTGGTATCAACTATCGGGGGCACAATTACCATTTCGAGAGTGCAGCAACCTGGTGAGAAAAAAGTTGCAGCTGGTGATGTTCTTAAAATCGGTGACGTACTGTTATAACCAAAATATTCGTTAGGTCCGTACTCCCATAATCTCTATAGGGAATAACGCCATGACCAGTAAGATTGAACGCGTGCCAACGCCTCCGCACCTCTTCTAAATGAAGGATAGACTGGAAATCCCGATTCTGACACCTTGGTACGAGCAGCCAAAACAACCTCAGCCTGACCGCTAACTGCCCCACCTTCAGGCATCATAGCCACAATCGGTTGGTCCGTTTTGGTACGATACTCTGCCAACAAATCGAGCTGAGCGGCAAGTCGCTCAGGTTCCTTATCAAATCCGGCCGTTGTCAGTTCTATGGCAACCCCACCATCAATATTAGAATCCTCGGCTAGAACCTCAAGAATCTTTTCTAAGTTCTCAGTCTCGCTTCGAATAGTACTCGCGGCGTCAAAAGGATTTCTATATGAACCGCCAATTGTCACAAAAAACTCTCCGAGCGTATCGTATGACTTCTGAGAAAGCTCTGGTACGTCAAAACCAGCGCGCTGGAATTGATCTGTAATTGCGACTGATTGTCCGCCAGTCATGGCTACAAGAGCAGTGCCCAAACCCGCGCACGCAGGAGCGTGAACTAAGGCGGCCAATACGTCAAGTGTATCTTCCAGTGACTCAGTGGGAATAGCTCCAGACTGCCTAATCATCCCATCCCAAACCGCTGTGTCTGTCGCAAGAGATGCGGTGTGCGAATGCGCTGCTCTGGCGCCCGCATCGGTACCCCCGCCTCGCCAGATAACCACAGGCTTCTTCTGAGCTAATTTTTTTAATCCAGCGAAAAAACGCGGGCCATCTTTCACACCCTCTAGGTACATAGCAACAATTGGGGATTTTTCATCGTCTATCAAATACTCAATATAGTCACTCTCATTACACACAACGGCATTCCCTATAGAGATAGTCCGTCCAACTTTCATACCTAATCTTTGTGACCCAAGTGAAATACCTATACCGTGTGTCCCACTTTGCGATATAACACCAAGGTCGGACCCCTGACCCTGCTCCTGTTGATTACTAAATTTGACGCCTAGCTCTCGGTTATAAATCCCCATACAGTTGGGTCCAACAAGCGGCATTCCTGACTCGACGCAAGCATCCACAATTTTTTTCTGCAGTTCAATTGCATCGGGTTCACCCGTTTCCGCAAACCCAGACGTAAACATCGAAACGCCTCCGACTTGCTTCTCAATAGCCTGCCCAATAATTATCGGAGCGATCTGCCTGGGTACCGCACATACCACCAAATCTACTTCGCCTGGAACCTCAGCGACTGAACTAAAATTCGGAATGTTTTTCTCTTCAATCCCAGGGATTTCATTCGGATCTACCTGAACGGAATATAGTTTGCCTGTATATTCAGACATGTTAGACAGCCACATATATCCTGGGCCTTTGTCACCTACCACAACAACACTTTTTGGATTAAGTGCTCTCTCTAGTCGATCCCGATCAACCACCATAATCTTTCTCCTAAACGTCATTTTGTGAATGAAGTACTATTCTCGCGTCCACCGCGATCGCACCATTCGAATAAGCAAAAACAGGGTTCAGGTCCAACTCTGCAATCTCCGGTCGACGCTCAATTAACTCAGAAATAGAGAGAAGAAGTGTTTCTAATGCCTCTAAATCTGCACCGTCTTGTCCCCTGACTCCCTCCAAAATTGGCAGTGCATCGATCTCGCGAACCATCTGTTTTGCATCCCGAGACTCAAGAGGAACAATCCTAAATGAAACATCTTTCAGTACTTCCACAAACACACCACCAAGACCAAACATCATAACCGGTCCAAATTGGGGGTCCGTAGTCGCACCGACTATTACCTCAATTCCGGGCTCTGCCATGTTTTGCACCGACACACCATCAATCCTTGCTGTGGAGGCAACAGAAGAAACTTTTGCCATCATTTCGTCGTAGGCAGATTTTACTTCGCCCGAATCAGCCAGGCCTACCACTACACCACCCACATCAGATTTATGAGCAATATCAGGTGAAATTATTTTCATAACTACTGGATATCCCAAAGTCTCGGCTACTGAAACTGCTTCATCTGCATCTTTTGCCAACTGAGCATCAGTGACTGAAATTCCCTCAGCAACTAGCAAGTTTTTAGATTCAACTTCAGACAGAAGCGAACGTCCCTCTGAGCGGGCTTGAGTTATTATTGTGTCAGTAACAGTTAATGAAGTCATCAATATTCCTTATCAGTAATTTAATTTGATGCGTGCAAATCGTAGCGGTAACTTGAGTTTATTGCCATGCGTGTCGAGTATTTCACAAGTAGTTACTGATCGGTAATCGTATCTTCAAACGCCTGAGCCCTTGATACAGCAACTATTGCTAAGTCAATGTGCTCATCATCAGGAACTCTCGTAGTTAGTTTTTGCAAATTAAGATTGCCACTGGAAATCAATTTGACAAGGAAAAATCCCTGAAACTTATCGGCTAACCGTATCCCCTCATAAGCGACACCTGCCACTGCTGGAATCAAGAGCAATCGCGATAGCATCCGCCACCAAAGAGGATCACTGCCAGCGAATGCAAATATCACCACCGAAACCAATGCGACGGTTAGTAAAAATGAAGTTCCACATCTCGGATGCAGTCTAGAAAAATTTCTTACGTTCTTATTCGTAAGTGGCGTATGTGTCTCGGCCGCAGCTATCGCCATATGTTCTGCACCATGAAACTGAAACATTCGCTGAACGTCAGATATATGACCAATTAACCAAATATAGGCTAGCAAGAAAAGAATGCGAAGCACTCCCTCACATAACACTGCAACCCAGTCTGCAAAAAAATTCTCGAGCCAACTAGTTGCAACAACTGGCCCCGCAAAAAATATAGCAAGACCTGTTCCAAAAGCTAAAACAAAAATTACCCAATCAAGAATCGTTAGTCCGGCTTCTTGATCTTCATGCTCAATATCACCGATTGCCACCGCCGAAGACCACGTCAGCGCACGAAGCCCGAGCACCAGAGTTTCTGCTAGCACAATAACTCCACGTATAAATGGGATAGATCGCAATCGACCGGCAAAGATGTTATTCAACTCTTCGCTTTTCACTAATATCGATTCGTTAGGATTCTTCACCGCAATAGTAACGCTACGGGCGCCTCGAATCATAATTCCTTCGACCACGGCCTGCCCGCCAAGAATCGGTTTGCTAGTCTCCGGATTTTGGGGCATTAATCTAACTCCAATAATATTCTTAGCTCGTCAATCTAAATAAGATTATGTCACTTCATCGCTTAGACCTATCATGAAGATCAATATTCATAACTTTCGACATCAAACGAAGGATCCTGATGGACACAAAAACTCCAGATACGAGCCAATTTCCTGATAGTTTCTATGAACAAGTGTGCTTTGCCTGTGGAATTCACAATGACGCAGGTCTGGGAATGAAATTCAGCCGACTTGACGACGGGTCAGTTCAATCACTCTATAAGCCTCGAGTTGAAGATCAAGGATTTCCCAGTATCGTGCACGGCGGAGTTCTTGCCTCACTAATTGATGAAGCCATGGCGTGGGCACTATGGTCTCAGATCGGTGTCCTCGGAGTGACGGCTAAATTAGAGATTAAGTACAGATCGCGGGTCACTACCGATGATGCCTTACTTATCTCCGCCACAGTTAGCAAGCGGACCGGCCGAAGAATAAATGTACATGCCGAAATCAGATCCGCAAAAAAAGAACTCCTCGTAGAAAGTGATGCGCTATATCTCAAGCTCCCTGGCAACCAACAAGAACATTTGGCTCGCCAACTTGGTTGGAGACCCATGAACTGAGACAGGTATGAATCTTTAATCTTAGACACCAACTAAATTAGCCGATAACCTGTCAACTCAGAGTTGCTAACTTGAAGGAATACTATGACTTATTTAGACGTGGGAGGATGTAATCTTTATTATGAAGATCACTCGGGACCCGAGGACGCCGCTACTCTTATTTTCCTTCACGGAGCTGCAGGAAATCATATATCTTGGTGGCAGCAAATCCCATATTTCTCCAAAAATTACCGCTGTATCACTATTGATCACAGGGGATTTTGTTGGTCAGAGGACAAAACTCAAGAGGGTGGATCTCGATTCGTCCAAGACTTGAAATTATTACTCGACGAACTTGGGCTAGAAGACGTGGGTCTCATCTGCCAATCGATGGGTGGACGAACTGGACTGGGTCTTTCAATAAAATATCCCGAAAGAGTCTGGGGTCTTGTAATGGGTGGGACGTGGGGATTTTTCGATTGGCCCGAGCAAAAAAATCTCGCTGAATCATTAAAAAAGGCAGCTGCTCCGCTCGCTCTAGAAGAGCGAGCAATCGGAAATAAATTCAAAAGCGAACATCCTCAGTCAGCAT
>JAQWLS010000048.1 GCA_029247135.1 Dehalococcoidia bacterium | reverse complement strand
CCAATCACTAAACACGAGTTCGTCATACAGAATTTGCCCTGTTACTTGGTTTGGAGATTGCTCACAAATCCATACCGCCGCGTCTCCTATGATCTTGCCACTCATTCTCCAGCCCGTATAGTCCGGATCGCCTCCCTTCGTCCGAAAGAAGTGTCCGCCTTCTGACCAAATCGGCAAATGGGGGGAAAGGGCGTTCACTGAAATATTCCTGTCGCTTAGCTCCGCGGCGAGACCCTGAGTAAATCGTTCGAGTGCCGCCTTTGTGGTGCCATATGCTGAACCCTCAGCTCTCGGTGAATCATAAGGACCTGCCCCAGGGCCAATCGCTGCACGAGAGGAAATGTTGATAATGTGACCTGATCCTGACTCCTCAAATACTGGAACAATTGCCCTTGCCATAAGGAAAGGGCCCAAAACGTTCACTTTAAAAATTAAATCCCAGTGCTTAACTTGTAGGTCAGCTATCCCGCCAGGTATCAAAATACCTGCATTATTCACCACGATATCTATCTGCCCGAATTTTTCTATGGTTCCATCGATAGTATTTCGAATATCGATTTCACTCGTCACATCACAACGCATTGATGAAGCAATTCCACCATGTGCTTGAATATCAGCAACGGTTGTATCTAGGCTTCCTGGAATATGTGAGTCCGAGTCGCTTTCGGTTCTTGCGGTGACCATCACGGATGCTCCTGACATAGCCAAGCTGACGGCTATGTCTTTCCCAAGTCCTCTGCTCGCTCCCGTAACTAGCGCAACTTTTCCCTCAAGTGATCCCATAAAACGCACCCCATGACTTACTATTTTTTCGACACTGTATCAGTCAACAGTCATCTGCAGTGATTTTTGTTACACTGCGTTCATCATCATGGAGGATTTCAATGGACTTTAACTTTACAAGCGAGCAAGAATCATTTAGAAATGAAGTGCGTAGCTTTATCGCGGAAAACTTACCTGCACAAACTACTGACGTGTCGGACGAAGGAATGTACGACCAGAAGAAGTTTGATGAACGACTTCAATTCCAAAAAGCCATGGCTACAAAAAAATGGAACACGATGGCGTGGCCGAAAAAGTTTGGTGGCCTTGAAGCACCTCATTGGCAGCAAATGCTCCTCAACGAAGAAATGGCTTATAACCGGGCTCCGAGTGGTGGGAATCATGGTATCGATTGGGTTGGTCCTGCTCTCATGCTTGTTGGCAGTGAAGAACAGCAAAAAGAGCACCTCAACAAAATTGCAAACGCTGATGATGATTCGTGGTGGTGCACATTTTATTCTGAACCAGGCGCCGGTAGTGATTTAGCATCTTTACAAACACGAGCAATCCAAGACGGGGACGAATTCGTAGTTAATGGGCAAAAAATATGGACATCTGGCGCACATAGGTCCAATTGGGGTTGGCTCGCAGCACGAACAGATCCTGACGCACCGAAACACAGAGGAATCTCAATGTTCCTTCTTGATCTTGAAACCCCTGGCATCACGATCCGACCATTAATTAACATGGGTGATGAGCATGGATTCAACGAAGTATTCTTTGAAGATGTGCGGCTACCAAAGAAAAATCTCGTAGGAGAGCAAGATCGTGGCTGGTACCATCTTGCCGTGGCACTCGATTTTGAACGGTCTAGCATCGCAGGATTCTCCGGAAGTCGAAAGACGGTTGAGGATCATATACAATTCGCCGATGACAACCCACATAAAATTGACCAAAATCCAGATGTCCGACTGGAATACGCGGACCGAATGATTGAAATCGAAATCGGCACCAATTTGGCCTACCGTATCGTTCATATGCAAACAAATGGCATCATTGCTAATTATGAAGCGTCAGCGGCAAAACTATTTAGTTCTGAACTAAATCAAAGAATTGCTCGAACCGGGTCGAAAATGCTAGGACTTGAAAGTCTTATGCGCCCTCAGGAGCCAAGAGCTCCGCTGGGTGGAACAATCGGACAATCATATGTAACCAGTGTGTCATCCACAATTGGAGGCGGCACCTCTGAAATCCAGAGAAATATCGTAGCCACCAGAGGCCTTGGTTTACCGCGTGGTTAACTCGTTAAGACTCTGATTACATTGCAAAATATGAGCGAAGCATCTCGTTTGGTTCAAATGACCAATCAACTGTTAAGCGAAATGCTTGACAGTTTATCCGATATGTCGGAAGAAACTCTGAACATGGATCTCGATATTCCGGAAGCAAATTCGCTCTACGTGCTCGCGAGGCATGTGCTTGGAAGTGTTGAGGAGTGGGGACTTTATTTTGGAACTGGGTATCAGGTTCAACGCGATCGGGATTCTGAGTTCATGGCATCGGGTAAAATCAATGAGCTAATTGAATATAAAAACTCCTGGATGCCTCTGCTTCAGGAACGTGCTGCAATGATTGAAAATGGGCAGTTAAATAATCAAGGCTGGAGACCTGAACCGGACTACAAGAGTGCCTCCCCATCTGGGACCGAATTGTCTATCGGTGACGCATTGTTACATACGGTTGATCACACTGCCGTTCATCTCGGCCATCTTCAACTCACTAAACAATTAATCGAACATCAGGCTATTCGTAGACTTTAGATGCCACTTTATTCTTCGCTATAAAGTCCCAGTCAAGCTTTACGCCCATTCCGTGACCCGTCGGCACGGTAACGCAGCCATCTGAATCAATTGCATCAAGCTCATCCTCATAGTCAATATAAACAGGCGGATTTGCACGCTTAATGCGTGGGTGAATTAATCCCATCTCGTAATAGTTACAGTTTCGAATAGCAGCCATAACATGTCTACGCGATGGGCCAGGTGCATGTGGTTCAGCATCCAATCCAAACCCTTCGGCGGCGTGAGCTATTTTCATTACACCTGTGATTCCTCCGTCGTAATCTGGATCAATTCGCAAAAAATCAGTGCCCCCAGCAATTACAAAGTCAACGTGTTGCTCTAAACCACGAATATGTTCAGTCTGTAGCAAAGGCGTCCTAATTAACTCACGAAGTTTTTTATGACCAAACGCCGAAACTCCACCATCTCGGTATGGGTCTTCAAGCCAATAATATCCGTATTCGTCGCAGGCCTTCCCTACTTGCAAAGCATCCCCCCAAGTAAGTAAGCTGCTGGCTGGATCCAGCATGAGATCCATTTTGCCACCAACTCTATCTGCCACAACCTCTAGCAGTTTTATTCTTCGCTTGAGTGAAGACTCGCGCCACCAATGAATCTTGTAGGCCGGATAACCAAGTTCCAAACATTGCTCCGCAAAGTCAGCATAGGCCTCCGGAGAACTTAATCCATCTGGCTGATCATCCCCAACCATAGTACTGGCGTAAGCTGGCAATTTTGTCCTGTATTCCCCAAGTAACTGGTAAATAGGTGCTTCATGATATTTACCAGCAATGTCCCAAAGAGCCATGTCTACCTGTGACATTCCCATACGAGCCTGCTGTTTCAGTGCTTGCTTGGCGTCGTTATAAAATGCCTCGCGCGCGAGTGCATTTCGACCAAGTAAAGCATTAGCACACTGCCCCACACCAGCCAACTCAGAAGCGTTCCCACCCATATACTCACCAGTTATCCCGCTATCTGTAAAAATCTGCAATACGCGTCCTACCGCACTGTGCATTTTTCCTTTTTGATAGACAGGAATACGCGTTTTCTCATGAGGTGTGATATCAGGAACGTCGTACGTAAACTCAGTGATTTCTATCTTCGTAACTACTGGAACAGCCATGGGTGTCTTCTCTCTGGACTAAACAGTCTCCAACGTATCGTCTAAATTTTCGTCCGTACTATCTGAACCTGAAACCGCACGAAGTTCCGCAAAATCACGACGCATTGCGGCCTGCATCAATCCGGCGTCAGTACTATGCATTACAAATCTTGCACCGAGCTCGATTGCCGTAGTAGATGTCTCCAAAGTTTGCTGATGAATCATTACAGGGACACCGTGACTTTCTGAGGTCTGTATCACATTTTTAATTACATCAAGATATTTGGGATTTGTTACCTCATCCGGGATACCAAGGGATGTAGTCATGTCGTTGGGGCCAATAAATATTCCATCAATCAAACCTACGTCAAGAATTTCTTCGAGACGATTATATGCAGGCTCGCTCTCAATACCGATTATGACGATAGTGTCCTCATGCCGAGACTCTAGATATGACTTGGTTTTATCACTTGGAAATTCTCCAGTTGTAATCGCACGAGTTAAGTATTCACCTTTTAGAGGATGATATTTAGCAGTCGCTACACATTCTCTTACTTCCTCAACCGTTTCACAGTATGGAACAAGAACACCAGCGGCGCCCGCATCCAATGCCATAGCTACCCAATGTGACATCGGAATCGGAATGCGTACGATTGGTGCTATATCGATATCACGTAACATTCGACATAACTCCTGGATTTCCTTCCGGTCACGCGAACCATGCTCCGAATCAATCACTACAAAGTCCATAGTCGAACCCGCAAGCGATGAGCGAAATCGAGTTACACCCATTGCTGAAAGCATGCATCCGAACACGCGACTTCCACTGTTTAAAGTCTTTTTTATGTCAATACCGTTCATCACACACCTCCAATAATTAAATGAAGGGTAGCGTGTCTTTTATAAAGCGTCAGCGACAATCGAAAATGATTCTTAATTTGACCGAGCCAATGCAAAGTCAAAGGGACCATACCTACCTATAACTTGTATCAAGGGGCCTATCCCAAACGCAAACCATAATGTCCCCAAGCCAATACTTCCGCCCAAAATAAATCCACACACAAGAACAATTATCTCTATAGATGTTCGCGCGACAGCAATGGGAATGCCTCGTTTTGCGAGCCCAGTCATCAAACCGTCACGTGGCCCTGAACCCATATTCGCCCCAATGTAAATAACCGTACCCAGAGCAACTAAAACTGGTCCGAACAGCATCATCATGAATCGAATGGCCAGAAGATCGGGTGTAGGTATAAGAAACACACCAAGATCGATAGTTAATCCAATCACTAACGCATTTAAAACAGTCCCGAGACCGGGACGTTCTTTCAATGGAAGCCATAGAAGCATCACAAGTGCACTCACACCGATACTGATAATTCCCACACTACTCAAGTCGAGCTCAACTTGGAACACGCGTAGAGTGATATCAGTACGCAGTGATATGCCCTGATGAAATACTTCCCACGGGCCCAACCCTAATCTGCCCTCTAACATCAAAGCGAGACCAAAACCAAATGAAACTAGGCCCAGATTCAACCGCACAAGTCTAGGAATTAATGCTGTCCGTTGAAACATACTCGCCTAATTATTCGTCACCGTACTTATTTTTGCAGCACTACTTGCCTATAAAAAGCTAACATCTAACTGATTAACGAAATGCATCTAACTCTTAGGAAAATATTAATGGTCGAATTCATGCAATTAGCAGATACCCAACTCGGTATGCAACGCCACTTGAGTGCGCAAACAAAAAATAATCCCGCACTACGTAAACAGCGACAGCAAAGATGGATTGATAATGGATTTGTCCCTGCTGGCGAAATGCCGAACGACCTCCCTGAAAATGTTACAGATATGCAAGAAGAGACGAATAACTTTGCCAGAGTTATCGATATTGCCAATAATATAAAGCCAGCCTTTGTGATGATCTGTGGAGATCTGGTTAATAACCTGGAACAACGCGATCAGAAAGATGCCTTTCTGGGTGTCACCGAAAGGCTAGACCCAGAAATACCGTTGAAAGTTGTTCCAGGGAACCATGATGTTTGTCCCGACTTCTACAATGCCTCACCTGATGCCTTAAGTGAATATCGAACGATATTCGGGCACGACTACTATTCTTTTCTCGCGGACGAGACACTTTTCATAGGGTTGAATTCCGAAATATTTGATTCCAGCGATTTACTGGGCAACGAATATGCGGTACAGATGGAATTTATACGTGACACCCTGCTCTCAAAGGAGGCGACTGAGGCTCATACGATATGTGCGTTTATGCACAAGCCTTTGTTTCTTGAAAATCCACTTAACGACGACTCCCATGGCCAATTAAAACCTGCCCACCGGATGGAACTTATGAATCTTCTTGAAAGTTCTGGTGTTGAGCTTATGCTAGCGGGACACCTTCACCATAACCGTGAAGCTACATATAAAAATATGAAACTCGTCGCCAGTGGTGCGGTTGGCTACCCTATTTCCGGATCCTGCGGATACCGACTAGTGTCAATTTCACCGGAGAATATTGCACACGAATATTACTCACTATGATTTTTACTAACCTGATTTCTGGCCCGCCGACCCATTAGTATCATGCCGACGGTAACGATCAAAATCAACACAGACAAAATAATGACAAAGAGCAGTCCAGATCCAAAAAATTGGTCGAGAATGGAACGAATCCAGCTAAGCAGCGTGGGATCGATTGCCCCCTCATGGTGAAGTCGATAATCAGTTAGCGGCCACACCAGTCAACTCCGTATCCGTTATTTGATATCGGCCAGAAAATCTTCTCTCTTGCACAGACCAAGAAATAAACATAGCTACTATCAATGCAATCACTACTCCCAAAAACACATTGTCATAACTACCTGTCGTATCAAAAACGGTGCCTGCAATCCAAACGCATGCACCGCCCCCGAGCGCATGGGCACAATTAGTTAGACCGGTCAAAGTTCCGACCTGCTTCAAGCCGTAGATATCCGCAGTTAGACTACTAGTCAATGGCACACTTGAAAGCCAGGAGCCACCGCCTATTATCGCAAAGGCCCATAAGCCCCATGCAGGTGGCAAAACCACCAAGCACAGAAATCCTATCGCGCGAATTCCATATACCGTACCCAGCAACACACGTCTTTCAATTCGATCAGACAGCCAACCCACCAACAAAAGTACGGAGCCATTCACGCCAGCCAATACGCCAAACGCTAAAGCTCCTTGAGTCGAAGAAATCCCCTCAGAAATCGCCCATCGAACATAATGAACTGAAATTATCGAGGTACTTACACCGCAAACTACATACGCCAGGGATAACTGCCAAAACGGCAGACTGTTCAAGGCATTACGCCATTTCGTGACTTCCAAAGGCGGAGGCATGACGGGTCCAACAGTCTGTTTTGTGTCTTTGTCTCCAATCCCGTCAGGTACTAGCCCCACAGAAGCTGGTGAATTCTGAACCAAATTCCAAATTATTGGAATAGCCACTAATCCATAGAGCAACACAAATCCTATGACCGTAAATCGCCAACCGACAATATCGGTTAAATAGGATGAGAATGGAACCAGTATTAATCCACCTAGCGCCGCACCGCTTAGTAACACTGACATAGCAATTCCGCGGAATTTATCAAACCACCGAGCAACCGTTACTGTTACGACGGTAATTGAAATGCCTCCGGCAGTAAGTGAAATAATACATCCCCATACAAACGCTAGAAAAAAGACGTTAGGAATCAGCGATAACAATAGATAACCGACACCTGTGAGTGAGGCACCAAGTAAAAGAATAACTCGGCTGCCAAATCTGTCTATGAGCGCTCCGTAGAGTGGGGCTGCTAATCCAGCGACCACAAGGCCTATCGAAGCTGCGATCGAAATACTGCTAACTGATGTCGCAAATTCCAGTTCCCACTCATGCACGAAAACCCCAAATGATTGACGTGCGCCCATGTCTAGAAAGGTGACAAACGCTAAACCAAAAACTATATACCAGCCATAGAAGATATTGGAAGTCTTCTTAAATAATGAGCTCATCCGTTTACGGTACAGTAATAACTAATAACAAACAGTTTCAACTGTTAGTCTTCAGACACACGCAGAGCGATCTTTCCTTTCGCCTGTCGGTCACTGATGATTTTCAGCGCAGATTTAGCATCAGACAAAGGAAAAACATTAGACACAAGAGGATTGATTTGGCCGGCTTTCCATAATTCAATGATCTGATTTAGTGCTTCTCGCATTAACTCCGGCGATCCTGCCCTGACTTTACCAAAGCTGAAGCCCAACGCCGATATATCCTTCACCAATAAATGATTTGCGGCTATTTTAGGGACGCTGCCGCTTGCAAAACCTATAATCAGAATTCTTCCACCAGGTACAATACAGTGCATTGATTCTTCAAACGCGATACCCCCAACGGGGTCGAAAACAACATCAACACCCTTAACAGCATTGAGAACTGATTTACTAATTTCTTCTCGGGCATAATTAATCAATACGTCAGCACCATAAGACTTTGCAGTCAACAACTTTTCGTCACTACTTGCTGTTGCGATTACAGTTGCCCCCAACGCATGCGAAATCTCTACAGCGGTTAATCCGACTCCGCCAGATGCACCATGTACCAGCACAACCTCATCTTTCTTCAAGTGAGCTCGCTCAGTTAAGGCCAAATATGAGGTTCCATAGGCAATCGGAATAGTCGCCGCCGTCTCATAGGTCATATCATCTGGAATTTCAATTACGTTACAGGTGTCGGTGACTACCTCTTCAGCAAATCCACCATATGCAATCGCCGCCATGACACGCTTTCCTATTAGATTTGCTGCTAAATCTCCACGTCCGTCGAGTACAACGCCTGAAATCTCAAGACCCGGAGCAAATGGATAGTTCGGCTTGTCTTGATACTTTCCTTGTATTAGGAGCAAATCAGCAAAGTTGACTCCAGCTGCTCGCACAGCTATTCGCACTTGATTCGATCCAATTTCGGGAGGTTGAGACTCCCCATATGAAACCGAATCTATATCGCCAGGTGCTGCTGTGATAATCGCCCTCATATAAACAGACCCCATCTCATGGACAAATGACTCAGCAAGCTGACGACAAAAAACTCCCTACGATAAATCCACGCCCATCTTGGACTGAATCGCCGAAAATTCTTCAAGAGTCATTTCCCGACCCATCGCAACCCACTCTTCATCCGAAATTTTCTGCCTCGCTGACATAAGACTTTCCGCGTCACTGCCTACTAAATAGCGAAGCTTTGGGTCATCAGTAGTAATTGCATCTAAAATCACCTGGGCTACATCTTCAGGCATTGCAGGGTTCTGTAATTTGGTCGCAAAATGATGGCCAATCCGTTCAGAAAACTCTCTATACGGCGACTCATCCGACGGTGTTGCACGCTCATCTCGCTTGGTAAATATCGGAGTCAACACTACGCCTGGTTCAATAAGGGCTACACGTACACCAAATCGATACACTTCAGCCGCAAGTACTTCAGTAATCGAGTCAAGAGCAAATTTACTGCCCACGTACGCACCCATACTTGGTGATGCAACACGGCCCGCGACAGACGTCACATTAACAATTGTCCCGTGCCTTCGTTCACGCATTCCAGGTAGTATCAATTGCATCATCTGCAAAGCGCCAAAAACATTAGTTTCGAAAAGATCGCGAAAAACTTCTATTGGAGTTTCTTCCACTGCGCCACCACCACCGATACCCGCGTTGTTAACCAGTACATCAATTTGACCAGCTTGTGAAATGACTTCCGCTATACAGGACTCGCATGAATCCACGTCATTTACGTCCAATGGCAATACCGTAATTTCAATACCTTCATCTGATGCGATGGTCAGTAAATCTGCCCCGGCCAGTGGGTTTCGCATAGTTGCAAATACGTGGAATCCGGTACGTGCTAAGTGCAAAGCAGTCGACTGGCCTATCCCTGTGCTAGATCCCGTTACTAATGCTATTTCCATGTATCACTCCCCCACTCGCGTGTTTTTATCATTGTAAAACTTACTTCTGATGCACTACTGGTATTACTTCATTAATTAATTTTTGTGTTTGGTGCATAATATCTGCTGAAGACGTGCCAATTGGACGGAGAACAAATTTAGAAATACCAGCTTCTCGATAAGCAGATAATGTCTCCAAGATGTCCTCCGCATTTCCAACGGCAACATATGATTCGGCTGAATCTAATTCGGGAAACCGATCCAAACGAGCAACCTGTTCTTGAATTATCGGCTCGTCCCAGCTACCAAAACGAAATGGTATTCCAGCTCCGTAATGATCATCGTCGATAGGTTTATTGATTTTCAATCCTTCGGCCCTAATAGCCGCAACCACTGGTTTGATCTGAGCAGGGCTTTGAATTCCAGCCAACCAGCCATTACCAAGACCAACCGTACGCCGAATCGCAGCTTTGGAAGAACCACCAATCCAAAGCGGAAGAGGTCGCCTGATTGGTAATGGAGCGATATGTGCATTTGCATATTTGTAGTAGGTGCCATCATAAGTGACGCGCTCGCCTTGCCAGAGCAAGGTCATAATCTCAAGCATCTCATCAACCTGTTTACCTCGTCCTCGTGGACTTCGACCTGTCGCCGACCACTCGGGTATCGCAACAGAGCCAACGCCAAAAGCCGGAATAAGTCGACCATCAGATAGGAAATCAATAGTTGCACACTGTTTAGCAAGGATGAGTGGGTCACGGAAGGGCAAAACCACCACATTCATTCCAAACTGCAACCTGTCTGTCGCTCCTGCCAGTACCGCCATAAGAGCCAATGGCTCAAGGTTTATCGCCTCAGATACGAGCCGATCGCTTGTCCATATCGAGTCAACATCACCGGCCTCGCACAACTCAACCCATTTAAAAAAATCTGAACCTGTTTCAAAAGGGAAGCCAGCTATTCCGACTCCAATACTTTCACTCATAAAATTCCTTACTTACATGTTCGAAACCATCTAGACGACAATATCCGGATGATTCTTGTTATAGGAGGTCAATCCTTCAAAAGCATACGCCAACTGCAAAACCTCAAATTCGTTTCTCGGTTTCCCTATAATCTGCAATCCGATCGGCAGACCTGCCTCGGAGAATCCTGCAGGCACAGATATTGCCGGTAATCCAGTTGCAGAAATAAAGTAGCAAACCTTAGCCCAGGACATGTATGTTTCCATTTCAACACCTTCGATTTCGGATACCCACTCAGTTTCCACCGAAAATGGAGTGACTTGACTGACAGGACATATAAAGTATTCATATCGGTCGAAAAAAGCTATCACACGGGCATAAAGTGCACTTCGAAGCTCTGATGCCTTAGATAAGTCTCTTCCTGACTGAGAGAGTCCCTGCTCTATATTCCATACAACTGTGTCTTTGAGTTGGTCCCGTGAATCTCGTAAAAGATCTTCTTTAAATCCGAAGCTCCACCCACGCCACGCCATGAAAGCTTCATCCGCGCCAGTAAAGTCGGGGGCATCCTCGATGACCTCACAACCCAAATCAGACAAAATAGAAGCCCCAGAACGAACAACTTGACGAATCTCTTGGTCGATAGGGAGTCCACCTAAGTCCTCGCTCCAGGCCACTCGTGTTCCAGAAAAAGACCTGTCAAGTGGCTCAGAAAATATTGATCCTGGACTCTCCAAGGCTACAGGCGAAGAGATATCTGGACCAGCAATAACGCTTAGCATAAGGGCGATGTCAGAAACTGTTCGAGCCATTGGACCCTGAACGCTCAAATTTTGCCAAGCAGAACTTGAGCCTCGGACAGGTACCCTACCCACTGCCGGTCGTAAGCCAACCACATTACAAAAATTAGCAGGATTTCTCAATGAGCCGCCCAAGTCGCTACCATCAGCCAAGGCAACCATCCCAGTAGCCAAGGCAACAGCCGCGCCTCCACTGCTACCACCACATGTTTTAGTTAAATCGTATGGATTGAGAGTTCTGCCAAACACCTGATTGAAAGTCTGAGATCCCGCGCCGAATTCAGGCGTGTTTGTTTTACCAATTGAAATTGCCCCAGCTTCCTTCAAACGCTGCACAATCAACGCATCTTTATCTGGAACATGATTTACAAATATAGGTGACCCGTACGTGGTCCGCATACCTGCCGTGTCAATTAAATCTTTATGTGCTACCGGAACGCCGTGCAGTAATCCAAGAGAATTGCCTTTCATAATGCTCTGGTCGGCTCTGTCAGCTTCGGTAAGAGCCTGTTCGGCATCCATGGTGACGATCGCGTTTACCTGTGGATTCACACTATCGATTCGAGCCAAATGAGACTCTAGTACCTCTCGAGCGCTTAATTTTTTTGATCGAATCAGATCAGCAAGCTCAGTAGCATCATAAAAACAAATATCGTCTGTCATGAGAAATTCCAAAACTAAATTATCGTTAGCTTACGATGATACGGGTTCCCTTAGTTCCGTGGCTGGTTCAGTCCTAAATGATCCTGTCCTGAGTAGATGCCTGAGTCCTGGGCTGAATAAACCGCCAAACACAAATATTATCAACCAAAGCACACTAGGTACGATGAATAATATTCGTTCACCTGTAAAGTCTGCCACGAGTCCAAATCCTAAATTCATAAAAGCCATAAAACCAGCGGCGATCATTATATAGACTGCCATCATGCGGCCTCGATACTCATCAGGGACAACTTGTTGAATCAGAGTTGCAGAAACTGCCATATAAGGAGCTTCCGTTGCACCAGACAGAAATCCACCAAATATGGCCACTAGAGGATTGGTGGCAAACCCTATAAAAAGAAGTGAAATACCACTCCCCAAGCCAGACACAATCAAAATACGTCCACGAGCCGATTCATCGGAAATCGTTGAAACAGCAAGTGTTGTGATCAAAGCTCCGAAACCCACACCTACCGAGATAGCAGCAAATGTAGAACTGCCTGATCCGATCTCATCAGATAGCCCTGGCAAAAGCGCATCATAGGCCATAGTGAATCCACAATGCACACCTATCAAGGAAAGCACCATTAATAATCGCTTATCAACATAGGCATACTTAGCCGCCGCTGCCATCGGACTAATTACGTTGAATATACTCTCAGTGGATGGAAGCAGTGTGGCCGAAGGTCTCCATTGAATTCGATAGAGTTGAAACGTTGCCATAAGAAAAAAAAGTGCGGTTAAGACAAATACCCAACCAGTCCCATCATCTAGAAGAGCCATAAGGATTCCTCCAATGAAGGGTCCTATCACCTTAGACCCGTGTCTTGCAATACCTCTGAATGAAACAGCGCTCAATAGATGCTCAGGGGGCACAAGGCTCGGAATAATAGCCTCTGAAGCAGGAGTAACCGCGGCCATTGCTGTGCCTTGTAGGATTGCTAAAACTACCACATGCCACATAACTACAGAGCCGGTCAATGTCAAAAAACCTAACAAAAATGAGACAAGGGCTCCAAATAATGCAGCTACCATTGCCATCTTCCGTCTATCAAATCGATCGGCAAATGTGCCGGCCACAGGACCTAAAAACAGCATCGGCGCCATACCACCAAAGGTTACGAGACCAACCGCACTAGACGAGCCAGTTAACTCAAAAATTAACCAGCCACGCCCAAGTAATGACGCCCAAGCCGCGGCGGACGTAAGTACATAGTTATAAAATAACTTTCGAAAATCTGGTGACTGCAAACAGGGAAACTTAGCGAGCATGACGATACCTTTCACACGTGCGCAGATATGTAAAATGCAAATCTAGAAACAGATTACTCAACTCGTACCTGAAGCTATACGATCGGACAGTTCTGACATGTAGCTCTCGTCATGGAATCGTGAGTCGCGTTTCTCTTTCATCGCCAATAGCGCCTCACGATGTTGAACCGTCTTCCTCGCTGCAGCAAATCTTTCACTTGATCTGCGCCAAACAGAAGAGACATCTGTTGAGGCCAAGTCATCCCACACCATTCTCTTGATGCTCGCCAAAGTATCTATCGGGTTTGCCGCGATTTCTTGTGCTAGCTTAATCGCCTCTGGAACAAGTTCTTCAGGCTCATAAACTTTCCGAACAAGTCCGAGTTCAAGTGCCTCTTGCGCATTGTATATTCGACCAGTCAACATCATTTCTCGAGCTCGATGGAGCCCTATGATATGAGGCAGCATCCATGCGCTTCCCACCTCCGGCGTGAGCCCGATTGCGGCAAACCGCATAGAAAAACGAGCGGTAGTCGATGCTAGGAGTGTGTCAAAAAGTAATGGCCCAGTTAAGCCAATTCCTACGGACACACCATTAATCGCTCCGATAATGGGCTTGGATTCCATTATAAACGTTGGATCGAAAGGAGTTCCGGACTCTTCACGCTCATCAGATGAAGATGATTTTTTTTGTTCAAATGTTGCGTTGAAACCTCCAATATCAGCTCCAGCGCTGTACGCCCTGCCATTTCCGGTACTGACAATTGCACCTATTGAAGGATCATCATTTGCATTTTCAATAGCCTGTCTAAACTCAGAGTACATAGTTGGATTGAACGCGTTCAGTGAGTCAGGTCGATTCAATCGAACAAGTAGTACTCGATCATGTTGTTCAACCTCTATCGTTTTCCAATCGGTCATAATATCTCCCTCATTGATGTATTATGTTTTGATAATAGCAACAGTGTAACTGGGAACTAGGCGTGATCGTAGCGCCGTCAGGATAATATAATGAATGACACACTTATCTTACTGTTGCCTGCCCTGCCCGCCACGATCGCATATAACCTTGCGCGGGATCGGTCGGAGCTTGTTCGACAGATTGGCTCTGTGGTCATCTGGGGAACCGGAGTATTTATACTTCGAGTGATATTCTCCTAAAACTTCTCGATAAAAGCCATTGACCTCTCCCACAAACGTTTCGCCATGTCCATATCTCGTCCCAGATATGAACTCTCTTGTACGTTATTGTCGAAAAAGTATTCGCCGTTAATATCCGAAACTCCAGGATGTACAGCAACGTAGCATTGTGTCGCTGCACCTTGCTCAACTGACTTGAAAAAGA
>JAQWLS010000047.1 GCA_029247135.1 Dehalococcoidia bacterium | reverse complement strand
CAAGCAGCGACACAAGTGGCGACACAAGCGGCGACACAAGCAGCGACATCAGTAGCAACACAAGCGGCGACATCTGTAGCGACACAAGCGGCGACATCTGTAGCGACACAAGCGGCGACATCAGTAGCAACACAAGCAGCGACATCAGTAGCAACACAAGCAGCGACATCAGTAGCAACACAAGCGGCGACCTCAGTAGCGACACAAGCGGCGACCTCAGTAGCGACACAAGTAGCTACCTCAGTAGCGACACAAGTAGCCGGAAGTTCCCAGGGTTCGATGGATCCATCAAAGATGCAAGGTTCAATGGATCCGTCGAAGATGCAGGGCTCAATGGATCCGTCGAAGATGCAGGGTTCAATGGGAATGATGGGAACAAACGATCCGCCGGAGTTAGAGAATTTATTAATATTGAACTTTGGTCCGTATAATTCGACGACTGGAACATCAGGCGATTTTGAATTTTTTAGTGGTTTTCCTCATCCATTTTTTGACGAATTTGGAAGAGTGCACTCTGCCGGAACCCCAAGCGAATATGACAATCCGACTTTCGAATATAAGGTGCCAAGAAGCACCAAAGCATATTTTCCAATTAGTGGAGTAATCGACATGATAACTTGGCAACCGACCACATCATATAAGCAAGACGACTGGGAACTTATCATCAAACCTTGGCGCGGAAGCGATTGGGCTGTGGTGATTGACCATGTCGTAGCAATAACATGTGATCGTTCAGACTTAGCAGTATGCGATGATCAACTCACTGTTAATGGCATACCGCTGACATCAGGGTCGGAGGTGAATGCGGGAGATCTTTTGGGTTATGTAGGTAATTATGAAGGTGCATATGGCTCGGATCCATTTGGGCGTACAGAGATCACGATTGGCGAATATGTGAATGAAGGGAATCAGCGAAACTTCATGAATTATTGTCCCACTAATTACCTAAAGTCAGATGTAAAAGTGAAAGTACAGGCTGCGGTCAATGAGGTCATGGCAAGTTATGAGCTCTGGAGTGGTGACTCGTCATTTTATGATGAAGCGTCGATGATCGCACCAGGGTGCCGCTACACCAAGATTTACGAAGTTAATGGAAAAACTACGCCAACCCGCTAGCAACGATTCGTTTGCGGGATTTCCTAGCCTAAGGTCTATGCTGCGAGATCGGTACAGTTACTACGCGACTAGTGCCGCGAGTAATTTTTCTATAGCTTCCTCAGCTTTTGTCCACATTTCTTCGTCAGTTTGATCCTGCATCGGATGTGGGATGTAGACTCGACGCACCTCAGGTAGACCTAGTGATGTGGATTGGGCTACCGCAGAGTCTACGAACTCATCAGTTGCCACAAACACTGCAGGCATGTTGTTAGTTTCGAACCAGACTGCATCGTGCACACTGCACGTTGTACAACTTCCTCAGTCAGCGACCGCTTCGATTACAAAATTGCATTCGTTCATGATCTGTTGTCTGAGATCGTGTGGCGCGGGCTTCGATACAGTCGGTTTCATGTACCTTTTAACGGTTACTGCAGGCATCTGCTCATTTATTAATTGCTCTAGCCGATCAATAAATTTATCGCCTCGGGGTTTTGATATATCGAGAAGCCCAAGTGTGCCAGATATATGCTCAGGACGTTTCGCGAGATTCCTTTTTATCGGTTCGCGCTCATCTGTTGGATCAATTATGACTGCTGGTTTTGATGCTTGCACCATGCTGTAGCTACCTCTCACGCGCGTTCTATTTCTCGATTTTTCTGCTCGTCACAGTTGAATCAAGTCCAACTCTGTTGGAGAACCCTTCGAATATAGCAGAAAACTTGCCGGCTTGGCTTCCAGCCACAACGATGTGGATATTCGCCTTGCGTTCAAATTTTGGTACCAACCGATTTAATTCTTCTTCGGGTGCACCTTCTAGTGTTTTTGGATCAATACCCACGGTGACATCATCCGAGGACAAAAGTTCCCTGACGGGACGGCTAGTTACCTCTTGTATACGATCTCTGACTTGATCCTTGGACCAACTATCTCTCGCGATTGTTGCTACATGTTCAGGGCAAAGGGCAAAAAGTGCGTCCGGATAATTGTGGTATTTGGGATGATGTAGACCTTCCGCTTTTAAGCCGACTGATCCCACCACAGATCGAGCAGTACGAGAGGTTTGATCTATGACTTGGCCAAGTCCGGTCATTGCAAAGACCGTTAGTACGGAGTCGTTTTTATCGAACCCTCGTTCAACATGTAGGGGTTCCCATGGGCTAATTTCCTCCCATTCAGCAAAGCACATTGTAAATTTCAATGGAGAACCCATGGTGGTGCGCTCAGTTTCACCTGGTCTTTGCCCCCCGACGTTTCTCAAAACGAGTTTGAGAGCTCTCCCTATAGCGGCATTGGCCCTGTTGCCTGGACCAAGAGCCTGCAAACCCATATTCATTCCAATTTCATGTCGGATTGGCCCATTTACCACTATTACTGGTGTGGCACCCATGGTGGTCGCACCCACCCCATGCATCCCAAACTGATCGGTACATACGGCCTCGACGGCGGTAATTACCACTGGGAGATATTCAGGCCGACACCCCGCCATAACGGAGTTCACTGCGATTTTTTCTATGGTTACTGGTGCCAAGTTAGGAGGTACGATTGCCACTATCTCTTGAGCATTTCGTGTAGTCCCCTCCAACATACGAATCACTCGCTCCGGGGTAGGAGGGATCACAGGCAAGCCATCGGTCAATCCTTGCTCGTACAAAAACTCGTGGATATCGTCATTGACACCTATTTCTACCCGCCGACCACGAAGTGGAGACCCTTCTGCCTCAGCCTTTAGACGTTCAAAAATGCCAGGCTCCATCGACTTGGAACCGCATCCAGGAAGTAAATCCGGAAACGATGCCCAGTCAATCTCTGGCAGTGTCACGTCATGCTGATTAGCGAGAGATTGAAACAGTTCCTTCCAATCGTCTCGTCCAAAACCAATAAACTGCTGAGTGACGTTTCCGTCATGAGTCGCTAAGAAAACGCTGGGCACTGTGTCAATTTCATACGCGTAGGACGTGTTGAGTGTGGAATCATCCAAGAAAGGGATAGTGAGTCCATATTCCTGAACCAGTACTAAATCGTCTTCACCATTTTGCGCGAGGGCAATAACATCAATGTTTTCACCGAAAATGTCCTGAGCCTGTTGAAGTAGTGGGATTGACGTTCTTGTGGTAGGACAATCCTCTTTAACGAAGCAAATTAAGGTTTGCTTCCCTGAAGGAAATGAATAAGCATTTTGTTCACGTTCCGCACCAACTGGTGAGAGTGAGAAATTAGGTAATGTTTCTGTCATGAGGTGAATATCCGAATCTTATTTCGTTTCAGCAAGGTATCAAAGTCAAGAATTAAATCAGTTTAGTTTATTTTTTTAACTAGATGCGCTTGATCGGCTGCATGATAGGAAGACCGTACCAATGGTCCTGACTCTACGTGCCGGAAGCCAATATCGTATCCGAATTTCCTGAAGTTTTCGAATTCTTGAGGAGTGACAAATCTAGCGATTGGTGCGTGCTTCGGGGTTGGCTGTAAGTATTGCCCAATTGTTAGTAATTCAACTCCTGAGTCTCTGAGATCTTGGATTGTTTCAAAAACTTCATCACTTTTTTCGCCTATTCCAACCATCAATCCACTCTTTACCGGAATCGTGTTGCTGTACTGCTTAGAGCGCCTGAATAGATTTAAAGCGAGGGAGTAATTTCCTTTTGGTCTTAATTGCGGGTAAAGCCTTCTAACCGTCTCTATGTTGTGGTTCAAGACAACCGGTTCTGCTTCGAGAATAGAATACAGAGCTGACCAGTTTCCCTGAAAATCAGGTATCAATACTTCTACCTGACAGGATGGATTTAAATGTTTAACTGAACGAATGCAGGCGGCAAACACTGATGCTCCACCGTCTTTCAAGTCGTCTCTATCAACCGATGTAAGTACAACATAGTCTAGGCCTAGTTTTTTTACGGCCTGACTAAGCCTTATTGGTTCTAGCGGATCAACGGGGTCAGGACGTCCTGAATTGACGGCACAGTATCGGCAGGCACGCGTACACGTATCACCCAGAATCATAAAAGTTGCAGTCCCCGAGTTAAAACATTCTCCTATATTCGGACAATGGGCCTCTTCACAAACGGTACTTAATTTATGCTCTCGAACTAGATTTTTTACTAATGTGAATCGTTCTCCAGTCGGGAATGGTACTTTGAACCAGTTCGGTTTTTTTTGATGAGATTGGCGAGAGGTTGTAGTTGAGTCCATAGAGTTCTTTTATAAATAACTCGGTGTTTTAAGCGGCGAATAGCCGTGAATACCGAAATAGCTGAAAAGCTTGGTAGTTAAGGATTCGATCAGTTCGTCGAACTCCACTTGGGCATCCGTTCTTTCAACTGACGTCACACCATAATTTTCGATTCCACAGGGGACGATTGATTCATACCAACCAAGATCAGTACTTACGTTAATAGCAAACCCATGTTGTGATATTCCGTTACGAAGGCGCACCCCGAGAGCTGCAATTTTATTTTCTCCAATCCAAACTCCGGGCAAATCTGTTATGCGCTTTGGGTCTAAGCCTATCGTACGAAGTGTAGTAATAATGATGGACTCGAGCGCGCGTATATATTCGCCAATTTTTAGCTGTCTGCTATTTAGGTCCAACACTGGATAGCAGACTATTTGTCCCGGTCCATGAAAAGTTATATCGCCGCCACGATTGGTTTGCACTAGCGGGGCAACTAGCTCACTTTCTGGTTTTATTAGATTGGTTCGATTTGCCCGAGCTCCCAGGGTATATACCGGATTATGCTCAAAGAATCCTACTTCCTCGATTTGATTCGCTGAGTCTGTTCGTCCATCAAGGACGGAGAGATATGCTTT